>JAISUH010000030.1 GCA_031272205.1 Dysgonamonadaceae bacterium | reverse complement strand
CGCTTTCGTTACGGATTCAGGCGTTCCGCATTTGGCGAAATCAGCAGAGAAGTATATCTTACCCTTTCCGCTGTATTTTATTTTAGTAAAAACCTTATCTTCAATACTTTGCATAATGATTTGCTTTTTTATTTTTTCCGAAAAATACGTGTTTTTTCGGAATTTTCGTCACAAAAGTAGCCGATTTTTGCGACATAACCAAATTACTCCCCGAAATTTGTTAAAAACGCCGCATTTTTAATCCGTTCTTCTTTTTCAAACGATGCTAAATAATTTTCGGTAGTTTTCAGGTTGGAATTGAAAAGTTTAAGCATATCATTGACATTGATGTCGTTACACAGTACAGAAAAAACCAAAGGTCTCGATAATGCTCTGTCGATTCCGTTCCGTCTGAAAATGAGATTATTGAGGTAATAATTACCGTTTATACAGTGGAGTTCTAATGTTGGGGGAAATTATCTCTGTTCAGGGGATACATATCAATAGGAAAATAAAGCGCCCGCAAATACAACCCCATAATAGGGTTGAATGGTGATTGTATCCTTGGTTTTCATTGATATTTTCAAAAGCCTTGCCCCCGAAAATTCGCCGCTTTCGTCCTGTTTGTCTTTTTTAAGAGATTATTTACGGCCGACATTGGGCGGTCTCGATAACATTTTGTACTTTTGGAGGCGTTTAAAAAGGAATTTACTTTTATATATAATAATACAATATGAGCTTTTTAACTAATGACAAATTAACCATCGTCGGCGCTGCCGGAATGATTGGTTCAAACATGGCGCAGACTGCCGCCATGATGAAATTAACTCCCAACATTTGCTTGTACGATCCGTTCGCATCCGGATTGGAAGGTGTTGTTGAAGAAATGCGCCACTGCGGTTTCGAAGGCATCCATTTCACGTTCTCTACCGACGTGAAAGAAGCGTTCACCGGAACGAAATACATGATTTCTTCGGGCGGCGCTCCGCGCAAAGACGGGATGACCCGCGAGGATCTTCTCAAAGGCAATGCCGAAATTGCAGCCCAACTCGGAAAAGATATCAAGGCTTATTGCCCCGATCTGAGGCACTTGACGATTATTTTCAACCCGGCCGATATCACCGGTTTGGTCGCTTTGATTTATTCGGGTCTGAAACCTTCTCAGGTAACCACTTTGGCCGCTTTAGACAGCACTCGTTTGCAGAGCGAATTGGCAAAACATTTCGGCATCGAGCAAAGTAAAGTGACCAACACCCGCACTTATGGAGGGCACGGCGAACAGATGGCCGTTTTTGCTTCTACTGCCAAAGTGGATGGAAAACCCTTGACCGATCTCATCGGCACGCCCGCGCTGACAAACGAAGCATGGGCTGATCTGAAAGTTCGTGTAACCAAAGGCGGTGCAAACATCATCAAGCTTCGCGGCCGCTCGTCGTTCCAGAGCCCCGCTTACGTCTCGGTTGAAATGATTCGCGCCGCGATGGGTGGCGAAAAATTCCGCTGGCCGGCCGGTTGCTACGTAAACAGCCAAGGATTCGAACACATCATGATGGCGATGGAAACAAGCATCGATAAAAACGGTGTTTCTTACGGCGAAATCAAAGGCACGCCCGAAGAATTGGCCGAATTGAAACAGAGCTATGCCCACCTGACTACGCTTCGCGACGAAGTTATCGCAATGGGCACCATCCCTTCTATCGATCAATGGAGTACCGTCAATCCCAATTTGTAATCTCAATTTAGGATTTTCAATTCATATCGGAACCGGATAAGAGAGCCTTGTCCGGTTTTTTTGTTGGTCAGATTCCTGCCGCAAGGTCAAAAAGCAATATTTCACAAAATATAAACCTTGCAATTCGACATTCTCGTTTGTTTTGTGTTAAATTTGTAGTAAAAATAACGAACAATGGATTTCAGGACACAGATCTCCATCCCCAAATCAGCCCTTTCCATCAGCCACAATACGCGGATGATGCTTTTCGGCTCGTGCTTCGCGGAGAATATCGGTTGCTTGTTGGTCGATAATAAGTTTCATGCCGATGTGAATCCCTTTGGGATTCTTTACAATCCGTTGTCGATAACCACCGCGATAAACCGCCTTTTAAACAGGGATGCATTCGCGGAGGATGACTTGGTTTTCCGCGACGGATTGTTCCACAGTTTTCTGCACCATGGGGTGTTTTCTGCAGAAACAGAAGAGGACTGTTTGTCAAATATTTCTCAACGATTTTTGGCCGCTGCCGAAGAAATCGGACAGACAGACCTTTTCCTCGTTACCTTTGGCACGGCTTATGTGTATCGGTTGGCGCAATCGGGAGCGGTCGTCGGGAATTGCCACAAATTCCCCGAAGCAATGTTCTCCCGTTCGAGATTGACGATTGACGATATTGTCGGAGTGTGGTCTCCGCTGATTCGCCGCTTGCAGGCGCTCAATCCGGATGTGAAAATTGTTTTCACCGTCAGCCCGGTTCGGCATTGGAAAGACGGGGCGCACGAAAATCAAGTGAGCAAATCCATGTTGCACGTGGCTGTCGATACGCTGCAATCGGAATTTCAAGACAGCGTTCATTATTTTCCGGCTTACGAAATTGTGATGGACGAGTTGCGTGATTATCGTTTCTATGCCGAGGACATGATGCACCCCTCCGGTACGGCCGTAGCGTATCTTTGGACACGGTTTTGCGAAACGTATTTTTGCGAAGAAACGCAAAAAATAATCGACGAATGGCAAAAAATCCACCGCGCATTGGCGCACCGGCCGCGAAATATCGGCAGCACGGAATACCGCAATTTTTTGTTGCAAATGATCGGCAGGATAGAAAATTTTGCGGCGAAACATCCAAATACAGACTGCTCAAAAGAAATCAAATCCGCAGCACAGTTACTCGAAACCCTTTAAACCGTTGAACCTCTATGCAATACAAAATATCGGAAATAGCCAAAGTAATTGGCGCTAACAGTCCGGAAAGGAATGATACGGAAATTACGATTCTCCTTACCGACAGCCGGAAACTGACAAACCCGGACAAAACGCTTTTCTTTGCGTTGAAAACAAAGAACAACGATGCCCATATCTTCGTTTCCGGCCTTCTCGCGGCGGGAGTCCGCAATTTTGTGGTGGAAAAAATATTCCCGGAATGGCAACAATATGACGGGGTGAATTTTTTGGTGGTGAAAAACCCTTTGTTAGCCTTGCAAAAAATAGCGGCCTATCACCGTTCCCATTTCAATATTCCCATTATCGGCATAACGGGGAGCAACGGTAAAACGGTTGTGAAAGAATGGCTCTATCAGTTGTTGCAGGACGATTTCAATATCGTTCGTTCGCCCCGCAGCTACAATTCGCAAATCGGCGTGCCGCTTTCGGTGTGGCAACTCGATGAGACTGCCACGCTCGGCATTTTTGAAGCCGGCATCTCCATGCCCGACGAAATGGAGAAATTGGAACCCGTCGTTCGTCCGACCATCGGTATTTTAACCAAATTGGGAGAGGCTCATCAGGAAAATTTCACCTCCATGCAGCAAAAAGGTATGGAGAAACTGGAATTGTTTGCCAATTGCGACATCATCATCTTCAACGAAGACGACGAAATTGCCGCCCAGTGCATGGAACAAATGATTCTTTCGCAGAAAACATTCTCGTGGTCGAAGCGTCATCGGGACGCCCCCTTGTTTATCTCAAAAATTGAGCAGAAAAACAATTCATCCCTCATCCATTATTCATTCCTGCAAATCGACAGCGCCATCGAAATTCCGTTTACCGACAACGCATCTGTCGAAAATGCCATAACTTGCTTGGCTACAATGCTATACCTGCGCTATATGCCGGATCGGATTTCGGAACGAATGGCGAAATTGGAGTCGGTTGCCATGCGCCTTGATGTGAGGAAAGGGAAAAACGGCTGCATCGTCATCAACGATTCGTACAATTCCGATTTCAATTCAATACGGATTTCGCTCGATTTCCAAGAACAACGCCGAATTTCGTCGTCTTTGACGAAAACGCTCATCCTTTCCGATATTCTCCAAACCGGACTGATGCCCAAACTGCTTTACAAAAAAGTGGCTGAAATGGTGAAAGAGAGCGGAGTGGAGAAAATTATCGGCATCGGGACAGACCTATCGGCTTATGCCGAAGTTTTCAATATTGAAAAAGAATTTTACCCATCTACCGACGATTTTATCGCATCCAAGCGATGGAAATCCTTCCACAACGAATTAATCTTGCTGAAAGGCGCACGTAAATTCAATTTCGAACGCATTAACGCTTTGATAGAGGAACGCACGCACGAAACGGTTTTGGAAGTGGATTTGGATGCGGTGGTTCATAATTTCAATTTCTACAAATCGAAACTTTCCCCTAATGTCAAGCTGATTTGCATGGTGAAAGCCAATGCTTACGGCGGAGGGGCCGACGAAATTGCCAAAACGCTGCAATACCATCGCTGCGACTATTTGGCGGTAGCTGTCGCCGAGGAGGGCATCAGTTTGCGAAAGCAGGGCATAACGCTACCCATTATCGTGCTCAATCCCGAAGTTTATGCCTTCGAAGAGTTATACACCAACGATTTGGAACCCGAAATTTACAATTTCCGGATTCTGAACGCTTTTGTCAAAGAGGCTGAGAGACATGGTGTTACCAACTATCCCGTTCATTTGAAAATAGATACCGGTATGCACCGCTTGGGTTTTTTACCACAGCAGACAGGGGAACTGGCAGACATTCTTCAATCGCAGAAAAGTCTTAGGGTTGAGTCGGTATTTTCGCATTTGGCGGCCAGCGAAAGTTGGATTTTCGATGATTTTACCGAAAAGCAAATAGCCTTGCTCAAACAAACGGCCTGCGAGATCGAAACGGGCTTGGGTTATCCCATCAGCAAGCACATCCTCAATTCGGCCGGCATAGAGCGTTTTCCGAACGATCAATGGGATATGGTGCGTTTGGGCATCGGGTTGTATGGGGTAAGCGCCAGCGGATTGGGCGGCTTGAGAAATGTCTGTACACTGAAAACGACCATCTTGCAGATAAAGGAAATCCGAAGCAGGGAAACCGTGGGTTACGGACGCAAAGAAGAGTTGGATAAAGATGCACGGATAGCGACCATCCGCATCGGTTATGCCGATGGTTTGGATCGCCAATTCGGCAACAGGAGAGGGAAAGTGCTTATCAATGGGAAATTTGCCCCAATCGTGGGCAATGTGTGTATGGATTTGTGTATGATAGACGTTAGCGATATCGAAGCAGCCGAGGGGGACGAAGTGATTGTATTCGGAGAACAACTGTCGGTTATCGAATTAGCTAAAAGTATCGGAACGATTCCTTATGAAATTCTCACTTCCGTATCCCCCCGTGTGAAAAGGATATATGTGAAAGAATAAATTCCCGTATTTCTTTTTCCCGTGCTGACGCACAAAAAAAAACGCCCCAAACTTGGGACGTTTTTTTTATTTTTACCTGTGGGCGAATCTTAGTCAGCGAAGAAGATTGCTACACGGTTCCAGTCGTTTTGAGCGTAAGGCTGTTCAGTATCACCCTTCCATTCAACAGATACGCGGCTTTCGGGAATTCCGTATTCGCTGGTCAAAGCTTTAGCAACGGCTTTAGCGCGTTTTTCGGAAAGAGCGAGATTGTACTTGGGATTACCGGTTTGTCTGTCGGCATAAGCAACAATTTTAACCGTTGCATTCGGATGAGATTTCAAATATTCAGCCGTGTTGTAGATGTTGATTTGTTGACCCTTATCAATCTTGTAAGAGTTGAGGCGGAAGAATACTACGTTAGGAACGTAAACGTTTTCTTCAGCAACAGGAGCAACAACTTCAGGACAATCGGGGCAAGAAATCGGACGTTTGCTCAACTCGTCGTTTTCTGCACGCAGTCTGTTGATCTGGCTGTTCAAGTCGTTGATCAGGTTGTAGTCCATCAATTCGGCCGGAGTAAATTCCTGTTTTCCGCCGAGACCAAATTTAAGACCTGCAACTCCGGTGATCAAGCCGTCCCATTCATAATCGGGATCTTTTGAAGAATAATCAAACGATTCTTGGAGTACGCGATAACCCAATTCGATGAAAAGGGCGAAACCTTTGGTGATCTGGAAATTGTTGATCAAACCGGCATTCCATGTGAGCGATTGGTTCTGTCCTTTGAAGAACGAACTGGAACCGGCGGGTTTTTTCCAATCTTCCAATCCGTAAGCATAACCCACACCAACATAAGGAATCAAGTTCCATACTCTGTCGGGGTTGTAACCTACAGCGGCGTTGTTCAAATTGTAGAGCAAATCTACATGACCTGCAACCCAATTTTGATCTTTTCCGGCTAATGCATCAAGAGGCTGGGAAGCCACGTGCTTGATTAAACCACCGTCAATTACCAAACGGGCACCCCAAACAGGAGATTGCCATCTGCCAATTTCAATTTGGCCATTCCATCCGAGACGATCGCCAATAGAAGCACCGGCATCGTTTTCAGCTTTGGTGAAATAAAGATTTGTTCCACCACCAAGCCCAATATACCAATGATCGCTGGCTTTGTCTCTCAGATACACAGTACCGTTCGAAACGTTCTGAACTTCTTGTGCGCTTAATCCAATCGCAACAAGAGCAAACATAAAAAGTAAACTTAACTTTTTCATAAATTTAAATTCTAATTAAACATGTTCTTTTTATACAATAACTCGATAATTTTAAAAAATTCAGTTTATATACTTCTATATAAGAGACTTTTTTCCTATATAGAAACACTCATCGTCGGCAAAAGTTCAACAGCGGATAAAATAAATTGTTACTATCCCTCATTGAAGCAATTGCTTTTTCGATTCGGATTACAAAGATATACCTTAAATTTATATAATCGCGATTTTTTCGAAAAAAAATTGCGAAAATCTCACTTTATGGAAATTTTTCCCGATTTTCAGGCAAAAAAATCTAACAGAGCGCCTTATCCCAAGTAACTTTTCAGGAGTTTGCTTCGGGAATCTTGCCTGAGCCGACGAATGGCTTTTTCTTTGATTTGGCGCACGCGCTCTCGCGTGAGTTGAAATTTATCGCCGATTTCTTCCAATGTCATCTCTTGATGGCCTATCCCGAAGAACATTTTGATGATGTCGCTTTCGCGTTCGGTCAATGTGGAGAGAGCGCGGTCGATTTCTTTCTGCAGCGACTCATTGATTAAGGTGCGGTCGGCAACGGGAGCATCGTCATTTACCAACACGTCGAGCAGGCTGTTGTCTTCTCCTTCCACAAAGGGTGCGTCCATAGAAATGTGCCGTCCCGACACTTTAAGCGAATCGGTTACTTTGTCCACCGATAAATCGAGCTCCTGAGCCAATTCTTCGGCCGATGGCCGCCGTTCGTTTTCCTGTTCGAATTTCTGGAACGCTTTGCTTATTTTATTTAGCGATCCCACTTGATTCAAAGGCAGGCGTACAATTCGCGACTGTTCGGCTAAGGCTTGAAGAATGGATTGGCGTATCCACCATACGGCGTAGCTGATGAATTTGAATCCTCGGGTTTCATCGAATTTTTCGGCGGCTTTAATCAAGCCCAGATTGCCTTCGTTGATCAAGTCAGGCAAACTAAGCCCTTGGTTCTGATATTGTTTAGCTACCGATACCACAAATCGCAAATTGGCTCTCGTGAGTTTTTCGAGCGCCCGACGGTCTCCTTTTTTTATGGCCTGGGCCAATTCCACTTCTTCCTCAACAGTGATGAGGTCTTCGCGGCCAATTTCCTGCAGGTATTTGTCCAAAGAGGCGCTTTCGCGATTAGTTATAGATTTTGTAATCTTTAATTGTCTCATTTATCTTCCTTCTGTTTTTACTGTCTCTCATTTTCGGGCTGCAAAAGTAATCATTTTTTTTTATTTATAGAGAAAAAAATATGACTTGCAAGGGCATAATGCAAAGCAAAGGATGCGGCATATTGCCGAACCCTTTGCATTACAAAACGCACGAACGTATAATTTTGTTATGCGCAACCCGTTAATAATACTTAACGAGAATGTTTTTCGTAATTATTGCTGCGACAAATCAATGGCAATATACTGTGTACGTCCGTTGGGATAGAATCCGGCAATCAGAGCTACTTTGTCCTGACTGCTGCGGCTGACGGCGGAGATGATATTTGTAACGTCGCTTTCGCTGTTCACGGGCGTATTATTGATTCGCAACACGATAAAGCCTTTATTGATTCCGTTTTTGCGGAACAGTCCGTTGCTTTCCACACTTTCTACTTCGAGGCCGCTGCTGATGCCCAGTTGCTGTTTTCGGCCCGAAGGAATCTCTTTGAACTTGGCGCCCAACGATTTTACGGAATCGGACGATTTGGTTATTTCGGTATTTCCCTCGTCGTTTTTCAGTTCCACAGTGAAGGTTTTTGAGCTTCCGTTTCGGTCCACGCCAACTTTAACTTTATCGCCGGGGCGATAGCGGTTCAGTTGATTTTGCAATTGTGCGAAATTGTTGATGGCTACATCGTTGATGGATTTAATCACGTCGCCTTTTTCCATTCCGGCGGCTTTGGCCGAACTTCTGTCGGCAAAATCTTCGATGACTACGCCTTTGATTTTCGCCAATTCTTTGGCTCTTTCGGGGTTTTGCCGTTCTAAGGCCTGAATATTGGCGGCCTGAATACCGAGCAAAGCGCGTTGCACTTTACCGTATTGCTTCAAGTCGGCCGCTACTTTTCCGGCGATGGAAATGGGGACGGCGAAAGCGTATCCGGCAAAATTACCGGTTTGGGAATAGATGGCCGTGTTTATACCGACCAATTCGCCGCGGGTATTTACCAACGCTCCCCCGCTGTTTCCCGGATTCACTGCGGCATCAATCTGAATGAACGATTGTATGCCCAAATTGTTGCTGACTACATTGGCGCGGTTTTTCGCGCTTACGATACCGGCGGTTACCGTAGAAGTCAGATTGAACGGGTTGCCTACGGCCAATACCCATTCGCCTACTTTCAAATCGTCGGAATTGCCAAAAGTAAGGTAGGGAAAATCGTTCTTGTCGTCTATCTTCAGCAGCGCAATATCCGATTGGGGATCGGCGCCCACAATCTTGGCGGTAAACTCGCGTTCGTCGTTCAGCGTAACCGAGACTTCGTTGGCGTTTTCCACCACGTGGTTATTGGTGATAATGTACCCGTCTTTGGAGATGATGACACCCGAACCGAAGCCCACTTGTTCGCGGGGTTGTCCGTAGCCGTATCCCCGGTCTCCAAATCCAAACAGGAAGTCAAACGGGTCGGCGTATTGTTCTTGTCTCACGGTTTTTGTCTTTACGTGAACTACACCGTGAACCGATTTTTCGGCGGCTTCCGTGAAATCGGGATAACCGTCGGTGGTTGTCATACTTGCCAAATGCAGGTTTTTGTCTTGATCGAAAGAGTGGCCATACTCCCCGCTTGAAAGTTCGCCGGGAGCGCTATTCTTAAACACGTTCTTATTTCCGTTGAAATAGGTATAACCATAAATGGTTATCAATGAGCTGAGTATTGCAACTGCAAAGATGCTCAACCCGTTTTTGATTTTTGTTGCATTCATCATTATTTGTCAAATTAATTAGTTATCGATTTAACATTTTTCGGTTTCAAATATATATACAAAAAACATACAATGGTTCACCGGATACAGGTGTTTTCATCTCTTTTAACCAAAGAAATTAGCGGATTAACCCCATTTAACCCCAGAGGTATTCCATTTAAAATTTAATATGACAAAAAGGCAGTATGGCTTTGGATGGCAGTGAAAAAGACGGCAAAACAGGTCGGCACGCGCCTGTTATCTTTTCATGCGGTTGCGTTTGTTGGCATATCGCTTGAATTTCAGGTTGTTGATGGGTTGGAACAAATCAAGCAAAAACAAATCGATGTGGTATCTTCCGGCTTCGAACAGGCGACTTTCCTTATTGATGATGATCAGTTGGAAGGCATACCTCACTAAGAGGAGCAACAATGCCGTGGCAGGAATCAACAAGGTGGATTTGAAAACAAAGTAGAGCCCAACGGCGCAAATAACGGCAAGATAAAAGGCGTACTTCGAAAAGGTTTCCCATCCAAAGAGGAAAGACTTAAACCCTCTGTAAAATTGCTTCGTATAGAGGTATTTGGATTTTAGCGCCCGCCAAGTGGTGAAGCTATCGACGCTGGATGTTGAGACCATGCTGTCGGGAGAGATAGCCACGCCTGTCTTTCGTTTTTTGACAATACGATTGATAAACAAATCGTCTTCGCCGTCGTCGATATTCAAAATCGAAGAAAATCCTTTGTTTTCGAAAAACAGTTTTTTACGGTAGGCCATATTTCGGCCGATTCCCATAAAGGGTTTGCCTGCGAGAGCCATGGAAAGGTATTTCAGGCCTTGAATCAGGTTATCGTAGAGGATGAATTTCCGCATCGGCAGGTTCTTGGCAATTTCCAATTTGCAGAAGCCCAGCGCCACATCTTTCCCTTTCAAAAACAACGGCGCAAATTCCCTTATCCAACGATTCGAAGAGGGTTTGCAATACGCTTCGGTGAAGAGCAGGATCTCGTTTTTTGCCGCTTTAATACCGACGGTCAAGGCCAATTTTTTTTCGTTGGCGCTTTCGGCTTCGGCGGGTATATAGGTATGGTAAAGGTTTTTGTATTGTTGTTCCAATCCTTTCAAAACCATATCCGTATCGTCGGTAGAGCCGCTGTTTACCACCACTACCTCAAAATTAGGATAATCCTGATTCAAGACATAAGGCAGGTTCAGCATCAGTTCTTCCGATTCGTTTTTGGACACGATAACCACCGAAACGGGAGGCAACTCGTCGTCGGAAATCAGTTCTTTCACCCTTTTCGATTCATATCGGCAGGGTTTTCGGTAGAGGAAAAAATAGAACAGGAACTGTATGAGGAAAAACAGGAGTATGATTCCCCCCAAAATCCAATCCCTAAGGGTGAAATCGAGCAACGACGAAACAGAAATGTCCATAATTAAACTGAATATGAGGGTGATTTTTTAAAGCGTATCGGAAAAATAGGATTCGGGCAGATTGCGGCAGTTGTATTGCGAGGCCATAATCTCGCCGTAAGCTCCGGCCGAACGGAGCGCCACAAAATCGCCGCGTTTTGCGCGATTCAACGGAACATCTTTGCCGAAAACATCGCTCGATTCGCAGATTGGGCCTACCACATCGTAATTCTCAATTTCGGTTTCGGATGAAATGTTTTCGATATGATGGAAGGCCTGATACAAGGCCGGACGAATCAAATCGGTCATGCCCGCATCTACGATCAGGAAATTTTTGTTCACGCCTTTTTTTATGTATGTTGCCCGTGTAACGAGCGAACCGCAAGGCGCCACCACCGAACGTCCCAACTCGAAATGGAGCGACTGCCCGTTTTTCAATTTCAAATATTTATCGAAAAGGCGGAAATACGACTCAAAATCAGCTATAGGGCAATGGTTTGGGTGCTGGTAATTGATGCCCAATCCGCCGCCGACGTTGATCAGTTGCAGCGCAACACCCTGTTCTTCGAACCAATGCTGTAAATCGAGCGCTTTCACGCAAAGATTTTCGAAAGCCGACAAATCGGTAATCTGCGAGCCGATGTGGAAGTGCATCCCAATCAGTTCCAACGAATTGTGGCTTCGGACAAGCTCAATGGCGGCCGGCAAATCCTGTTCGTTGATTCCGAACTTGTTTTCGTTCAGTCCCGTTGTGATGTATTTGTGCGTGTGCGCATCGATATTGGGATTGATGCGGAAAGCGACTTTCGCTGTCGTATTTTTCTTCGAGGCCAAAGCCGCAATAGCTTCCATTTCGGGCAGCGACTCCACGTTGAAGCAAAAAATGCGGTTGTCCAACCCGATTTCAATTTCCTTATCGGTTTTGCCGACGCCCGCAAAAGCGATTTTCGACGCGGGGAAGCCACATTCGAGGGCACGCAGGATTTCATTCCCGCTCACGCAGTCGGCGCCAAATCCGAAGGCTGCGATTTCTTTTAAAATCCGCGGGTTGGCATTGGCTTTCACCGCATAATGGATGTGGTAGTTTTTGTCTTTGACTTCGTTACTGATGGTTTCGAGCGTTCTTCTCAAAAGCGCGATGTCGTAATAATAAAACGGGGTATCCAATCGGTTGAATTTATCAACGGGAAAAGTTCCTTTAATCATTGTTTGTAAGATATTTTACTAAAAAACTTCAATGGCAATCGACAAACGGAGGCGGCAAACGGCATCCGTTTTCTTCCGGGTACAAAAGTACGATTTTTATTGTGATTTTCTTATCCAAGCGAAGCTCTTTTCTATTTTTTCTTCCATCGGCAGTGAAGCGTCGAGCCAATGAATCGTGAATCCGCGCCGCTCCATGCCTCTGAACCATGTCATCTGACGCTTTGCGAATTGGTGGATGGCGATTTCGAGTTGGGAAAACATTTCGGCGAAGGTGAGTTTCCCTATGACGTAGAGCGTAACAAACTTATATTCCAATCCGTAATAGATTAAATCATCGGGCTGAACGCCGCTATCGATCAACATTTTCACCTCTTCGACCATACCTTCGTCCAATCTTTTTTTAAGGCGCGAAGATATTTTTTCGCGGCGTGCTTCACGGTCGATGTTTATCCCGATGATAAGGCTGTCAATAGGCTCATAATCACGTATTTCTGTATCTTGTTTCGATTGAAAATCCGCAATTTCGATGGCGCGGATCGCCCGTTTTTTGGTATCGGTGTCGGTGGTGTTGTGCAGGGTTTTGTAGCGGTTCAAAATTTCCGTCAGCTCCGGGAGCGATTTGTGTTCCAGCTCTTTCCGCAAGGGTGGATTTTCGGGAACGTCCGGCAAGCGGTAGCCTTTCAGCACCGATTCAATGTAAAGGCCTGTTCCTCCGCACAAAACGGGCGTTTTAGCGCGTGAAAGGATGTCTTGATAGGCTTTGTGAAAATCGTGCTGGAAATGAAAAAGGGTGTATTTGTCGCCCGCGTTGCGGATATCGATTAAATGATATGGGATTTGTTTCCCGTTGATCGTGTAATCGGATAAATCTTTCCCCGTGCCGATGTCCATTCCCCGATAGATTTGCCGTGAATCGCCGCTGATGATTTCGCCGTCGAGCACAGCGGCCAACTGTGCGGCAAAAGCCGTTTTTCCGCTTGCCGTTGGCCCGATAATACTGATTAGTTGACCGTTGTTCTGCAAAACGATAGGGAATTTTGTTTGTTTGTTTATTACCAACTTCCTCCGGCGCCGCCTCCGCCAAAGCTTCCTCCTCCTCCTCCGCCGAAGCCGCCACCTCCGCCGAAGCCGCCGCCACTGCTCCAACCGCCGCCCCAATTGCTTCCGCCGTTAACCGGCGGAAAAAAGATGCTGCGGTTGCCCCGGTTTTGTCCGCTGCCGATATTTTGGTCGCCCCCCTTTCCGAAGAATATATTCAAGAGGACAAGGATGATAATCAATACAATAATAAGAGTGAGAATTTGTCCCATGCTCAACTCATCATCCTCTTCGTCGGCGGCGAACTGTCCGGAAAGTCGCGCGATGATGGCATCAGCAGCCGCGTTTGCGCCGCCAAAATAATCGTTGTTCTGAAAATACGGAATCATGGCGTCGCGGACGATACGTCCGACGAAAGCATCGTTGAGGCTGGCTTCCAAGCCGTATCCGACAGCAATAAACGCCTGTCCGCGGCTATCGGATGTTTTCGGTTTGATGAGGATAACCGCTCCGTTGTCTTTGTCTTTCTGCCCGATGCCCCATTTTTCGCCCAGCTTAAATGCGTAATCCGATACGGGGTAACCGCCAAGGTCATTGACTGTTACCACATAAATCTGCGTAGAGGTGGAATCGTTATACGCCAAAAGTTTCGATTCAAGAGATCCTTTCTCGGTTCCCGAAAAAATATTCGCGAAATCGTTTACCAATCGGGGCGGCGACATCGGGTCGGGAATGTCTTGCGCCGATATTCCCGCCGAAAGGAGCAAAAAAAACGCCCACAGGACATCACGCTTCATCTTCCACAATAACCTCATCGCTCAATTCGTTTACGTCATCCTCCAAACAGGGATACTTTTCTTTGATTAAATCGCCAACGACGGCCACTCCGCCACAAATGCCGGAGACCATATCGCCGTGTCGGAAATGCGACATCATTTCGTACAACGCTTCGTCCCAAAAATGGGGTTTTACCCGACTGTGGATGCCTTCATCGCCCACGATAGCGGCCTTGCGTTCGCTTGGGCAAACGTAGATCAACACGGCATTGCGGAGATGTGTACGGTACATTTTTAGCGAATGAAATTTGTTCAGGGCAACATTCATCGGATCGCCTCCGCAATGTTTCGCCACATACACGCGGATTTCGCCCGATGTTTGTTTCTCGGCATCCGAAATAGATTTCTTCACGCGCTTTATTTCTTCGCTATTCAGCATCGGCGTAATATTACAAGCCCTTAGAATTGCACTTTGGGAGCGGATTGGGCTTCTTGCGAAGCCTCAAAATAGGCTTTCGTCTTAAAATCGAACCACCCGGCGTAAATGACTTGCGGAAATTTGCGGATATACTGGTTGTAATCTTGCGTGGTTTCGTTGAACTTGTTCCTTTCGACCGAAATGCGGTTTTCGGTTCCTGCCAGTTCGTCCTGTAAGGAGAGGAAATTCTGGTTGGCTTTCAGTTCGGGATAATTTTCCTGTATGAGTAGCAAGCGTCCCAAGGCTTGGCTCAATTCGCCTTGCGCCTGCTGGTATTGTTTGATTTTTTCTTCCGAGAGGTCATCGGCGCTGATATTCATCTGTGTGGCTTTCGCACGAGCCTCGGTTACTTGCGTAAACGTTTCCTGTTCGTGGGTGGCATAACCTTTGACCGTAGCGACTAAATTGGGAATAAGATCGGCTCGACGCTGATAGGCGTTTTGCACATTGCCCCACTGCGAGGTTACGGCCTCCTGTTTTTCCACCATTGTGTTGTAGCCGCAACTCGACAACGCAACGGTGCCGATAAGCGCGACCCATAGAATGTGCTTGAAATTTTTCATATTTTATTTTCGTTTTGATTGTTACCTGCACAAAGATAGTAAGATATTTCGAATATTCAATAAACGGGCTTGACAATAAAAAAAAATCGTCTATCGCAAAGAAGATGGAAAATAAAGAAATATTGCGTACTTTTGCATCGGGAAATCTCGTTTTGTATGAAAATGTGGGATCAACTTATCCCCTTTCCCCAATTTTATGGTTGAAAAAACGAAAGTTCAATGTCGAGTGCAGATACAGATATAGTTTATTCCAAACCGGTTATCGATTTCGTAACGGTCGGGGTTGAATTTTGCGCCATGCTCGAAAGTGAGGAGGCTGTCGCCCGTAGAGAATGGCTGATAAAAATGTCCCGTCTTTTGCCGATGCTTTATCTGAAAGCAGCGTTGCTCCCCGAAACAATTGCTGTGGACGAAGCTCCGGCCGAAACTTTTGTGCGCGAAGAAGATTATGTCTGCGTGGCGGGAAAGGTTGCATCCATTATGGGAGGGGATGACGTTTACCTTGATGTTTTTGTCGATGACATGAAATACAGCGACACCCCGGTCTCTGCTTCCGTTTCGGAAAACATTGCCGATATTTATCAGGATCTGCGCAATTTTGTCTCGGTTTACCAATATGAAATGGCCGATCGGATGCTCGAAGCTTTAGCCGTCGTAACGGAGAACTTTAAAAATTATTGGGGGCAAAAGCTCGTCAATGTTCTTCGGCCGGTGCACACATTGTTGTATGCCGAAAATACCGGAGACGAATATCCTGCCGATAATGAAAACGAAGGAGGCTTTTGGTTATGAAAATCGACAAAGAACAGATTGCCGAGTTGCCGCTCGAAACCTTTCCGGGAAGAATAATTGTGGTTGACAATGCGGCCGGAGTACAGCCCGCGGTGGATTACCTTTCTGCTTTTTCGATGATAGGATTCGATACGGAAACCAAACCCGCTTTTCAAAGAGGCGTAATCCACAAAGTCGCCCTCTTGCAGCTGTCCACCGACGACACCTGTTTCCTGTTCAGACTCAATAAAATAGGCTATCCCGATGCGCTTGACGCTATCATCTGTAACGCCGACATACAAAAAATAGGGCTTTCGTTGCGCGACGATTTTGCCGCTATCCGCAAACGCTCGACAACATCGCCCAACAACTTTTTGGATTTGCAATCCTTTGTCAAGCAATTCGATATCGAAGATCTTAGCCTTCAAAAGATTTATGCGCTGGTTTTTGGAAAAAAACTCTCGAAGAACCAGCGGCTTTCTAATTGGGAAGCCCCCCATCTCACGCCCGCGCAGCAGGCCTATGCCGCCATTGACGCATGGGCTTGCCTTCGTATCTACAATCACCTGAATGCTCTTAAAGTCGCTTTATAATATGACCGCAATGCCGCAAATCATCCTTCATCCGAAGAAAGACGAATCTCTCAAACGTTTTCACCCCTGGGTTTTTTCGGGTGCGGTAGCCCAAAAGCCCGATCATTTGCGCGAAGGAGACATCGTCCGTGTTGTTTCTCACGAAGGCGCGTTTCTGGGAGTAGGGCATTTCCAAATCGGGAGCATCGCGGTGCGGATATTGTCGTTCAGCGACGAGACCATCGACGCCCGTTTTTTTGAGAAACGGCTTTCCGACGCATATTCCATGCGGCTTGCTTTGGGATTGGTCAATCCGTCGAACAACACCTGTCGTTTGGTTCACGGCGAAGGCGACGGTTTGCCCGGACTCATCATCGATATGTACGGCAATACGGCTGTCGTACAGGCACATTCCGTAGGAATGCACGAAGCGCGATGGCAGTTGTTGGACGCTTTGCGAAAAGTGATACCCGCCGATACGCTTCAAAATGTGTATTACAAATCGGAAGGCACCTTGCCCTTCAAGGCCGATATTTCTCCGGAAGACGGCTATTTGCTGGGCGGGAAAAACGCCGATGCTTTCGCTGTCGAAAATGGCTTGAAATTTCATATCGATTGGCTGAAAGGGCAGAAAACCGGTTTTTTTGTTGACCAGCGCAACAACCGCCGCCTGCTGGAAAGCTTGTCATCCAATCGCCGCGTGTTGAACCTGTTTTGTTACACGGGCGGTTTCTCGGTTTACGCTCTTCGCGGAGGGGCGCAGTCGGTACATTCGGTGGACAGCTCTGCAAAAGCCGTCATGATAGCCGAAGAAAACGTGAAGTTGAATTTTGGGGAAGAACCCCGCCATGCGGCTTATGCCGAAGACGCTTTCCGCTACTTAAAACAATTGGCACCCGCGACCTGCGATTTAATGATTCTCGACCCTCCCGCGTTTGCCAAACACCGAGGGGCGATCAATAATGCGCTTCAAGGCTATAAGAAATTGAATTTGGCCGCCTTGCAAAAAATTGCTCCCGGCGGCATATTGTTCACTTTTTCCTGTTCGCAGGTAATATCGAAAGAACAATTTCGCTTGGCCGTGTTTAGCGCCGCCGCCATATCGGGACGCCAGGTAAAAATACTGCATCAACTCACCCAACCCGAAGACCACCCCGTCAATATTTTCCATCCCGAAGGTGAATACCTGAAAGGCTTGGTCCTTTATGTGGAATAAAGTAAAAAAAGCCCTCAGAATACAGGTTTTAGTTAAATATTGTTATTTATCGAAACTTTTATGCTCAAAAATTATGTTCTAAAACATAAATGTGCTATATTTGCATCGTGTTTTTCATGGTATTAGATTTAAGGTTAACAATGAAGATTGGTTGTCGTGAGACAACCTTTCCTTTTTTTAAGGGCTTTCCCTCCATCTTTCACCCTTGTTCATAAATACAAATTTTGTCCGTACAACTATTTTTAATACCTTTTCGTCGTTCAATCTCAACGCTTTTATTTACTTTTGCAACAAAACAGAAAATAAGGAAAGACATTCATTTTCAAAAAGATTTTATGAATAAGAGAAATACGACCAAAGCATCCTCGAAAGGGAAAACAACAAAAGCGCAATCCGCAACAAATGCATTTATCATTAAATGGATGTGGCGTCTTTTTGGCCTTTGCATAGCTTTCATTCTTCTTGTTTTCTTATTGATTTCTACGGGTGTAATCGGTTATTTGCCTCCGATTAATGAACTCGAAAACCCTATCGATAAATATGCTTCGCAAGTTGTTTCTGCAGACGACAAACTGCTTTTCACTTATTCGCAGAGCAAAGAAAACCGTATTTTTATGGACTATTCCGACCTGTCGCCCTACCTTGTGCAGGCATTGGTGGCCACGGAAGACCAGCGGTTTTACGGCCATTCGGGCATCGACGCCATGGGCTTGGCACGCGCAATCGTAAAAACCGGAATATTGCAGAAAGGGAGCGGAGGCGGAAGCACTATCACGCAACAGTTGGCCAAACTGCTCTACTCTCCAAGTGCGAAAAATAAAATCCAACGCATCTTTCAAAAACCGATTGAGTGGGTTATCGCCGTCAAGTTGGAGCGGTTTTACACCAAAGAAGAAATCATCAACCTCTATCTCAATAAATACGATTTCAATTACAACGCGGTGGGAATCGAATCGGCCGCCCGCACCTATTTCGGCATCGAGCCGAAAGATTTGAAGGTCGAAGAGGCCGCCATGCTGATTGGAATGTTGAAAAACTCATCGCTGTACAATCCCGTTCGTCGCACCAAACTGACCAAAGAACGCCGCGACGTGGTGTTGGCGCAAATGCGAAAAGCGGGACATCTGACAAAACAACAGGCCGACTCGCTGCAAAAGATCCCCATCAAGTTGGATTTCAGGCGTTCGGAACACATCGATGTTCCCGCGCCCTATTACCGGCAATACCTTGCCATGGTGATGATGGCGAAAAAACCCGAACGAAAAAATTACCCCGAATCCTGGCAGGAACAACGCTTTGTGGAAGATTCCCTCGCGTGGGAAAACAATCCGTTGTTTGGTTGGTGCAACAAGCATAAAAAGCCGGACGGTTCGTATTACAACCTCTATACCGACGGTCTGAAGATATACTCCACCATTGATTCGCGGATGCAGAAATATGCTGAAGATGCCGTTGCGGAACACTTGGGAGGCTATCTTCAACCCTTGTTTGAAAATGAAAAAAAGGGAAAGACCTATGCCCCTTTTTCGAGTGAAGTAAAAAATAAGGTAGAAGACCTGATGATCACCGCCATGAAGCAAACGGATCGTTATCGGGTTGCTAAAAGAGAAGGGAAGAAAGACGCCGAAATCCTGAACGATTTCAAGAACAAAAAATACGACATGAAAGTGTTTTCGTGGAAAGGAGGGGAAATAGATACGATAATGACTCCCTGGGATTCCATTCGTTACCACAAATCGTTTTTACGAACCGGTTTCATGGCTATGAGCCCCGTAACGGGACATGTGAAGGCTTATGTGGGCGGGCCCAATTTCCGCTTCTTCAAATACGATATGGTAAGTACCGGGAAACGCCAGATCGGATCGACCGTCAAACCTTTTCTCTATACTTTGGCGATGGAAGAAGGCATGACGCCCTGCGACCAAATCATCCACGAGCCCCAAACGCTGATTACCGAAACGGGTGTGCCCTGGACGCCCGACAATCCCGGAGCAAGCAGGGTAGGGGAACCCGTAACCATAAAATGGGGACTTCAGGCGTCAAGCAACTGGGTTACGGCTTTCCTGATGAAACAATTTTCGCCTTATGCCTTTGCCCGGCTGTTGAAATCATTCGGACTGAAAAACCGTATCGACCCGGTGGTTTCTTTGGCATTAGGCGTTTGCGAAGCCTCGGTTTCCGAGATGACGAGCGGCTATACGGCATTTGCCAATCGCGGAATCCGTCTCGACCCGGTTTTCGTAACCCGTATCGAAAATTCTTACGGGGATGTGCTGGAATCTTTCGCACCCAGCGTATCCGAAATTTTTGGGGAAAGTACAACCTATAAGATGCTCGACATGTTGCGCGGAGTGATTGATGGCGGAACGGGAAGCCGTCTTCGCGCACGCTACAACCTGAAAGGGCAGATGGGCGGAAAAACCGGAACCACGCAAAACAACTCCGACGGATGGTTCATGTCGTTCACCCCCGATATTGTTGTCGGCTGTTGGGTGGGAGGCGAAGACCGCTCCGTCCATTTCGACCGGATGGCCTACGGACAGGGCGCCAGCATGGCGCTGCCCATCCAAGGTTTGTTCTATCAGAAAATTTATGCCGACACTTCGCTGAATATAAAAGACAACGGGGTGTTCAACATACCTGCAAAATACGGCAATCCCTGTGCGGGAAGCAGTTATTCGGGTCTGTATGACGAAAACGAATCGTTTCAGGATTCGGAAGGGATTGATGATTTATTTAACGAGATAAATTAAATCAATGATTACTATCTCAGGTAATAAGGCAAGATAGACTACATTTTTTTAAACCCTTAGGAGGGTCATCCTAAAAAAAAACTTCTCCGGTGCGGGATTTTGTCCTTTTGCCGGAGAAGTTTTTGTGCGTTATTTTCGCTCGTTTTTTTACCGCTTCTCATCCCATCCGAAGGGATGCGGGCTTAAAGGCCATTTGGCCAACGGGTGATAATCGCCTTTCAACCCGACAGGAGTGGAATGGCGTATGTCGCTGACCATCCGGATGCAGTTTCGAGCCTCGCTGATACGGAAGCCCTCTCCTGCCAGTATTTTCCGATAACTCTTGGTGTGGAGTTCCGTAAAGCCGGCGCTAAATTCAAATTCGCTGCCGTCGATATTGATCGTACGGTAAGTTTTCTTCTCTCCCTGCACGGCGTTTTCGGGCAGACATTCGGCATTGATGCTGAGGAAATAGCGTACGCGGGCTTTCTCCAGTTCCAAATAGCCGGCCACGCGGTCGAAACTCATTACGTGCACGATATTTTGTTTCACCGGGCCGAAAATCCATTGCAACATATCGTAGAAATGTACGCCTATATTGGTTGCGATACCCCCGCTTTTGTGTATGTCTCCCTTCCATGAAGCATAGTACCATTTTCCGCGCGAGGTGATATAGGTCAGATCCACATCATAGATTTTATCTTTTGGTCCCTCATCCACTTTCTTTTTCAGTGCGGCGATGGAATCGTGCAGCCGGAGTTGAAGGATGGTATAAGCCTTGTGTCCGGTTTCTTTCTCCACCTCTACCAGATTGTCGATATTGTAAGGATTGAGCACTAAGGGTTTTTCGCAAATCACGTCCGTTCCCAAACGGAGGCCGAAACGGATAAAGGCGTCGTGGGTATGATTGGGTGTGCAGATGGCTGTCCAACTCAACGGATTGTCTGTTTTCTTCTGCTTGTAGCAGAAACGGTCGAACTGTTCGTTTTCGGTGAAGAACGAACAGTCGGGGAAGGAGCTGTCCAAGCGTCCTACGCTATCGAAGCGGTCGTAAGCGACTAACAGATTGTTGCCCGTGTCGGCAATAGCCTTAATATGGCGGGGTGCGATGTATCCTGCCGCACCGATGAGTGCAAAATTTTCCATTTAATTATGATTTTGTGAATGTGTATAATATCTCTACGGGATGCACGGCTGTGATGCCTGTTCCGTCTTTTATTTGTTGCCGGCACGATGTACCCGGAGCCGCAACAATAACGGTTTTTTGGGGAGAGGATTGCGATACGGCCTTTCTGACGGTCGGAAACAGAATCATTTCGCCGATTTTCAATGAGGTTTTGTAGTGTTCCTCTTCGTATCCGAAGGAACCGGCCATGCCGCAACAACCGCTTGGGATGACATGCACCTCTGCTTTCGGGATAAGGCGCAACAGCTCTGCGGTTTTTTCAATCCCTACGAGGGCTTTTTGATGGCAATGCCCGTGAAGCCATATCTCAACAGGGGTGTCCTTGAAATTTTTTGGAGAAATGAATCCTTTTTTCATTTCCCTCGAAAGAAATTCGTCGAAGAGCAGGCAATTTTCGGCCAACATCTTTGCCGACGCCCGTTTTTCCTTCGATACAAGGTCGGGATATTCGTCGCGGAACGACAAGATGCAGGAGGGTTCTATTCCCACGAGCGGCGTCTCCTCGCTGACGATATGTTCCAAAAGCGACAGGTTTTTTGCCGCACATCGGGCGGCATACTTCAAATCGCCTTTCGATAGGGCAGCTCTGCCGCTTTCGGTATGCTGCGGAATGTCCACTTCATAACCCAGTGCGATCAGCAATCGGGCAAAGGTCAAGCCCAATTCAGCTTCCTGATAGTTGGTAAATTCGTCGGCAAAAAGATAGACTTTACGCCCGGACGACGGCTTTGCGGCTTTCCGGTTCTCTTTCTCGACAAGCTGCCGCATGTTGTGGCGGCTAAGCGCCGGAATATCCCGCCGGGGTGAAAATCTCAATATCCTCTTGATAAGGGATGATGATACTTCCCATTGGGCAAAAAAGTTGTAGAGTGGCCTCGCCGCAGAGCCGAAACGCTCTATTGCGGCCATTCGTGCGACCATAAACGAACGAAACGGGATACCTTTCGCATCGTGCAGGCATTGCAACAACTCGGCCCGGAGGCGGGTCATATCCACATTCGACGGACATTCGCTGCGGCATCCTTTACAAGCCAAGCAGGAGTTTAAAACCTCTTTCAATTCGGGGATGTCAAACACCCCCCGGCCGTGCCGGTCGATTCCGGCAAACGCTTCGCTGTTCCACCCTCGTGTAAGGATTTCACGGAGCACGTTTGCTCGGGCTCTGGTGGTTTGAGTTTCATCGCAAGACACCTTGTAGGCAGGACAAAGCGTGCCGCCGATCAAATTGGATTTTCGGCAGTCTCCGGCGCCGTTGCATTGCTCTATGGAGCACATCAGCGCCCGTATTTGCGAAGCTACGCCGGCAGCCTGTTTCAGCTTACATTCGTCGAATGCGGCCTTCCAATTGAAATACATTTTGTCGGATGGCAATTCTTTTTCAATCTCATACGACTGATTCACCTCGAAGCGCAGACATTCGTCCATCGGGGGGGTGTTCACTATTTTGCCCGTATTGAATACGCCGTGAGCATCCCAGCATTTCTTTACGTCGCACATCAAACCGTAAGTCTCAGTGCCGTAAAGCAAAGGAATAAATTCTCCGCGCAAGCGTCCGTCTCCGTGTTCTCCGCTCAGGCTTCCCCGATGTTTTTTGACCAACAAAGCGGTTTTGTATGCCACTTCCCGAAAGCGTTTTCGTCCTGCCTCCGTCTTCATATTGATAATCGGGCGTAAATGCAGCTCGCCGGTGGATATATGCCCGTAAAAAACACATTCCAAGCCAAGTTGGGACAGCATTTCGTTAAATTCTTTCAGATATGCGGGCAAGCGTTCGGGTGCGACGGCCGTATCTTCGATAACCCCGATGGGCTTGGCGTCTCCCTTCATCCCGCTCAATAATCCCAATCCGGCTTTGCGAAGGCTCCATACTTTGGATATTTCATTGCCGTAAACTCTTGTGCAGCAATAGGCTAAGGCTTTGTTGCCTTCTGTCAGTTCTTTTTCGAGGAATGCGGCCTTTTCGTCCAATTTTTTTTGTGAATCCGCCGAAAGTTCCGCAACAAGAAGTCCCGCAGGCTCTCCTTCTACGAAGAACCGATTGGTTTGTTGCGCCCCGTTTTGTCGGCTGAGTTCGAGTATATGTCCGTCGATCAGTTCAACCGCATCCGGTTGATGGCGCAGGCAAACAAGGTTGGCAAGATAACTCTTTTCGAGGGTATCGCAATGGATGCACAAAGCCATTTTTTTTGTAAGAGGGAGCGCATCGAGGTCAACTTTTATTTCGGTGATGAAAGCCAAGGTGCCCTCGCTTCCGCAAAGCAGTTTGCAAAGGTTGACCGTGCGTGTCCTCAAAGGCTTGCTTTCATCGGCCAAATCTTCTATCGCCTCATCGATGGCATATCCGCAGCTTCGGCGACGCAACGATTTATCGGGATAGTTGCGTTCAATCCGTTCAACGGTTTCTTTGTCCAGTGCAAAACGGATGAGTTGCGCGTAAATTTTTTGGATGAGCGGGACGTTTTCTGTATCGTTTTCCCAGAATGTTTCGCCAAAGCGCTGTTCGAGTTCCGCGATGGAATATTTTCGGAAATCTTCCGCCGTAGCGTCGGCAAGTATCCCCCGCGCTTCCAGCACGTGATGCCGGGTACTGCCGTATATCAGCGAATGAGAACCGCAGGAATTGTTGCCAAACATCCCCCCGATGCAGCAGCGGTTGCTCGTCGATGTTTCCGGACTGAAGAACAGTCCGTAAGGCTTGCAGGCCATATTAAGTTCGTCGAGCACGACACCCGGCTGCAGTCTTGCCCAACGTTCTTCCTTATTGATTTCAAGGATGTTGTTCAGATGTCGGCTGACATCCGCCACAATCCCGCTACCGACCACTTGTCCGGCGATGGATGTACCTCCGGCGCGTGGAATCAGGTGGGTTTTTTTTTCGCGGACGACTTCAATCACCTCCTTGATATCCGCTTCGCTTTTGGGATAAACGACGCCCCCGGGTACTTCGCGGTAAGCGCTGGCATCGACACTGTATGCGATACGGAGTAAAGGAGAGGTATGGATGTTCATGTTGTATATTTGTGTTGCCCGGTATGCAGCATTTTTTTTTCGGTACAGTTGCGGAAATACAGGCCTGTTTCGCGTGAAAGGGCGGCCGCCTTGATGATTTGCAGGCCTGCGCCTGTGATAACCTGAGTTTTGTTTAAGCACGCTTTAAAAAAGTTGCATAATTGAAAAGAATTAATTATATTTATAGTTGAAAATCAAACAATTAAACATTTTCAATTGATTACTAAAAACAAAATTACCGAATTTTTCTGTATTACAGACGATTTTTGCAAATAATTTTCAATATAGGTATTTTTATGGGGATTTAGCCAAAAAACATTTCACATATCTTCCAAACTCAAACAAACCTGTTTGATATCATAATCGGGAAGAACTTTTGCTTTCAGATGCTCAACTTTTCGAGCAAAATCTTCGGGTTTGAAATTTTTGCGTTGCCGCTTCACTTCAACGGCTACGGCTTTCTGTTTTTCAAGACACAATGCAACTATATCTATCTGATTTTGATTGCCTTTTGTTTCCCAATATGAACCAATATCGACATACTGTTTGCTTTCGGCAAATTGTTGCTTAAAATAGCGTTCCAAAATGCTACCTGAATAAGCCGGATAATTGTTTTTGACAATTTCGTGCAAGGCATCGAAATTTTTAATTTCTATCAACGAGCGGTAACGGTCGAAATAATTGAACCAAAATTGCAGAAAATTATCTTGAATTTCGTAGCGCACGGCTGTGGTTCCGGGTTTTGCTAAAATCGGGCGAACGCGGGTTATAATGTTATAATCTTCAATCAGGCGTTTCAAATGACCGCCAATGCTCTCTACACCAATGCTTTGCTCTATTTCAGGCTGCGTGTTTTTACCGCCCGAAATCGCGCTTAAAATTGAAAAATAGGTTGAATAATTTTTCCCAAATTCCTCTATCAGCAAATGTTTTCCCTCGTCGATAAAAGGCGAATTGTCGCGTATCATAAACGAGAGCATACCTTTCACGTTCAGTTTTCCGCCATCGCAAAGCAGTTCAACGTATTTCGGTATTCCGCCGGTAAATGTGTATAACGCCAGCAAATCGTCGGCGGTATATTGCGGATTGAAATCGTAGAGAATTGATTTTACGGTCGTTAAATCAAAAGGCGACAGTTTTATGATATTATCTGCCCGTCCGAAAAGCGGCTCTTTGCTGTTCTGAAAAATCTTTTGCATCAGTGAATAAACCGACCCGCTGATAATAAGATTGACATTTGTATGGTGGCGATACTGGTCCCAATAATTCTGTATGTCGCTGAAAATGGACTCGTTGACGTTGAAAAATTCTTGAAACTCGTCAATAACAAGATTGTACTTGTGCGTTTCGCCGATTTCCATCAGCCGTTCAAAAAGTTTGGCAAACGAAATATAACCGTCAGGAACAGAAATACTTAAGGTTTTACCTATGATTTGGGCGTATTCAGTGCAAAGCGTCGCTTCTTTTTTTCTGCTCACAAAAAGATAAACCGTAGGCGTATCTTCCGTTGATTTCATAATGAGCATAGTTTTCCCGCTTCGCCGTCTGCCAGTAACTACCGTCATACGCGAATGGTCGTTGAACGAAAGATTTCTAATTCTTTCCAATTCAGCAAGTTCCGATGCCCTGTTATAAAATTTCATATTTCCAAAAATCTTTCAGTAACCGCCGTTACGGTAACGACGGTTTGCAAAGATACATCTTTTTTCCTAATCAACAAAAAAATTGATTATTCTTTCCACCAAGCCACAAATTTATGTGTTGATTGCCTTTTGTTTTCGGGTGGCGGCTGCATATAATTACCGAATTTTCTTTTAAGATAAATATCATATCCTTCCACTGCAAAATAATTCCCTGATTCAAACGGCAATAATACGTATGAATTGAAAATTGAACGGGGCATAATTTCTTTATAACCATCACCCCAAACGACAGTACCGACAAAATTTGATTTTATTCCTCTGTATTTCAATGAATTTTTAATAATTTTTTTAACTAAAAACTGTGTTGAGAATATATTTGTAAAAAAATGCGAAATAAACAATACGGCATTTTTAAAAAATGAACGTCC
>JAISUH010000012.1 GCA_031272205.1 Dysgonamonadaceae bacterium | reverse complement strand
ATTTCATTTGTAGATATTTGTCCGGTTATTTCTCCGATATAAAACATACATTCGCGGATGTCCTGCGCTAAAAAATCGTGTGAAATGCCCTTATAGAGACCTTCCTGAATGCGGTGTATGGAGGTTAGGGCTTGATTTAGGGCTTCGTAGTGTCGGAGATTTGTTACGATGACATCTTCGTTGCCAACTTGCGGGATTTGGGCTGCGTTTAACAGCAGATCTTGTATTTTGTCCGTATTGCGGCGTTGTTTGGCGGAGATGAAGATTCGTTCGGCTTCTAAATCGGGGAGCAAATGTTGTTTGGCAGCAATTTCTTCGGGGCTGAGTTTATCCGATTTGTTGAACACAAGAATCGTGTGTTTCCCTTTGAGCGACGGGATGATGGATTTCGATAATTTTTTGATTTGCCTGTCAGGCGTGGACAAATCGATCAACCAGAGCACTATAGAAGCCTGTTGTATCTTATCGAATGTGCGGCGGATGCCCATCGATTCGATGGCATCGCTTGTTTCGCGGATGCCTGCCGTATCAATAAAGCGGAACATCACGCCATTTATATTTATCGTATCTTCGATAACGTCGCGGGTGGTGCCGTGGATATCGCTCACGATGGCTTTATCTTCGTGGAGTAGCAGGTTGAGCAACGTGGATTTTCCGGCATTGGTTTCGCCGATGATTGCAACGGGAATACCGTTTTTGATGGCATTTCCCACGCCGAAAGAGCTTGTCAGACGGGATAGAACTGATTCTATTTCCTGCGCCAAATCGCTTAGATGCCGACGGTTTGCAAACGCTACGTCTTCCTCCGAAAAATCGAGTTCGAGCTCAATCAACGATGCGAATTGCAGAAGTTGGTCGCGCAACACGTTGAGTTCTTTTGCGAACCCGCCGCGCATCTGATTCATTGACAATCGGTGCGCGGCTTGCGATGTGGCGGCAATGACATCGGCCACAGCCTCCGCCTGACTCAAATCCATTTTCCCGTTGCGGAAAGCGCGGCGCGTAAATTCTCCGGCCAGAGCCAAACGAGCGCCTTTCGACAGGAGTAATTTCACTAATTCCTGTTGGATATAAATAGAGCCGTGACAGGAGATTTCGATGCACTCTTCCCCTGTAAACGAATGTGGAGCGTGAAAAATCGAGACCAACACTTCATCGAGAACGTTTTCGTTTTCAATAATTTGCCCGAAATGAAGCGTATAAGCTTTTTGTTCCGACAGTTTTTTTCCCGCAGGCGATCGAAAGACCGAGTCTGCCATTGCAATCGAACCTTCACCCGACAAACGGACAATAGCGATGCCACCTGTGCCCGGAGGGGTGGAAACGGCGCAGATAATTTCTCCCGATTCACCTGAAGCAGCTTTGGGAGCAGGATGGTCAGCTATGGAGTTGTTGTTTTTTACTTCGTGATTCATTTTCAGTAAAATAGAGTTTGCACAAAGGGTAGGGGATGGTCAGTACCTGAAACTGCTCCCTCCCAAAAATTCCCTCAGCAACGATGTCGGCGGCAATTCTCGGTCGGTAATGTAATTGAAATAACTCAGGAACTTCAGCAGCCGGTTGGCTTCGGTATATTCCGGCGCTTCCCGCGGCACTTGTTGCAAGATGGGTTCGGCATGCCGGCGGATAGCGGCCAGCTCGTAAATCATGGCCGAGTTGAACATTACATCGGCATTCTCCTGAAACGGGAAAATCCATTTGTCTTCGCCCCGGCGGACACTGTCCCAACGCGAGATGGTTTCTATGGCCGAATAATTCCGATAACGATAATCGCGCACGATACGGCGCAGCAACCGATTGTCGGATGCCGGAATACAGTTGTGGTCGTCGAGAACGATCGACGTGAGCGCCGATACGTATATCATAAATTTGTTGTGAGCCGGAATGTGCTCGGTCAGTTTGGGGTTCAGGGCGTGGATTCCTTCCACGATAATGATGTTGTTGCTGTTGATGCGCAATTTGTGATTTTTGTTTTCGCGTTTCCCCGTTTGGAAATTGTAGGAAGGAAGATTGATTTCTTCGCCTTTCAGCAATTTTCTCACGTGTTCGTCAAACAGAGCCAAATCGAGTGCATAAAGCGATTCATAATCTCTCTCTCCGAACTCGTCAAGCGGCGTTTGGTCGCGGTCGATGAAATAATCGTCGAGCGAGATGCCGACGGGTTTCAGCAGGTTTACCATCAACTGCACTTCGAGGCGTTTGCGAAAGGTGGTTTTTCCCGACGACGACGGGCCTGAGATAAGCGCCACGCGCACGCCGTCGTTGAATCGACGGGTGATTTCGGCGCCAATCTCACCGATTTTTTTATCCTGATACGCTTCGGATATCTGAATTACCTCCGACATCCGGTTTTCGCGTTTGGCTTTGTTCAAATCGCCCACGTTGTTCAGACCAACAATACGTAAAAAATGAAGGTGTTCCCGGTATGCGGCGAGCAATTTGTCTTGCCGTTCCACCGGCTCCAACTCTTCCGGATTCGAACGTTTGGGGACGCGCAACAAGAATCCGCCGTTGTAGGGTTCGATGTCGAAAACAGTCAGGTAGCCCGTCGATGGAGTAAGCTGACTGTAAAAATAATCGATGTAGCCGTCGAGCTCAAAATAGCGCGAATATATCGCGTCGGATGTTTCCAGCAGCAGGGCTTTGTCTTCCATCCGTTGCTCGCGAAAGCGCACCACAGCTTCGGCTGTTTCCACCTCGTGCGAGATAAAAGGCAGGTCGGCGGCAATGAGGTCGTGCATCCGTTCTTTTATCTGCGCCAGCATGTATAGAGTTATTTTTTCGTGGTGTTTGATTCTGAAATAATATCCTTTCGAAATGGCGTGTTCGAAATAGACGGTTGCTTCGGGGTACAGGTCGTTTACCGCTTTTGCCAGCACGAAACAGAGCGAACGCACGTAAGTGCGCATGCCGGATGAAGAACGCAAGTCCACGTATTCGATTGTGCGGGGGCGAAAAACTTGGAAAGCAAGCGATTCCGACTTGTTGTTGACTTTCGCGTGTACGATTTTAGAAGGCCTTTTTACGCCAAAAACATCAATTAACTCCAATAACGACGAACCCATTGGTACATCTTTATATTCGTTTGTGTCTAAACAATGGACACGTACCGTATCTTCCATTCAATTATTTATTTTTATTACCGTTCAGATTGGCTCGAATTGTTTCGTCCGCTAAATTACTTATTTTCCGCACATAAATCGTTATCTTTTTAACTTTTTAATAGGATTTGATGCTTTTTCGGACATCGAAAACGGAAGATCGAGCAGAATGACGAAATATAATTGGTTCGCCAACCCGAAAATTCTTAAAGTTTTCTTACCTTCGTATCCGTCAAAAACAAGGAAAAGATGAACGACTGGAAAAAACGATTAGACATTGTCTATTCCACCAATCCCGATTATCACTACAACGAAGATGCTTTTTCCGAAACGGAAACGCTTCCGAAAGAGAAACAGCTGCTGCGCATCAGCTTAGACAAACGAAACCGAAAGGGCAAAGCCGTAACGCTTGTTACCGGATTTTCGGGTACGGAAGCCGACTTGCAGGATTTGGGCAAAATGCTGAAAGTGAAATGCGGCGTAGGCGGATCGGCTAAAGAGGGCGAAATCATTGTGCAGGGCGATTTGCGCGATAAAGTGTTGCAAATTCTTCAAAAAGAAGGTTATGTCAAGTCACGCATTGTCTGAACGAAACCGTTTACTCCTGATAAAAGCGTCTGCCGGATCGGGAAAAACGCACCGATTGACGGGCGAATACCTTTGTTTGCTTTTTCAACGGCCCGGCAATTTTCAACGGCTCGTCAATTACAGCCACATTCTCGCCGTAACATTCACCAACAAGGCGACGGACGAGATGAAATCGCGCATCATCGAGGAGCTGCATCGTTTGGCTTCAGGTGACAAATCGAGCTATCTCGGACAACTTAAGTCCGATTTCGAGTTGTCCGAATCTCAAGTACGCATGCAGGCCAAAAACATCCTCGAAACCATTCTGCACGATTATTCGTCGTTTTCCATCAGCACCATCGACCGCTTTTTTCAGCAAACCATGCGTGCTTTCACACGCGAAATGGGGCTTTCGGGCGGATACAACGTGGAGGTGGACGATGAGGCTTTTCTGCCTGAGATTATCGACCGCATGCTGTTCGAACTCGACCGTCCCGAAAATCGCGAGCTGTCCCGATGGCTGTTGCAGTTTATGAAAGATAAAATTGAGGACAGTAAAGGATGGTCGATAAAAGGCGATATTGCCGAACTCGCAAAAGAGATTTTCAACGAGACTTACAAGTCGCTTTCGCAAGAGGAACGCGACAAAATTCACGATAAGAAACAGCTCGATGAATACAAAAAAGACTTGACGGACATTGTTAAATCGTTTGAGAATCGAGTGAAAACCATCGGTGTCAAAGCAGTAGCGCTGATGGATAAAAACGGTCTGCGCTATTCCGATTTTAAATGGGGAAATACATCGGGATTGTCGTTCTTTGTGAAGTTGGCAAACGGTACGGTCGAAAAACCGAAAATCCGCTTTCAACAGCTCGCTGACAATTTGGACGAATGGAAAGCAAAAAAAACACCCGAAAAAAACAGCGCGATAGAGGCCGCCTATTTCTCAGGACTGAACGATTATGTGAAGGAAATACTGACGGTTTTTGAAACCTACGAGACCTATAATTCGGCGAAAATCGTCCTCAATTATTTCTACACGCTTGGTATTCTCAACGATGTGCAACGCCGTTTGCGCGACTTCCAACGGGAAAACAACATGCTTTTCCTTTCCGACACCACCGAACTGCTGAACAAAATCATCGACGACAGCGACGCGCCTTTTGTTTACGAAAAAACAGGGACGCACATCCATTCGTACATGATCGATGAATTTCAGGACACGTCGTCCATGCAATGGGCTAATTTTCTTCCCTTAGTGAGAGAAAGCCTCGCCTCCAATCATTTCAATCTGATTGTGGGCGATGTGAAACAGAGTATTTACCGCTGGCGCAATTCCGACTGGACACTGCTCGAAGAAAAAGTTCCGCGCGACCTTAGCGCCAACAACATACAACACCATTCGCTCGATACCAATTGGCGGAGCGACGCGCAGGTTGTTCGTTTCAACAATGCGTTCTTTCGCTCCGGAGCGCAACGTTTGCAAAACGAATTCAACCGGAACTTGGACACGCTCCCCGACAGCGCTTTCAAACAGGATATTTCGGAAAAAATAACCGGCGCTTACGCACAAGCTTTCCAGCATGTCCCCGAAAACAAAGCGAGAGGAGAAGGACAGGTGAAGATCACCTTTTTGCGCAACGAAGAAGACGGCCCCGATTGGAGAGAACAGGCCTTAGAACGCTTGCCGCGCGACATAGAGGACTTGCAACGGCAAGGATTTGCGCTGAAAGACATTGCCATTGTTGTGCGATGGAACTACGAAGCGGTGGAAATAGCGGAGACCTTGCTGAGGTACAAGGAAGAACATCCTGAATCGCCGTACCGCTACGATATCATCTCGAACGAGGCGCTCGTTATCGCTCATGCTCAAAGTGTGAAAGCCCTCATCGCCTTGCTGCGTTACCTCCGCAACCCCGATGACAAGACGAAAAAGATGCTTGCCGTTTACGAATTTTACCGTTTTCATCGCAAATTATTGCCCGACATGGCTTTGCGTACCTGTTTCGATGGTGAAGATATGGATTTTCCCGAAAACATAAAACGACAACTCGACGAAACGGCAACTCTGCCGCTTTATGAACTCGCAGAGTCGTTTTTCCTTATGTCGAAAGACGCGCTTGATGAGAAAGAAAATGCTTACGTGCAGGCCTTTCTCGATATTGCGTTGAAGTTCAGCGTCGGACAATCGGCTGACTTGAGCGATTTTCTCGATTGGTGGGACGAAAAGGGCTGCAGAAAAGCACTCTTTTCACCCGACAATCAGGACGCTATCCGCCTCATCACCATCCACAAATCAAAAGGCTTGGGTTTTGGTGCGGTTGTTATGCCTTTTGTCGATTGGGGATTCGACCACAACCCCCACCATCGCGACGTCTTGTGGTGTCGCCCGCAAACTTCGCCGTTTAATAACCTCAGTATCGTGCCGTTACGCTATTCGTCGAAGCTGATGGACAGCATTTTTCGCGACGATTACTTGCAGGAGAAACTTTTTACTTATATCGACAATCTCAACTTGTTGTATGTGGCGTTCACACGCGCCAAAAACAGCATTATCGCTTACGCGCCGCGACCCGACGAATCGAAAGAGAACCCTGTGAAAACTGTTGCCGATTTGCTTTGGCAAGCTATATCTAATCCCGATGAGCTTTCCGATGAATCGCTGTCCGCCTGTTTTACCCAAAATGAAAATGAAGCCTTTTTCGAGATGGGACAAGCGCACAACTTTACAAAAACAGCGTCCGACACGCTTTCGGAAACAGTTTACAAAACGGGCAAATGGCAATCGCTTCCCTTCGGTAACCGATTGAGGATGCGCTTGGACTCGCTCGGATATTTTACCGGCGACGGCTTGCGCGAATACGGCACGTTGATGCACGATGTATTGAGCGGTGTGGAAAAAATCGAAGACATCGATGAAGCGGTGAGCAAAGCCGTTTCGGAGGGCTCTGTCGGCACGAACGAGAAAGAGACGGTCGTTTCTTTGTTAAAACAATATTTGTCGCTTTCCGAAGCGACAGACTGGTATTCGGGCAAATATCGGATTTTAAACGAAATGCAGATTTTGCACCCTAAATTCGGATTCAGCCGCCCCGACAGGATAATGATGGGCGAAAACGGGGAAATCATCATCGTCGATTATAAATTCGGGAACGCAGAAGAACCGCGTTACCTGAGACAAGTGAAACGTTATATGAAATATACGGAAGAAATGGGCTATGCCGATGTGAAAGGTTTTGTTTTTTATGTGAAACTCGGAAAAATCATCAAATGTTGAACTCAATCGTCAGAAAAAAGAAGAATTTGAAAACTCAATGGAGATATTTTTTCATTATTGGAGATAAATTGTTACTTTTGCGTATCGTTTTAAAATAAATTTTCAGTATTAACAATAAACAACTTAAACAATGGTAAGTTATAAAGATTTGGGGCTTGTGAACACCAAAGATATGTTCGCGAAAGCCGTTAAAGGCGGATATGCCATACCTGCTTTTAATGTGAATAACATGGAGCAGTTGCAAGCCATCATCCAAGCGGCTGCAGAAACAAAATCGCCGGTGATTGTTCAGGCGTCGAAAGGCGCACGTCAATACGCCAGCCCTATTTTGTTGCGTTATATGCTTCAAGGCGCGGTTGAATACGCTAAGTCATTGGGTTGGGAACATCCGCAGATTGTTCTTCACTTAGACCACGGCGATTCGTTCGAAACATGCAAGGATTGTGTTGATTCGGGTTTTTCGTCGGTGATGATCGACGGGTCTCACCTTTCATACGAGGATAATATCGCCGTAACGAAAAAGGTGGTAGAATATGCTCATAAATACGATGTTAGTGTTGAAGGCGAATTGGGCGTTTTGGCCGGAATCGAAGACGATGTGGTTGCCGAGCACCACACATACACCCGCCCCGAAGAAGTGGTTGATTTTGCCAAAAGAACGGGCGTTGACTCGTTAGCTATTTCCATCGGAACTTCGCACGGCGCCAATAAATTTACTCCGGCACAGTGTACCCGTGACGCCAACGGCGTTTTGGTTCCGCCCCCCTTACGCTTCGATATCCTCGAAGAAGTAGAGAAAGAACTTCCGGGATTCCCCATCGTTCTGCACGGAGCTTCATCGGTTCCGCAGGAAGAAGTGGCTACCATCAACAAATATGGCGGAGCGTTGAAAGACGCTATCGGTATTCCCGAAGACCAGTTGCGCAGAGCGGCTAAATCGGCCGTGTGCAAAATCAATATCGACTCAGACAGCCGTTTAGCTATGACTGCCGCCGTTCGCGAAGTTTTTGCCACCAAACCTGCCGAATTTGACCCCCGCAAATATTTGGGACCGGCACGCGAAAACATGAAGAAACTTTATACCCATAAAATCAAAGATGTGCTTGGCAGTGAAGGAAAAGCCGAATAACATCGCGATTTTTTGAATTATAGAAATAAGGCCGCCTCAGAAGTTTTTTTGAGCGGCCTTGTTTATTTATCACGCTCAAAATTTCTCGATTTTAAAAAAAACAAGAATCTTTCCTCCCATTAAAACCTTAATCTATTTTTCTTTTTATTACTTTTGCAGGATAAATAACCGACGGTTGTTTTCCGTTTTATTTACAGAATCGTGAAGTATCCCAATAAATAAAAATCAATAATGGGAATATCCGATTCTACACCCATATCGGGTATTTTGCAGGTTTGTCCCCTGCTTGTAACGCGACAATAGAATTATGGCAAAAACAAGAAAGCGAAAGAAAAAAATAACCTCCTCTACCGGCAAAACCCGGAGAGGCAACCCTATTCTTAATTTCCTGAAAAGTGAACGTACCCATTTTATTTTCGGCATCATTGTTGCGTTTGCAGGCATTTTTCTGCTTATGGCAATGGTTTCGTTCTTCTTCACAGGGGATTCCGATCAGATTGGAAAGAAATCGTTTTTTGAATTTATCAGCGACAATACGATCAAGGTAGAGAACTGGACGGGCGCAGGCGGCGCATTTGTCGCTGAGAAAACCGTGAACGGATGGTTTGGCATTTTTTCGCTGCTCATCCCCATATTCGTCATCAACATCGGGTTAAGGATGATGAAAGTCTCCAATATATCTGTGCTGAAAGCCTTTTTCCTTACCGCTTTCGGGCTGGTGTGCGGGTCGATAACCAGCGCATTTATCCTCGATAAACTTTTCTCGAAGAGCCACATCCATTGGGGAGGGGAACACGGTAAAAATATCGTAAAACTGCTCGAAAACAGCGTCGGGTGGCCGGGATTGGTGTTACTTATCATCCTTTTCGGCATCGTTACCGTGGTGCTTTACCGCAAAAGTTCGATGTATAAAATCCGAACGACCATCGTCAACGGAAAATCGAAAATATCCTTCCCCTCGTTGGGCAAAAACGAAGAAGAAATCGTTGAAAGCGGTAAATCGAAAGAAGAAAAAGAAAAAAAGCCGAACTTGTTGAAACGACTTTTATCCTTCATCAAGAAAAAGGATATGGAGAAAGACGACGCAGGATTGAAAGAGAAAATCATCCATGTAGAATCGAAATCAACCTTCAAATCGCAACCCGATAATACGGAGGCCATCCCTCTGTCCGTTGAACCGTCGAAACCCTTTGTGCAACCAGCCCACGGCGGATTTGAAATTATTGTCCCGAAAGATGAAGAGGGCGCGTCCGTCGCAAAACCGGCCACTGCTCAGCAGGATACGACAGCGTCCGCGTCGGCCTCCGTCGGTGATACCGATGAAGTGAACAACGAAGAAGGACAAGAAGACTACGACCCTAAAAAAGACTTGTCGTCCTTCCAATTCCCGTCGATGGACATCCTGAAAATCTATCATTCCGGTTCAAGAGAGGTGGATATGCAGGAGCAAAACGAAAACAAAGATAAAATCATCCATACGTTGCGCAACTACGGCATCGAAATCACATCGATAAAAGCTACGGTGGGACCCACCATTACGCTTTATGAAATTATTCCGCAAGCGGGCGTGCGTATTTCGAAAATCAAAAATTTGGAAGACGATATTGCGCTGAGCCTCTCGGCTCTGGGTATCCGCATCATCGCGCCCATGCCGGGGAAAGGCACCATCGGCATCGAAGTGCCGAACAAAGACCCCCAAATCGTGTCGATGCAGTCGGTTATCGCGTCCAAAAGATTTCAGGAATGTACTTATGAGCTTCCGGTAGCGCTGGGCAAGACTATTACAAATGACGTATTCATCTTCGACCTTGCCAAAATGCCGCACTTGTTGGTTGCCGGGGCAACAGGACAGGGGAAATCGGTAGGTCTGAACGCTATTATCACATCGCTGCTTTACAAAAAACACCCATCGGAAATGAAGATGGTGCTGGTTGATCCCAAAATGGTGGAGTTCAATATATACTCCACCATTGAAAGGCACTACCTTGCCAAGCTTCCCGACCAGGAAAAAGCCATCATCACCGACGTTTCCAAAGTAACCGAAACGCTCAATTCGCTCACCAAAGAAATGGACGACCGCTACGAATTGCTGATGCGTGCCCACGTCAGGACGATTAAGGAATACAACGAAAAATTTATCAAACGCCGTCTGAATCCGAATAACGGACACCGTTACCTTCCTTATATAGTGGTTATCATCGATGAATTTGGCGATTTGATCATGACGGCCGGAAAAGAGATCGAAATGCCCATCGCCCGCATCGCGCAAAAAGCGCGTGCCGTAGGGATGCACATGGTCATCGCCACGCAACGCCCGACGACGAACATCATCACGGGAACCATCAAGGCGAATTTCCCTGCGCGGATGGCTTTCCGCGTAACATCCCAAATCGATTCGCGCACCATCCTCGACCAAAGTGGCGCCAACCAACTTGTTGGGCGGGGCGACATGCTTTTCTCACAAGGGAATAATCTTATCCGCATCCAATGTGCGTTTGTCGATACTCCCGAAGTGGAGGAAATTGCCCAGTATATCGGTAACCAACGGGGCTACGAATCGGCTTTTGCCCTGCCCGAAGTATTGTCGAAGGACGGTGACGAAAAATCGGGCGGAGCAGATTTGGGCGAACGCGATCCGCTTTTCGACGAGGCTGCACGCCTAATTGTGGTGCACCAGCAAGGTTCAACCTCGCTTATCCAACGGAAATTTGCTATCGGTTACAACCGTGCCGGACGGCTAATGGATCAGTTAGAATCGGCAGGGATCGTTGGACCTACGCAAGGCAGCAAACCCCGCGACGTGTATATTTCGGACGAGTATTCGTTGGAAAAACTCTTGGATTCGTTAAGGTAAGCGACAAGAGCTTTTATGCCTGCTTTTTTGGGTAAAGCAAAAAAATTAAACCAAAGAGAACCTTTGCCGTCTAAAACATAAAAAATTAAGAACAATAAAAATGAAAATCCTGTTTTACACTCTATTATTCGTTTTGATTCCGGTATTTGTTCCCGCCCAAAATTCGGATGAGGCGAGAAAAATTTTGGATAAAACCTACGGTTTGTACGAAGAATCGAACGGCATAAAATTGTCGTTCAACATAACACTTTTCGATGCCGAAGGCGAAAAATATCCGGCACAGTCGGGGGTTGCACTCATCAAGAAAAATAAGTTCAAGCTCGAAACCGACGAAATGGAAACGTGGTTCGACGGTAAGACCCAATGGGTGCTGATTAAAGAAACTAACGAGGTGAATATCAGTAATCCCACGAGTAAGGAGATTGCTTCCATCAGCCCTTTGGCCTTGTTGAGCATGTACAAAAACGGTTATTCGCTGGGGAATCCGGTATTGAAAACCGTTCGTGGAAAAGCGATTTATCAAATCGAGATGACCTCAAACTCGCAGCAATGCGACTTCAAATGCATATCCGTTTGGGTGAACAAGCAGAACTATTCGGTATTGCAAGTGGAGTTGACGATGAAAGACAACACGAAAAGTCTTATCGACATCAGCAATTACAACGCCAACAATAATTTTTCGGACGCTACTTTCGTCTTTAACAAAGTCCTGCACCCGGAAGTTGAAATCATTGATTTGCGATAGATAATCGTTATATGTGTTGCAAACAAATAGATAAATAACTAATTTTGTACGGTTAAAAGCGGTCGGGGTTCAATCGATTCCGGTCGTTTTTCGTCAAACAGACAAAGTAAAAATCATCATAACGAAGAAGCAATGAGAAACAAAGTAAGATGCCTGATTATAGGTTCGGGACCGGCAGGATATACAGCTGCCATTTACACATCGAGAGCCAATCTGAATCCGGTTTTATACGAAGGAATACAGCCCGGCGGACAATTGACAACTACCACCGAAGTGGAAAATTTTCCGGGCTATCCCGAAGGGATTACCGGAGTAGAATTAATGGCGGATTTGAAAAAACAAGCTGAAAAATACGGCGCGGAAATACGTTCGGGAAACATAACTTCGGTCGATTTTTCGGTAACGCCCAAAAAAATAACCGTTGACGATGAGACCGTCGTTGAGGCCGATACCGTAATCATCGCCACCGGAGCCACCGCCAAATACCTCGGTATCCCCGACGAGACCAAGTATGCCGGCATGGGTGTTTCGGCATGCGCTACTTGCGACGGCTTTTTCTACCGCAAAAAAACCGTTGCCGTTGTCGGGGGCGGAGACACTGCCTGCGAAGAAGCAATTTACCTGTCGGGCTTGGCAAACAAAGTGTATGTGATAGTACGCAAACCCTATTTTCGTGCATCGAAAGTCATGCAAGACCGTGTCATGAACAACCCCAAAATCGAGGTGCTGTTCGATACCAACACCATAGGGCTGTTTGGTGAAAACGGCGTTGAGGGTGCGCATTTGGTAAAACACCTCGGCGAGCCCAACGAAGAAAAGTTTGATATTGCTATCGACGGATTTTTCCTCGCCATTGGACATTCTCCCAACACAAAAATATTCAAAGACATCCTTGAATTGAACGAAGTGGGTTACATTAAAATAGCCGAGCCAAGCACAAAGACCAACGTTCCGGGCGTTTTTGCCGCCGGCGATGTGGCCGATCCTCATTATCGTCAAGCGATAACAGCTGCCGGAATGGGTTGCCGCGCCGCTATCGACGTCGAACGGTATTTGTCGGAGAACAATTTGTGAATTTATACCTGCTTTTGCTTGAAAAGAGCAGTAATCTTTTATTCTAATCGTGAATCCAAATAGTTGATATATAACCTTTAAAAAAATAATTCTATGATTAAGTATGTGGCGCCGGTATTAACCGCATTGCGCAGCGAACAGGAAGTGGATGTTGAGTCGTGTCTTCGTTTGTACGGCCATCTGATTAAAAACGAGATAGACGGCATAGCCGTTTTTGGTACTTCGGGCGAGTTTCCCCATCTGCCTGTTTCGGAAAAGAAAAAACTGATAAAAGCCGCCGCCCCCGTTATAAAAGGCCATGCGGAATTTATTGTGGGTACAGGCTCTATGAATGTGGATGATACTGTTGAAATGTCAAGATTTGCATTTGAGAACGGAGCTGATACGGTTATTGTTGTTGGCCCGTATTATTACGGTTTGTCCGACGACAGCATTTTTGAATATTTTTCGAAAGTTGCAAGCCATCTAAAAGGGAACATTTACCTGTACAACTTTCCCGACAGGACGAGTTATTCCATAAATGCACAGACGGTTTTGAGGCTTGTGCGCAAATATCCTAATATTGTGGGCATTAAGGACACGATTACAAATATGTCTAATACGGTTGATATAATCAAACTTGTGAAGCCTGAATTTCCGGAATTTCAGGTATTTCATGCCTATGACAATTGCTTCGCATATACGGTATTGGCAGGCGGTAACGGCGCCGTGGGTATTCTGCCGAATATTGCACCCAAACTGTTCTCTAATTGGGCAAAAGCGGCTCGCGAAAAAGATTTTGATACGCTTTCGGCCATTCAGAAAAAAGTGGATATCATGATGGATATTCTTTGGTTCCATTCGCCTTTTTTAGCAACCGTAAAAGCTGTTTTGGTTCAACAGGGTATTTTTGCCGAAGATACCATGACTTTCCCCTTCCTTAAATTTCCGGAAGAGAAAAAAGCCGAATTATCAAATTTTATGAAGCAGTTTGAGGCATGAAAATTATAATCACAGACAGTAATTTGGGTGATTTGTCTCTCGAAAAGGAAGTTGCGCGGATATACGGTATTGAAATTGACAAACCCAAACAGTGCAAAACCGAAGACGATGTGATTTCGGTGGCAAAAGACGCTGATGCCATCGTTACGCAATATGCTCCTGTAACACGCAAAGTTTTAGAATCTTGTACGAAGATAAAAGCGGTAAGTGAATTTGGCGTGGGCGTAGATAATATTGACGTTGCCGCTTGTACTGAGCGGGGAATCATTGTCAGCAATGTACCGGATTATTGCTGGGAAGAGGTTTCCGACCATGCCCTTGCCTTGGCGTTAGCGCTCGACAGAGGCATTGTCCGTCTTGATAATGCTATTCGTAGCGGCGATTACAGTTTGAACGCTGTTAAACCTCTGCAACGAATCACAAAACGTGTTTTTGGCGTAATCAGTCTGGGGCGCATAGCCCGCGCAACCGCTTTGAAAGCGAGAGGCGTTGGTTATCAGGTTGTTGGCACTGATGTTGCCCTGAAGCCCGGAACAACAACTGCCGATGGTATTCCGGTGAAAACACTCGATGAAGTGCTTTCCGAAAGCGATGTGGTATCGGTTCACGTTCCGCTGATGCCTGCCACTCGTCATCTGATTAATGCTGAAACCTTGGCAAAAATGAAACCCGGAGCCGTGCTTGTAAACACAGCCCGAGGCGCTGTGGTGGATACCGAGGCGCTCATTGCCGCATTGAAAAAAGGCAGGATTCGCGGAGCGGCTCTTGATGTGTTTGAAACAGAGCCGCTGCCCAAAGAACATCCGCTTTGCTCGCTCGATAACGTAATCCTCACGCCTCATGCCGGCTATTATTCCGAAGAATCGCTTCGCGAACTCAAAACGCGCCCCGTTGAAAATGCAGCCGAAGTATTGGCCGGTAGGATACCGAGAAATGTGTTTAACCCCGAAATTTTAAAATAAAGTTTTTAACTAAAAGAAAATACGATGAAAGGACTAACAGGAAAATCCGCCATAGTTACGGGCGGTTCGAGAGGAATAGGTAAGGCGACTGTAGCGCGTCTGCTTGAAGAAGGAGTGAAAGTCTTGTTTTGCGGTCGTAACGAACAGACAGGACAAACTGCGCTTGCAGAATTCAGGGAACAATATGGAGACAATGTACAATTCATTGTTTGCGACATGGAAAACAGAGATACTCCTAAAATACTCGTTGCAAAAGCGAGGGAACTGTTTGGCAAATTGGATTTTTTGGTGAACAATGCGTTTCCGTTTACCGCAAAAGCCATTGACGCTACATACGAAGATTGGCAGCACGCTTTTATGGCCGGACCGGCAGCTTACGCCCGTATGATAGCCGAGTTTGCGACCGACCGAAGAGTTACCGAAGGCGCCGTCGTCAATATTTCGAGTATTTCGGGACATATTGCACAACCTTTCCGATGGACATATAATGCGGCTAAAGGAGCGGTTAAGCAATTAACTCGTTGTGCCGCAATGGATTTAGCGCCATTCATCCGCGTTAATTGCGTAAGCCCCGCATGGGTTTGGACAGACGAGGTGGCAAAAGCAACACCGAAGGGCACTCGCGACAGTGTTCCGCAGGCATGGGACGAATACCATCTGTTGCAAAAATTGCAGGAACCGGAACAGATTGCCGCGGTTGTTGCCTTTTTGTTGAGCGACGATGCCTCGGTGATAACAGGGCATGATCTTGCTGCAGATTCCGGCTATTTGGCTATGGGTCCCGAAGGTTTGGGTAAAACCGCCAATTTTGCGGGAAGCAAGTAGTAAATATCAAAAAATGTGGTGTTTATAAGAAAAATTAATCTTAAAAAGGAGGGAATATGATGAAAAAAAAGAAGATCGTTGACCTTAGCGCTCCGATGCAGGATGGAGATCCGACAATGCCGATGGATCCGAAACTCTCCATATCATGGCATTGTTCGCTCGATACATTGGGCTATAATCTTTCGCGAGTGGTTATGTCCACACATCAGGGAACGCATATCGATGCGCCGCGTCATTTTTTCAAAAACGGCGAATGTATTGATGAAGTGGCTCTTGAACGCTGTATTGTACGTGCCGTAAAAGCGAATTTGACCTACAAAAAACCGCAGGAAGCCATCGAAATTGCCGATTTGAAACCTTACGAGAAATACATTGACGCAGGCTGTTCTGTTTTATTGCAGACGGGCTGGGAGAATGAATTTCCACAACCTGCGTTTTTTTCCGATTTTCCTTTCGTTACAAAAGAATTGGCCGATTGGTTTGTCGAGAAAAAAATCGGCTTGGTGGGGATGGATATGCCTACTCCCAACGGCGAAGATTGGAAGTATGTACATGTGAAAATGCTTGGTGCGGGTGTGCTGATAGTGGAAGGTTTGGCAAATATGTGCGAATTACCGGAAAACGAAGAATTTACATTTTATGCTTTGCCGTTAAAACTTAAAGGACGCGACGGATCGCCCATACGCGCTGTGGCTGTATTGGATTAGTTTTTTTATTTTTTAGTGTTTGCAGGGGCGTTTTTTAATATTTTCCTGCATTTCCATACCAATTAAAAAGTATAACTTTACGTGTTTTTAAATCATCATTTAAATTCCAAAACAGTATGAAAAAAGTATTTGTAGCATTATTTTTAGGTTTGACATTGTCATTGTCATTCAGCGGTTGTTCTTCAATAGGCAGTACAGCCGCTACAAGTTCAACTACGAGCGCAGTTTCGTCGGTTGTTCAAAATCTTCTCGTGCAATATCTTATCGGTTCATTGGGAACGGGGACGTCGCTTTCGAGTTCGTTGAGCAACGCAACTGCCGCAACCACCTTGTCGTCGATTTTGGGTGGTAGCGCCACCAACACCAACCTGCTGACCAGTTTGGTTTCGTCAAAATTTTCCCTCCCGCAAGAGGCTGTAACTACGGCCGTTACAAGTCAGGGCAGCACCTTGGGCACTTTGGCGTCATTCATCGGCACAAACGCTTCTGCGTCCACATTGTCCAATGTTTTGGGCGTGAAAGTACAGTGATTTTTATTAAACAATTGAAAATTAAAAGGTTGTCTCTGTTTTGAGACAACCTTTTAATTTTCGTGCATACGCCGGAGTTTAATCATCTCTTTTTCGTCAATTCAACGCAATTTCATCTACAAACACAAAAGCTTTTGAACCTTTTGCATCGTGCCATTGCGGAATGACGGCCGGTTTTACCGTGATGCGGAAATAGCGTGCTGTTGCGGGCTCAAAGGTGATGTTGTGTTTCACGATTTCGCTCCGATTGGTTTGTTCTTCGGGAATGATTACAGTTTGCACCGGCGAGAAATTTTTGCCGTCGTCGGATGACGCGATGCTTATTTCACCGGCATCGAAAATCCAGTCGCCCGTAACCACACAACAATGTATTTCGGCGTTTGACACGGTGGTGGGTTCCAGCAAATCGATGTCTGCTATAAGGTCGTTTTGTTGAAAACCGAGCCATTTTCCCGTCTGGAAATTCGCATTATTTCCCAGTAGCCCGTCCACGAGTGTCTCGGCGCCTTTAAAGGTGTATTTCGAGGCGGGATTGGCTCGCAGTTCGATGGGTTTGAAACTGGATTTGCTGACGGACACTTTTTCCTCAAAAACGCGGCTGTTTCTGTCGCCGTCGCGGATGGCCACCGCTTTTATATCAGCATCATTCTTTACGTTGAATTTTCCGTCGTAGTGGATGGCGTTTTTCGTGGGCACCGAGCCGTCCAATGTATAATAAATGGGAGCATTGTCGATGGTTGAAAGCGTTACGTCGAGCGAATTTGTATGAAAATCGGTTGCCAAATCGGCTTTGATGTCTAAAATATGTTTGGCGTAATTGTAGCCCAATTTATTATACAAATCAGTCAGATGAGGCAGGCGGGTCAGGAAATCGGCGTAATTTTTCTTTTCGGGAGCCGTCCATTGCACTTCACACATGGCCGCAAGGCGGGGGATAAGCATGTATTCCACGTGTTCGGGAGTGGAGATGTATTCTGTCCAAAGGTTGGCTTGTGCGCCGATAATGTGCTTTTTTTGTTCGGCTGTAAGTATTTCGGGAACCGGCTCAAAGCTATACACCTTTTCCAAAGGCAGATAGCCGCCGATAGCGAGGGGTTCGTTGCCGGTGTCTGTCGTTTGGTAATAATCGAAATAGCAATAGGATGTGGGCGTCATAATAACGTCGTGTCCCAATTGGGCGGCCTCTATTCCGCCTTCCATCCCGCGCCAGGACATGACTGTAGCATTGGGAGCAAGTTTGCCTTCGAGAATCTCATCCCATCCGATCATTTTTCGTCCGTAACTGTTCAGGAATTTTTCGATGCGCTCCGTTACATAACTCTGCAAATAATGTTCTTTGCTGTGTTTGGCATCGCCTTTCAATCCGAGTTCCCTGATGCGAGCCTGACACTTGGGACAGTTCTCCCAACGAACTTTGGGGCACTCGTCGCCCCCAATATGGATGTATTCCGACGGAAACAAATCCATGACCTCCGTCAGTATGTCTTCGAGAAATGCAAACGTGCTGTCGTTGCCCGGACAAAGCACATCGGGGAAAACGCCCCATGTTTTTCCCACTTCATACGGGCCGCCCGTACAACCGAGTTGCGGATACGCCGTCAATGCGGCGAGCATGTGTCCGGGAAGGTCGATTTCGGGAACGACAGTGATGTAACGTTCTTGGGCGTACGCCACGATGTTACGGATTTCGTCCTGCGTATAAAATCCGCCGTGCGGTTTGCCGTCATATTCGCCGGTGTTTTTACCGATAACGGTTTCGCTGCGCACGGAGCCGATTTCGGTCAGCTTGGGATATTTCTTTATCTCGATATGCCAGCCTTGGTCGTCGGTCAGATGCCAATGGAAGCGGTTGATGTTGTGCAAGGCGAGCAGGTCGATGTATTTTTTGACGAAATCGGCGGGTTGGAAATGGCGTGCCACATCGAGCATAGACCCGCGATAGGCGAATCGGGGGGAGTCTTCGATGGTTACAGGAGGATAATATGCGTTGCCATCGACGACAGGGGTGGCTTTTCGCAGGGTTTGTATCCCGTAGAAGACGCCGGCTTCGCTTGCGCCACTGATCTCGATGAAATTTTGATCAATCTTCAGCCGATAAGCTTCGGGATTGGATGGATGGTTTGAGTCGAGAGCGAGAACGATAGCGTCTTTATCGGATGTAGCCGTGGTAAGCGCGGGTTTGACTCCGGTTATCGTTTCCAAATATTCCGCAAGGAATTGGGCATTCCGTTTCATGTTTTCGTTTCCTTCGGGAATTACAATTTTGGTGGACGACGATAATTTGAATGCAACGCCGTCCTCGTAATGGATTTCCGAGGGTAGGGGAATCACGTTGTAATTGGCCGGTGCGGCTTCCTTAGGATTGCTGTCGCAAGCGAAAAGCGTTGCGGCAAGGGCAAGAGAGAGAAATGTACGGTTGGAGTGGTTCATATCAAAAATTGCTTAATTGAGTGAGAAAATATTTGAGCAAAATGTATCGTTAAATTTGTCGGAATCGTTTCATGCCGAACATAAAAGCGGACATTGCAAAGGTATCACTTTTTAGCGATAATTCAAAATGTACTCAATATATTATATATTAGCGCCTTTTTCTTTTTTGTTTGTTGAGTTTTTCGGACGAATGTTTCTATTTGCGATTCAATGCCGTCAGTTTTTCCAGTGTTTTCTTCACTTTTTCCGCGTCGGTAAGCAGTTGTTCGTATTCGTCGATGCGAATGTTCGCGCCCCCCATCGAAACAGCCGGATTTCGATATTCCATGCGGCTTTTATAGGGCGAACGAGCCGAGATATGAAATTCTTGCGCTCCGGTTTCCGTTGCTATTTTTTCGATATTTGTTTCGTTGATTCCACTCCCCGGCATAACGACTATGCGATTGCCGGCTTGCCGGACCAATTCTTTCAATAATGGGATGCCCTGTTCGGCTTTTGGTTGTTGTCCCGATGTGAGAACCCGCTTGCAGCCCAGCGAAATAATTTGTTCGAGGCTGTCGTGGGCGTTCCGCGTCATATCGAAAGCGCGGTGGAATGTAATGCTCAACCCTTCGGCGGCATCCGTCAATTCGCGGGTTCGCAGGGTGTCCACATCGCCTTTCGGCGTGAGGCAGCCGATAACAATGCCGTCTGCTCCCAGCTTGCGGGCTATCTCAATGTCTTTCAACATGGCTTTGTGTTCGATGGGCGAATAAAGGAAATCGCCGCCGCGCGGGCGTATAATCACCTGCAGTTTGATGTGCAACAGTTCGCGTGCCAGCGCTATCTCTCCATACGACGGCGTGGTTCCGCCTTCGGGGATTGCCGCGCAAAGTTCCACGCGGTACGCGCCCCCTTTTTGCGCTTCCACGCAACTGGCCACAGAATTGGCGCAGATTTCGAGTTTGTAATAATCGAGATTCATTTATCAACAAATAAGGTTGCATTTGCTTATTCGGAGAAGAATTTCAGTAAATCCTGAACATAACTTCTTTCGAAATCGCTTTGTTTCAATATGTTGTCGTCGTATCGGATAAGATCGATGTCGATCACAACGCGGCCTTTTTCCTTATCTTCGGGTTTTCGTCCCATTTCCGATTCAATTTGTTTAACCCGTTTGCAGATTTCCTGTGCCGATTTGTCCGATTCAAAAGCGGCTAACAAATTCAAAAACGGACGTTTGTATTTTTTACCGTAAGCTTTGCTTGTGCAGCTCTCCGAGAACCGGATGTCCGGGAAAACCGTTTCGATTTGCCGTTTTGCCTTGTCGGTATTTCTTTTGGCGTATGTATTGGAGCCGATACTCAGTAAAATATGGTGCATAAGGATTGGAAATCAATTCAAACTTGGGTCGTTGAACGTATCGCCCTGACTGTAATCTCCCGTTTGAAATCCTTTGTTGAACCAATACATGCGCTGCGCCGAAGTTCCGTGTGTGAACGAATCGGGGACGGCGTAGCCTTGCGCCTCTTTTTGCAGGGTATCGTCGCCAATGGCTTGGGCGGCTTTGATGGCGGACTCCAAATCGCCTTGTTCCAATTCGATGATGTTCATCTTTTGAGCATGATAGGCCCATAGACCGGCAAAAAAATCGGCTTGAAGTTCCAACTTTACGTTCATTTTGTTGTATTGGGCTTCGCTTAACCTCGAACGCAGCTGTTGCACTTGGTCGAGGATCCCCAACTGTTTCTGTATGTGGTGTCCTACTTCGTGGGCGGTAACATAAGCCATTGCCAAATCGCCGGGGGCTTTAAACCGATTCGCCAATTCATAAAAAAACGCCAAATCGATATATACTTTTTCGTCGGCGGGACAATAAAACGGTCCGCTTGACGAAGAGGCTGCGCCGCATCCCGATTGGGTTTGGCCGGTAAATGTAACCAAAACGGGAGCTTTGTAATTTTTTTCGAGCCGGTTTCTGAAAATTTCAGACCACACGTCGTTCGCACTATTGAACACGCCGAGGGTAAAATCTTTTAAATCTTCGTTTTCTTTTGCTTGCGATTCATCGACGGTTTCGACGCTTTGTTCCGTTAATCCCCCTACCAATTCGAGCATCTGCATGGGGTTTTTGCCCAGCAACAACGATAAAACAAGCACAACGAGAATTCCTCCGCCACCCATTGTTATTCCGCGTTTTACCCCGCGTCCGCGACGGTCTTCATAGTTGGTTTCGCTATCGTTTCGATTGATCCATTTCATACTTTCCGGCTTTTTTTGATGTGAGGGCAAAATTAATGAAATTTTTATTTCTTCGAATCAATAAAGCAATAAAAAAAGAGAATTGGAAAAAAAGAGGAACTTCCCCTATGAATTTTTCCGGACATTTTTATCCGTTTGTGTATAAATACGAGAATTTTATGCTAATTTTGTAAACGTGTATTTTGTATTGTCAGATACCGCAAAAGCATAAAAAAATAGATATTTTACCAAATTATGAGCAAGGTTTTATTTGTCTCTGTTTTATTATTGTTTTGTTCTTGTTCGACTAAAAAAATGATGCAACGTGAACTGGCCTATCAAAACAATAATTTTTACAGAATCAGTACAAATAGCAAATCCGAAAAATGGGGAATTATGAACAAAAAAGGGCAAATTGTAGTCCCTGTTAAATACGATGAAATAGGATATTATCCTTTTGGAAAGCCGCCTATTTGGGGCCGTATCGGTAGCGGATGGGTTGCCCTCGATGAGAAAGGTAAAGAAATCGAAGCAAAGACTCATAGATAAAAAAACATCATGAAAAAGCATCATTTAATAAAAGATAAGATGAAAAGGATAAAACTAATCATTTTTGCGCTGATAATCAGTGGTTTTGCGAATGCGCAGGAGTATAAGTCGCCTGTGCTTTCCGACCCCTCTTCGTGGTCGATGATATTGATACCTGACCCGCAGTCGTACATCAAGTTTGACTACAATCAGCCGCTCTTTGAGTTGATGACGGCATGGATAGCCCATAACACAAAGCCGTTGAACATCGGCTTGGCACTCTGCACCGGCGATTTGGTGGAACAGAACAACCGCCTTGTGCCTGACAGCATCAACGGCAACCAGACCGGCAAAGCGCAGTGGGAGGCCGTCTCACGGGCTTTCGGACGCCTCGACGGCGTAACGCCTTACATCCTCGCTACCGGTAATCACGATTTCGGTATCGTCAGCGCCGAGAACCGACGGACACACTTTGACGAGTATTTCCCTATCGACAGAAACCGCCTGAACCAGCGTCTGCTGCGCGAAACGGGCACCAATGCCGAGGGCGTCCCTACGCTTGCCAATGCCGCTTTTGAGTTTGTCAGTCCGGGCGGCAGGAAGTATCTCGTTGTTGTATTGGAGTTTGCCCCGCGCGACGAGACGCTTGAATGGGCTAACAAAGTGATTAACAAAGATAAATACTCCTCTTATACCGTAATATTGCTGACTCATTCCTACCTGCACAACATGGATAATCAGAACAGACGTACCGATAATGAGAAATATAAGTTGCCAAACCCGAACTGGGGTGAGGCTGTATGGGAGAAACTCGTCAAGCCGTCGAAAAACATCGAACTCGTGCTTTGCGGTCATATAGCCGGACCGAAATTCACACAGTCGGTAGGCTACCGCACCGACAAGAACGCCGCCGGCAGAACGGTGCATCAGATGCTGTTCGACACGCAGGCTATCACCGGATGGAACGGCAACGGCGGCGACGGCTGGCTCCGCATCCTCGAATTTTTGCCTGACGACCGCACGGTTAAGGTAAGCACTTTTTCACCGCTCTTTGCCGCCTCTCCCAGCACGCAACAATTCGCTTATGAGAAATCCGAATACAACGACTTCACGTTTCAATTTGATACCGACGGAAAATGAATTTTAAAATCGTAAATTAATAAGTATGAACCGAATATCTATCTTATCTGCGATGCTTCTTACGATGTCGTTCCTTACAGCAGGTATTGCTCAGGTTGCCGCGCCGTCTGAGCAAATTCAGTCCGTGCTGCAACCTTATATCGACAGCAACGAACTGTCAGGCGCAGTAGTAGTCGTTGCCGACCGCAGCAAAACGCTGTCGGTTACCTCCGTCGGCTGGCAGGACATCGAACAGAAGAAAAAAATGACGCCGGACGCCCTGTTCTGGATAGCCTCGCAAAGCAAACCCATTGCAGCAACGGCAATGATGATGCTCGTGGAAGAAGGAAAAATTAATCTTGACGAACCCGTTACTACCTATCTACCTGAACTTCAAAATCTTAAAGTCAGCGTAATAAAACGCGACGGTTGGCAGGCAGAAGAATCGGTGAATACCCCAATCACTGTCAGGCACTTACTGTCGCACACATCGGGCATGAGTTTTCTTGCAGGCATACAGCAGCAGAAATCCCGCATCGATGTACTGCCGCTGTCGCTCAGCCTCTATGCAACCGTGCTGACACCGCTTGTTGCCCAACCCGGCACAAGATTCAACTACTCCAATCAGGGCATCAACATTGCCGCCACAGTTGCCGAACGTGTTACCGGCATCCCTTTCTACCAGTTCCTTCAGGAACGCTTGTTCACCCCGCTTGGGATGAAAAACACCACCTTCTTCCCAACCGAGCAACAGATGAGAAAATACGTCGTTCCGTATCAGAAAAACGCCGAAGGACGCTTGGAAGCCGTTGAAATAGAGCAGTTACAGTATCCTCTCACCGACCGTGTCGTGCGCTACGCCGAGTATGCCGGAGGATTGTTCTCCACCCCCGAAGACTTGACAAAGTTTTACCGCATGATTGCCAACGGCGGGACACTCGACGGCAAACGCTACCTCAGAGAGCAGTCCGTTGCCCTGATGGGAACCCCCTGCAACATTGTACCCAACACCGGTTACGGGCTGGGTTGGGCGGTATCGGACAAAATGATGTGGCATGCCGGCGCTTACGGAACAGAATCGGTAGTCCGAAAAGCAAGCGGCGTATCAGTCCTCTACTTCAACCTTGGCAAAGACCTCTTGAAGCAGGACGAAGCCAAAAATGCCTGTTTCAACACAATAGTAAAACTCTATAACCTTGAAAAATAAATCATTATGCGAAACAGATTATTTATAACCGGCTTCTTGTGTATAGTAACATTCGGGATAAGTCAAGCGCAAAACCTTTCAACCCTCTGGCAAATAGGAGTGAAAGACAAAAGCTCGGCGGAATTTGCGCTCGGCGAGTACGATTACGCCAAGTACCAATCGCGCTTCGGCAACAATCCGGTCTTCTATGATCCCTTCGACAACATAAACAATCCGGCGGGCTTCCCGTTTGTGCTGCCCGGCCCCGACGATGCTTGGGCTGGCAGTTCCTCTAAGCAGATTATGGTCAGTTTCGGCATAAAAACTCTTGCTGAGCCCGTCACGGCCAGACTTGAGATAGACTTTACCGAGACGCATCAGTTCAGCCCACCAACGCTCGAAATCACCATCAATAACTTTCGCTGCAATGTTCACACACCTGCAGGAGCCGACCAAAATTATTTCGAAAATAGACGCCCTAATGAGAAGACGCTACAAATAACAGTTGACATTCCCTTTGGTATTCTTAAACAAGGAAATAATATGCTTGTCATACGCTCCAAATCAGGTGGTTGGGCTGTATTTGACTGTCTGTCGCTACTGACCTCTGCGCCACTGAGCCTTTCTCCCACAATCGGCAAACTGTTGTTTGCAGAGGTGAAGGCCGAACCGGCACTTGTCTATGGAAAGAACGGCGAACTGCGACAGCCTTTGAAATTAATGGTAATCAACACCGGCATTAAACAAACGGTCGAACTCTTTATAGATAATCAAAATATTGGGAAACAAATACTTGAAAAAGGCATCAACTCCATCGAAACCTCGCTGCCCGAAGTCGCCGCACCGCGAAAAGTAACTGTAACGCTCAAAGGCAAAACGACCGCAACGACAGAAATAGAGGCCTTTCCGGTAAAGAAAACAACTGTCTATCTTGTTCAGCACACGCATACCGACATCGGTTACACGAAGCCGCAGACCGAGATTCTGCGCGAGCATATCCGTTACATCGATTATGCCATTGAATACTGCGAACTGACCGAAAACGAACCCGACGACGCCCGTTTCCGATGGACTTGCGAAGCGGCATGGGCAGTGCGAGAATATCTTCATAACCGTCCTAAATCACAAATAAACAAACTGTTGAAATACATCCGAAACGGGCAGATTGAAGTTACCGGAATGTTCTTCAACATGGCCGAGATTGCAGACGAAAACTCGTTCAAGACCTTCCTTGAACCGATAAAAGAGTTTAAAAGCCTTGATATTCCGGTAGTTACAGCGATGCAGAACGACGTCAACGGCATTGCGTGGTGCCTTGCCGACTATATGCCCGACCTCGGCATTAAATACTTCTCGATGGGCGAAAACAACCATCGTGCGCTCATTCCCTTCGACCGTCCGACAGTTTACAAGTGGGAATCGCCTTCCGGCAAACAAATATTTTCCTACCGCTCAGACCATTACATGACCGGCAATTTCTGGGGCTTAAGCAACGCCAATATCACTGTCGAAGCCCTTAGCGACAAAGTATTCGACTATCTGTCAGGTATCTACAACCGAGGCTATCCTTTCGACGCTGTTTCGGTGCAGTATTCCGGCTATTTCACTGACAATTCGCCACCGTCGATGCACGAGAGCGCCATTATCCGCCAATGGAACGAAAAATACGCCTATCCCCGCCTGCGAAGCGCTGTATTTCACGAGTTTATGGACTACGTTACGTCTAAATATGCGGCTCAACTGCCTGTTTATCGCGCCGCCTATCCCGACTGGTGGACCGACGGTTTCGGCTCGGCAGCCCGCGAAACAGCCGCCGCACGCCTCACACATGCCGACATGGTTACTATTCAGGGTTTGCTCGCCATGGCCGTAGCCAAAGGGCAATCGCTGCCACCGCATACCTTCGACGCTATTCGTCATATACATGAGAATCTGCTCTTCTACGATGAACATACCTACGGCGCTGCGGAGAGCATACACGACCCGCTTTGCGAGAACTCGCAGACACAGTGGGCGGAAAAAGGCTCGTATGCGTGGGAAGCGCTCAAGAACGCGCAGATCATGTACGAGACCTCCGCCGGACTGCTGCAAGGCTTCATCCCGCGTGGCAGCAACCCCACCGTAGCGTTCTTCAACACGCTCAACCATCCGCGCTCAGGCCTTGTGGAACTCTACATCGACTATGAGATAATCCCCGCCGGACACGCCTTCCATATCGTTGACGAGCGCGGCGGCGAACTCCGCAAACAGTTCATCCGCTCACGCAACGAAGGCGCCTACTATGCTATTTACGCCGACAGCATACCCCCAATGGGATACCGCGCTTACAATATTATAGCTTCCGACAACGCGCCTGACCCGCTGCCGAACACCGTCATTGACGATTATATCGTTGAAAATGAGTACTATACAATGACACTCGACCCGACTACCGGCGCTGTCAGCCGATTGTTTGACAAGCAGTTGCAGTTGGAAATGCTCGATCCCGCATCGCCTTGGCAGTTAGGCGCTTTCATCCTTGAATCGCTTAAAGGCAACCGCCGACAGATGGAACTGTACCGCCTGACCGAGTTTGAACGCACCGGTCTGACCGATGTGAAAATATCCGCCGGAACAAACGGCGCTGTTTATCAGACTATTAACATCGAAGGCAAGTCCTCCTGCTGTGAAGACGGCTTTGGCGTTCGCGCCGAAATACGCCTCTTTCATGCCGAGAAACGCATCGAGTTGCACTTTGCTGTCAAACTGCTACCGCACACCGACCCCGAAGGCATATATGTAGCATTTCCGTTTAAACTCGACAAGGCCAAACTCTTCTTCGACGTACAGGGCGGGGTTGTTTTGTCGGGCGTGAACCAAATCGAAGCTACTGCAAATGACTGGAACACAGTGCAAAACTTCGTAGCTGCCCGCAACGGTAAGGCGCAGTTCATCGTCGGCAGCAACGCCATCCCCCTCTTTCAGATGGGCGGCATCGGCACCGGAACCTACAAACGGCGTAAGACTATTGCGAAACCGCACGTTTATTCGTGGGTAACAAACAATTATTGGACGACTAACTTCCGCGCCTCGCAGGAGGGCGAACTCCGCTGGTCGTACTACCTCACTTCTGTCGCCGACATCCGCAACGCCGTTGCCGACCGCTTCGGACGCGACGCCCGCACACCTCTCTTTGCCCGCGTAATGCCCAAAGGCAAGCCAAACGGGCAACCTGCCGAGTTCTCCGCGCTGCGTTTCAGCGATGATAACCTCGTCCTGACCTCTATAACACCCTCAAACGAAGCCGGGTACCTGCTCCTCAACGTCCGCGAACCCGACGGCAAGCCTGCCACCCTGCGATTAACCGCTTCTGACGGCTCGCCTCTCACGTTCACAGTAGTCAACGCCCTCGAAGAAACCCTCGCCGCCACCGTCAAAGAGCTGAATTTAAAGCCCTACGAAAATGTTTTCTTGAAAGTTGTGTGCAGATAGTTCAATTTTTAAACGATAATGCCATAAAAAGTTATTAACTTCGCGTTATTCATTTTGAGTTTCTAAATTCATGATCAAAAAGATTTTTAAGTTTGCGGGACGTGCCGTTTTGTGGTTTTTTGCGGTAACCATTGTGTGGGTAATCCTGTTGAAATTTGTTCCCGTATATACCACGCCGGTGATGATGATTCGTGCCATGGAACAGCTTTTCGATGGGAAAAAGCCGGTGATCCATCACCGTTGGGTGTCCTCGGAGAGGATATCGGACAACCTGAAACGGGCTGTCATCGCGTCGGAAGACCAGCTTTTTTATCGACATTCAGGCTTCGATAAGGTGCAAATTGAAAAAGCAATGAAGGAAAACAAAAAACGGAAGCGCCCGCGCGGAGCAAGCACGATCAGCCAGCAAACGGCTAAAAATGTGTTCCTCTGGCCGAAATCGTCATGGATAAGGAAGGGTTTCGAGGTCTATTTCACGTTTTTAATCGAGATAATCTGGGGCAAAGACCGTATTTTGGAAGTTTACCTCAATTCGATGGAGACAGGGGATGGCTTTTTCGGGGCGGAATCTGTGGCACGCATCAATTTCAATACTACGGCAGCCAAACTTTCTGCGCCTCAATCCGCGCTTATTGCGGCAACTCTGCCCAATCCGCGGCGTTTCAGCTCCAAAAATCCATCGGCGTACATGAAAAAACGGCAGTCGCATATTTTGGAGCAGATGCGCCGGATTGAATTGTCTGAAAAAGAATGATGCCCCGCTAAATTTCAAGGTCTCTATGCGGATGCAGCAAGAGTGGTTATACCGGCTTTATTTTTGATTCGTTATGAATTTTGGACGCAAAATTCAAATAGATTTGCAATCAAAAGTTGCGTATATGCCAATCTCTGATTACTTTTGTAACCGAAAGAAAAATAATAAACGTTTAAAGTTAACAGTTATCACATATAATTTATACCTATTATGCTGACAAAAATTCTATCGATATCGGGAAAACCCGGACTTTACAAACTGATTTCAACCGGTAAAAATCTGAGCATTGTGGAATCGCTTGCCGACGGAAAACGCACTCCGGCTTATCTGCAAGAAAAAATAGTCGCTTTGAGCGATGTTTCCATATATACCAACGACAACGATCTACCCTTGAAGGACGTACTGACGAAAATAAAAGAAAAAGAACAAGGCCAACGGGTTTCTTTGTCGCCGAAAGCCTCGAACAAAGAATTTTTTGCGTTCATGCAGGAGGTGTTGCCTGATTACGATAAGGACAGGGTGTATGCGTCGGACATCAAAAAATTGATCAGTTGGTATAATATTCTGATTGATAGTAATATCGATTTTGAAAAAGAGGAGAACGTGGAATCGTCCGAAGCCGCCGAATCCTAATTTGAATTGGATTTATTCGAAAACTATACTAAAACAAACGGGAGTTGAACCTGAAAAATCTCCTCACACGCACCGGCACCGGGATTATTTATATTTTGATGATCCTTGCGGGAATTTTTGGCGGTAAATACCTGTTTATCGCCGTTTTCGGCTTGATTACCTTCCGAGGGCTTTTCGAGTTCTACCGCATGGTGGAAAAATCTACCAAATATTCCATCAGCAAAACTTTCAATATTGTGTCGGGGGCGGCTATTTTCGGAACGGTCTATCTCTATCTCGAAGATATTTGCATTCATGCGCTTCCGGCTTTTCTGCTGTTTTATCTGTTGGCGCTTTATGTATCGTCCATATTTTTCAAGCGCGACGATATGCTGAAAAACGTTATCTGTTCCGCTTTTGGTCAGATATACGTTACCTTGCCCCTGTCGATGCTGATGCTTATTTCGTATCGCTACAACAGTACGCTCGACGATTTTCATTTCGTTTTCATCCTGGCCATCTTTCTGTTTATTTGGATAAACGACACTGCTGCCTACCTTGTCGGTTCGCTGTTGGGACGGCATAAACTAATCGAACGAATTTCGCCGAAAAAAACCGTTGAAGGTTTTATTGGCGGCATTGTTTTCTGCATGGGGGCTGCTTTGCTTTTCGCGCGTTTTTTCCCCGAATACCCGTCGTGGTTCTGGATTCTTTTCGGCTTGATCACAGCCCTTTTCGGCACGATTGGCGATCTGTTCGAATCGCTGATCAAACGCACCTGCAACGTGAAAGATTCGGGACACATCATCCCCGGACACGGCGGTGTTTTAGACCGTATCGACAGCCTTCTCGTGGCTATCCCCGCCGTTTATCTTTATTTGATGATTGTTTCAGGTATTTGACCTCACACCCCCGACACAATTTTCCACAAAGCTTCCACCCATATCTCGTTGGCGTTGAGCGACGGGATAAAGGTAAACTCCTCGCCTCCGGCTTCCATAAAGAGGTGTCGTGCGAGGATATCAATATCGTAAAGCGTTTCTAAATTATCGATGGGGAATCCCGGCGCGATCACCGCAATTTTTGTCATTCCCATTTTCGGCAGATCGCCGATATCGGTATTTAAAAACGGCTTCAACCAATTTTTGCTGCGCTGAGAGGAGAAAAGTGCTATTGTCTGATTTTGAGGTATTTGTAGTTGTTCGCAGAGCAAACGGTTGGTTTCCTTCAATTGATAAACATAATCAAATTCCTTGCCTTTCTGCCAGGCGCGTTCCACCTGTTTTACGGGAAGGCTGTGGTAGCTGAAAACCAATTTGTCCATCTCCTTTGTTATATGGGGTTTTGCATTGACTGCAAGCGCATTGATGAATGCAGGGTGATTGTAGTAGGGTTCTATGATCTTCAGTCGAAACGAGTGGGGACGTCTGTAAAAAATTCTCCCAATTTCATCAACGGCCGATTTTGTGGTGGATTGCGCATAATGCGGGAACAGGGGAAAAACAATGACTTCATGGAGCAGGGGACAGCGCTTCTCCAAATTGCGAAAAGCTTGCGTTATACCGGGCTCGCCGTATCGCATGGCAATTTCCACGGGAATACCTTTCCTGTCTTGCAAGGCCTGAGCCAATTGCTGTGTATGGTAAAGGACGGGAGAGACTATGGGTTCCTCCTTTCGCCAGATCAATTTGTATTTTTTCTTTGCCTTTGCACATCCGAGCGGGGCAATGATTTTACGGGCGAGGAAACGCGACAACCATTCCGGCTGGTCTGTGAGTAGCGGGTCGGAGAGCATCTCGCCGATGAATCGCCTTACGTTGGTGCTCGACAAGCCGGTCGGCGTACCAACATTTACGAGTAATATTCCTTTCATGTCGTCTTAGCGAAAAAGATAAATGGGGATTTTCGTTTTCGTTTTTTGTCATTTCACACAAGTCTCCAAAAGTTTCGTTTGTTGTTGCGGCGCAAACGAAACGGATTTTGCCGTTGCGGGAACAAGCGCTGTTTCCCCCCGGCTCAAAGACAGGCTGTAACCTTTATCGTCGCTGAGCGAACACGAACCCTCCATGCAAATGTAGATAACGAACGAGTCGATGCCGGCGAGGTTACGTTCCTGTTTTTCATTGAAATCCAGCAAGGTGGTCGTGAAATAGGGGCAGGAAACCAATTCCACCGGATTGTTTGGGTTTGCGGCGTAGTCCGTTTTGTACGAATCATATACCTTGAAATCAATAGCGTCTTTCGCTAACTCGGTGTGCAGTTCGCGGCCATTTCCCTGCGCGTCTTTGCGGTTATAATCGTAAATTCGGTAGGTGATGTCCGAGGTTTGTTGGATTTCGGCGATAAAGCAACCCGCACCGATGGCATGAACCCGTCCGGCAGGCAAAAAGAACACGTCGCCCGCTTTCACGCTGTATTTTTTGAGCGTACTGGTAAAGGTGTTATCTTTGACTTTTTCGACGTACTGGTTGGGCGTAATGCTTTCTGCAAAGCCCGAATAAAGCGATGCTTCGGGCCTAGCCTTGATGATGTACCACATTTCGGTTTTGCCGAACGAATTGTGGCGTTTTCGGGCGAGCGTATCGTCGGGATGTACCTGTATGGAAAGATCGTCGCGGGCATCGATAAATTTTATCAGCAAGGGAAAGGTGTTCCCGAAACGGGCGTAATTGTGTTCGCCGACCAAGCGACCTTTTTCTTCGGAGAGAATCTCAGAGAGCAGTTTTCCGGCCAAGGGGCCGTTGGCGACTACTGAAACCTGTCCCTTCACGTCGGAAACTTCCCAGCTTTCGCCGATGCCGTCTTGCAAGGGCTGTATATTTTTGAATTTGCAAATATCCGATCCTCCCCAAATCACAGGTTTGAGGATGGGCTCGAATTTTAACGGGTAGAGTTCAATGGATTGTTGCATATTGTTTTTCGTCAATTATTTTTTGTTTTTCCTTTGTTTAATGCCGTCGGCTTGTGCCTTTTTCAACACCATTGCCGTGCGGGCGGGAATGTAGAGCTTCAGCCATCCTTTTGGGGAATAGAGCGCATCGAAATGAGTGAAATGACGTAAGCTGTCGTCGTTCAACCCAAAACCGCCGAATTTCGGGCTGTCGGTATTGAGCATCACTTTGTATTCGCCATCCGGAACCAATATCCCGTAATCGCTGTACGAGTTGGAAGGATGGAAGTTATAGACAAACAGCAAATCTCCGCGCATGTAGGCCAGCACATTGTCGCCGTCCTTGTCCCATATTTTCAGGATGGGTGTTTCCTGAAAATTGTTTATCGATTTTATTAACGCGAGCACGGCCTTGTCGAAATCGCCCAAATAATGATATTTTAAGTTCGGGTCGTCGGCCAAATGCCATTGCCGACGTGCATATTTATACGACCATCCGTTGCCTTCGCGTGGGAAATCAACCCATTCGGGATGGCCAAATTCGTTTCCCATAAAATTGAGGTAACCGCCGTTGATGGTGCTGGCCGTTACCAAGCGGATCATTTTGTGCAATGCGAGGCCGCGATCGACCCGAAAAGAACTTTGCATCAACTTCGACATGAACCAGTACATATCGGAGTCGATCAGGCGAAAAATAATGGTTTTGTCGCCCACCAAAGCCTGATCGTGGCTCTCGGCGTAAGAGATGGTTTTTTCATCGGAACGGCGATTGGTCGTTTCCCACCAAATGGCTGTTGGATGCCAGTCTTCGTCTTTTTTCTCCTTGATGGTTTTGATCCAAAAATCGGGAATATTCATCGCCATACGATAATCGAAACCGTAACCGCCGCTTGCGATAGGGGCCGCCAAACCCGGCATTCCGCTCACCTCTTCGGCAATAGTGATGGCATCGGGATTGACCTCGTGTATCAGTTTGTTGGCCAAGGTCAGGTAACAGATGGCGTTGTCGTCCTGATGCCCGTTGTAATAGTCGTCGTAGTTGGTGAAAGCCTCACCCAAACCGTGGCTGTAATAGAGCATCGATGTAACGCCGTCGAAGCGAAATCCGTCGAATTTGTATTCATCCAACCAGTATTTGCAATTCGACAGCAGAAAATGCAAGACTTCATTCTTGCCGTAATCGAAGCAAAGCGAGTCCCATGCGGGATGATAACGCCGCGCCGGATCGCTGTAGAAATACAAATCGGGTGAGCCGTCCTGTTTGGCCAAGCCTTCTGATTCGTTCTTCGCCGAATGAGAATGAACGAGATCCATGATGACGGCCAAACCCATATCGTGTGCTGTGTCAATCAGTTGTTTCAGCTCATCGGGCGTGCCGAATCGCGACGAAGGCGCAAAAAAGTTCGTTACATGATAGCCAAAGGATCCGTAATAGGGGTGTTCCTGTATAGCCATGATTTGCAGGGCATTGTAGCCGTCGGCTTTCACCCGCGGAAGAATTTTTTCGCGAAACTCGTTGTAGGTGCCCACTTTTTCGTCTTCTGACGCCATCCCGACATGACATTCGTAGATCAACAACGGAGACACATCGGGCATGAAACGAGCATGCTTGAAAACGTAGGGTTTCTCAGGTTCCCAAACCTGTGCACTGAAAATATGCGTTTGTTCGTCTTGCACCACTCGTTGGCACCATGCCGGAATGCGTTCTCCCGAACCGCCCTCCCAGCTCACCAATAGTTTATAGTAGTCGAGATGATGTATTTTTTCGATGGACAACTTCACTTCCCAAACGCCATTGTCCGATTTTCTGAGCCGATAGGCTTCCTGCCGCTGCCAGTTATTGAAAGACCCTGCGAGAAAAATCTCGGTGGCATGCGGCGCCCATTCCCGCAATATCCAGCCTTCGGCTGTTTTGTGCAGCCCGAAATAAAAATATCCGACTGCAAAATCCGACAGCGAAATTTCTCCGTTCCGCGTCAGTTCCCGCTCTTTTTGCATCACCGCGTCGTAACGCCCTTCGATAGCTTTGGTGTAGGGTTCCAACCAAGGGTCTTTTTGAATGAGTGTCAGCATAATGTGTGAGTTTTAGGAAACGAGCAGAACGGTTGCCTCGGCTGCTTGTTTTTTATTTAAATTGTAAAGCAATAAAAACCGCCATTACAAAGTTAAACATAAATATGGATAAACGATTTTATTTTCAACTAAAAATGACGTAATTGAAATCTTTATTCATCCTTCGCACAACGCACCGAAAAGCCGGTTCTGCTATAATAATCTGTTATATATGCAGAAATGCTCTGAAAACCCAGACAGTAGGCGCTGCTGCTGTTGCTCTGTGTGTTCGACCAGATGTAACCGTTTGATCCTACGCCAGAGAACGACCCATCGCCTGGAGTGCGGAAACCCACAGCCGGCAAAAAGATCGTATTGGGCGCTGTGCCGAAAATACGTCCGCCACCGTTTTGAGTTGTCCAAACGCTACCGGCATCTCGCAAACTCTGAATTTCATTCTTAGTCGGTATGCGCCAACCGGCAGGGCAGGGGTCATTGGATGTTTCCCAAGTACTGCCTTCAGGAACAGTGCTGTCCCAAGTTTCGCTGCCATTGCTGCCTTTCAGCGGATCAGTATTGCTCCATCCAATTTTGCGGTTCCATTGGTAATACATTCCTGCGTTTTCGGGTCGGAGGGCAAACGTTCCGGGAGCGCCGACATTGCGGGTAGCCCAGGTTACGCCGTTGATAACCACGCCTGCATCCGTCGTCTCGTAGGTTTTCATCCGTTCGATTGCAAGGTCTGGATCCGTGCCGGTGATAGCCACATTAAAAGCATAGCGGTAGCCCGGTTTGAAGGCGTCGGCGCCAAAAGCCTCGGTAAACTGCGACTGGGTTAATGGTGCATAAATCACATGATCGTTGAGCGTAAACTTTAAATTTACTCCGTCGGCGTTTACCGGTTTATAGATATCGTTGTCAAGATTTGCCCCGGCAGGAACAACAGGGCGGTAAAAATCCACCGTTTGCCCGGCGGCAATACTCATGCCGGAAGTAAGCTGGGCATAGTCATGAATCAAACCCGGAGCCAGCTTGGATGGGGTGTCTCCGTTAAGCCCAAAAACATAAGCAAATGGATATGCATTATTGAATTTCAGCTCGATGGCGTTCAGCGTTATTGCCGCGTCGGCGGCATTGGTAACAGTATAGCGTAACAACGAAGTATAGTGTTTGAAGTTTAAGCTGAGGTTTACCTCGCCGCTACCGATGCTTACCGTGGGCTGATAATCGTACATATAAAACCATGCTTTGGGGTTGCCGGTGTTTGTATTATCGCTAAGGTTTATCGCTGCTCCGGGCTGGGATATAGCGTCAGGTAGCTGCACCGAATTGGAGGCTGTTTGCCAGACAGCTACGCCGCTGCTGTTGATACTCATCGTGTAGTTGCTGTAAGCCTGATGTTCCGATCCTTCGATAAGCCGTATATCCGAGGGGTAAGCGGCATAAAGCCTGTATTCGCCGGGAGGAATGGTGGGGGCTGTGTAACCTTCCGCATCGTACTGCTCCAAGGTGGCCGTATTGCCGTTTTCGCTCACGGTCGTTACTTTAAAGCGCAGTCCGTATTTGGTTCCGTCGCCGCCTGAGGTGGGTTCGAGCGAGAGGTTAATCAGGTCGTTCAGCTCCCAAGTAAAATCTTCGCCAATTTCATAGGGCTGGCCGTATTTCACTGTCGCCTTGGTTTGCGGCGTGTTGTTGCCGATAGTGGCAGTCAATACCCATTTTGCAGTCTGCTGTGCTTCGGGAAGAACTGCCGTCTCGTCTTGCGAGCAGGAGGCTATCAGAATAATGCAGATGGCCGATAAAGTCGCTCGCAGGCGGTTACTGCCAAATTTTGTTGTTGATAGTTTTGTGTGCATATTTATGTTTTTATTCGTAAGTATGTTGGGTCAAAAAAGTCATCGTGTTCCTGTTTTTTTAGGCTGAAAGTTTCACGGCGCGATCCGCAAATCATATCCATGTTTATTCCCGTTTTTCAGGGTGGAAATCCGTATCGTTTTCTATTTCAGTTGCAAAGATATAGCGAAGTTTTTTCCCTACAAAATATTAGGACATAAATTTCTGTAAACTGACAATCAATTACGAATTACGAATTACGAAATTAAGAAAAAACTGCTATCTTTGCCCGAATGAATTACAAACAACATTTTTTCGCTAAGAAAATCCTTATTATATGAAACGTGCCATACATATATTGTTATTTTTGTTCGCTGCATTTGTGGCTTTGTCGCAAACATCGCAGACCTGCAACTTGGGTTTCACTTTCGTCATCAGCAAAAATCCCAATTGGGGACAACACGAACCCGTCGTTACAAATATAACTCCCGGTTCCCCGGCCGACAGGGCGGGATTGAAAATCAACGACATCATTTTGGAAGTGAACGGCAACGGCACTTATCTGAAACCTTACGCTACCGTTATGTCGTGGTTTGCGCTCGATGATACGGCCATGTCTATTTCCATCCGCAATTTTTCCACGTCGTTCAAAACCCTGTCCATCGCTAAGGATTGCCGCGTGCGGAATGCCATAACCGAAGCGCAATTGGCTTCGGTTTATGGATTCTATAGTCTGGAGGATATCCAAAAACGTCGTTTCTTGATGCCCCTGAAAACGACGATGAACCCCGAAGCGGTTTTCTCAAATTATCAAACTTTCGATTTCGAACCTTCTTCAGAAGAAACTCGCGAGATAGACGACCGCATCAATGCCGTTATCGAACGAGCCTTGGAACAACGGGGCTTGGAACGCGATACCGAAGATCCCGATTTTATTATTCAGACATTTTACAGCTATCAGGATAACCCCCTGTTCAAAAACAATCGGGTATCAATTGAGGGCTACGAGAATGTGTGGCGTTTCGATATGCGCAATTCCCGCATGGTAAAGCTGCCCCTCTATTCCCCTTCAGAGCCGGTGCGTATAGACGACGTGGCATTCGAAGTTGAATTTGGATGCCGTTTTTACGACCGTAAATTCCTTCAGCCGGGCAAAAGCACGCTGATGTGGGAATGTGAAATTTCCGAACGCTTGAAATCAAATTTCGGGCTGGAAGCCTATCTCGAAGTGAATTTGCCCCTCATGCTGCTCCGTTTTCCTTACGCCGGAGACAGCAAAACCGCAACGTTCGAAGTCAGTCACCTGAAATACAATTATACGGGTATCGGATACGATATGTCCGACCTGAAAAAAATTGTATCCGTCGATCCGGGTTCGCCGGCTTATTATGCGGACATCCGGGCGGGAGACGTCATTACTAAATTGCAACATCTGAAATTCGATTACAATTTGAAAACCCTGACGGAAGGTTACCGCCGGTTCATTGCCGAAACAATGAGCCTTCGGGATCAGGCTACGAAATATACCGACAGCAACGGTTTTAAAGAATGTATGTTTTGGAATATCACCAAATATAGCGAGGTAGCGAAAGCCATTTCCGACAAAAGATACTGTTCGGCATTCTCCTACCTGTTCAATTTTAACCAGTATATCGATTGGAATACGCCTTCTTCGGTAACTTTCGATGTAAAAAGAGACGGAGAAACGCTAAATTTCGAGATAAAGCCCGTTATTATGCAGAGTACGAATATTTCTGTGTTGTAAACAGAAATATATATTAGCCTCATTTTCAGCTTTTATTGCTCTGTTTGAATTTAATGACACAAAAAAAATGAAAAAAACATCCTCAAATATTTGGATGGAATGTAAAAATAGCGCTATCTTTGTAGCCCTTTCGCTTAAAAACGAGGGGACTCACCGAAAAGTTGGTGGGATGTGCAAAAAATTTGTTGTTGTATCGAAATCAAAATCAGTTGTTTGATTTTTTTTTGAAAATAAACAGTGATTTTGTTTGGCTGATAAAAAAAAACCAATTATCTTTGCACCCGCTTTCCGAGAAAAGGGAGAAGCGCCGGGCCGTCGGGAGGCGAGTTCGGGAGATCTTTGAGAAGCTTACATATACGTTAAGAAAGACAAGGCAGCCGGCCGATCGA
>JAISUH010000097.1 GCA_031272205.1 Dysgonamonadaceae bacterium | reverse complement strand
TTTTCATTTTATAAAACGGATTGCGCTATCGCGCTATCCTGCGTGGGCGTTGACGGATTCGAACCGCCGACCCTCTGCTTGTAAGGCAGATGCTCTGAACCAGCTGAGCTAAACGCCCTGATTGTTTTTTCTAAACTTCGCTCCCCTTGCGGGAACTTGTTTTCGGAAAAACGTTGCAAAGATATACTCTTTTTGTTTGCCCGCAAAATTTTTATGATTTTTTTTGCCTAATTTTTTTTCAACACTGTAATTAATCACTACTTTTGTAGCTCCAAATAAGGTGAGGAATGTTATAAAAAGAATTTTTATCCCGAATCTTAGTAGGAGATTGATTAAGGATGCGTGATTAGTAAGCCGGAAAGTGATTTCCGCTTATTGAATATTACCGAAAATCAACTAACCGCCCCTGTAATGAACTTGAACGAATTAACAGCCATCGCGCCCATTGACGGAAGATATCGGGAAAAAACAGAAGAATTAGCCCCGTTCTTTTCCGAATATGCCCTTATAAAATACCGCGTCCATGTGGAGGTGGAATATTTCATTGCCCTTTGCAAAGAAGCGATTTCTTCGTTGGGAGAAATCTCTGAAGAATCGCTTGATAAGCTGCACAACTTGGCCGCAAATTTTTCCGAAAACGATGCCTTGCGTATAAAAGAAATCGAAAAAACGACAAACCATGACGTTAAAGCGGTAGAATATTTCCTGAAGGAAAAATTCGACGCATTGCGTTTGGAAAAATACAAAGAATTTATTCACTTCGGCCTTACCTCGCAAGACATCAACAATACCGCCACTCCCTTGATGTGGAAAGAGGCGCTGCGCGTGGTGTATATACCCCAAGTTGAGGCCTTGGCCGACTTGCTCGAAAAATACGCCGAAGAATGGAAAGATATCTCCATGCTGGCACGTACCCACGGACAACCGGCATCGCCAACCCGTCTGGGTAAAGAAATAAAAGTTTTCGAGTATCGGTTACGCAAACAAATCGAGGTAGCGAAACATATTCCCGCTACGGCCAAATTCGGCGGAGCTACAGGCAATTTCAACGCGCATCACGTTGCGTTTCCACACATTCAGTGGGACGAGTTCGCCAACCGTTTCCTTGCACAACGCCTCGGTCTGGCTCGCGAGCAATACACTACGCAGATCTCCAATTACGATGCCCTCGCTGCCTCGTTCGACGCTCTGAGGCGCATCAACACGATCTTGCTCGATCTGAACCGCGACATTTGGCAATACATCTCGATGGAATATTTCAAACAACGCATCAAAGAGGGCGAAATAGGTTCGTCGGCGATGCCGCACAAAGTAAACCCCATCGATTTCGAAAATGCGGAAGGCAACCTCGGCATTGCCAATGCTCTGCTCGAACATTTGGCTGCAAAACTGCCCGTATCGCGCTTGCAACGCGACCTGACAGACTCCACCGTTATCCGCAATATCGGCGTGCCGTTAGCTCACGGATTAATTGCACTGAAAAGTACAACAAAAGGGCTTCATAAATTGTTATTAAATAAAGAAGTCATTGATAAAGACCTGAATGGTAATTGGGCGGTAGTAGCCGAAGGAATACAGACCATATTGCGGCGCGAAGGGTACCCCAAACCGTACGAAGCCTTAAAGGCATTGACACGTACAAACGCGCACATCACGGAAAAAAGCATCTCGGATTTTATCGATATGCTAAACGTCAACGATGTAGTAAAGAAAGAATTAAAAAGCATAACACCGCAAAATTATACGGGTATATAAGAAAGGATAATTGAAATACAGGGCTTGCGATAAGAAGATTTTTGGTCTTCTCATCGTTTTACTGATGTTTTAGGTAACAAGCGACTAACCGGGAGGTTAAAATTTAAAATAATTGAAACAACAAACTAATTAAACAACAAAAACAATGAATGACGAAGAATTGCGCCCCAGACGAAATTACGACAATGCGCACGACGAAAGACACGCTTCTTCAAACAGGGATTACAGTAATGAAAGAAGATTACCTCGTGAAGGAGGGTCGAATTATTATGGAAATTCGCCCGAAAGAAAGTACAACAACTACCGCCCCTATTCGAACGATAACCGTTCGACCGGCGGAGGACACAACACCGGAGGCGATGATGACACCCGCAAACGCCGTCCCCGCGTAGGCGAACGCGAGCGCGTTGCTTACAGCAATCAGGGTGGCCAACGTGATTACAGGGACCAACGAGACCGAAACTACGGCGGTGGAAATTACGGCGGAGGCAACTCCGATCAGGGAAACGGTTACCCCTCAAGAAGTTATAACAACAATCGGGGCGGCGGCTACGGTAACAATAATAACCGGGGCGGCGGCTATGGCAACAGCAACAACCGAGGAGGTTATAACAACAACCGAAGCGGCGGCTACAACAGCAATTACAACCCCAGAGGGCCAAGACCGGCAGGCGGAGACAAAGCTCCGGCCAAGAAAAAAATCTTCAAACAGATTAAGTACAAAGAAAATGCCGATCCCACTGCACCCATCCGCCTGAACAAGTACTTAGCCAATGCAGGCGTGGCATCGCGCCGCGAGGCCGACGAATTTATACAGGCCGGCGTTGTGAAAGTGAACGGAATTGTCGTTACCGAATTGGGCACGAAAATCACCCGCGCCGACGAAGTAACGTTTCACGACCAACCCGTTCGCCTCGAAAGCAAAGTGTATGTGTTGCTCAACAAACCGAAAGGGTTCGTAACCACTACCGACGACCCCGAAAACCGCAAAACGGTAATGGAATTGGTGAAAAGCGCCTGCTCGGAACGCATATACCCCGTAGGACGTCTTGACCGCGCCACTTCGGGCGTATTGCTCTTGACCAACGACGGCGATCTGGCTTCGAAACTTACGCATCCCAAATACGAAAAACGAAAGATTTATCAGGTTTGGCTCGATAAACCCGTGGAGACGAAAGATATGCAGTCTATTGCCGACGGTATCGAGCTGGATGACGGCGAAATTCATGCCGACGCCATCAGCTACGTAACCGAGGAAGATTTGAGTCAGGTAGGAATCGAAATCCATTCCGGACGCAACCGCGTTGTCCGCCGTGTTTTCGAAAAACTGGGCTACCGAGTCGTGAAACTCGACCGCGTATATTTTGCCGGATTGACAAAGAAAAACCTTGCTCGAGGAAAATGGCGCTACCTGTCGGAAAAAGAAGTGAACATGCTTCGCATGGGAGCTTTCGACTAAGCGCTTGTTATTTAATAAAATAGAAAACAATTCAATCTCATTCAATAAATCTGTGAGAGTCCTTTCGTTCCCGAAAGGATTTTCACAGATAACGTATTTATGAAACACATTAGCAGAACTCAAATAGCCGATTTGCTTATCCGTGAGGATTTCGGTGCGGAAGTAAACGTGAAAGGCTGGGTGCGTACCCGCCGCGGAAATAAACAGGTGAACTTCGTCGCTTTGAACGACGGCTCCACGATAAACAACGTGCAGATTGTTATCGATTTGGCGCAATTCGATGAAGAAACGCTGAAACCGATAACCACGGGGGCCTGTATCAGCGTGAACGGCCGTTTGGTGGAATCGATGGGGCAAGGACAACGTGCCGAAATCCATGCCGATGAACTACAAGTTTACGGTACAGCCGATCCCGGCGCTTATCCCTTACAGAAAAAAGGCCATTCGCTCGAATTTCTGCGTGAAATAGCGCACCTCCGTCCGCGGACAAATACCTTCGGCGCGATTTTCAGGATGCGCCACCATTTGTCTTACGCCATCCACAAATACTTCAACGACAGGGGATTCTATTATTTCCACACGCCCATTATCACGGCTTCTGACGCCGAAGGCGCCGGATCGATGTTCGAGGTTTCCACCCTCAACCTCGATCAATTGCCTTATGGAGCGGACGGAAAAGTCGATTTTTCGCAAGACTTTTTCGGTCGTCCAACCAACCTCACGGTTTCGGGACAACTCGAAGGCGAACTGGGAGCCATGTCGCTCGGCGCGATTTACACCTTCGGACCAACCTTTCGCGCCGAAAATTCCAACACGCCGCGCCACTTGGCCGAGTTCTGGATGATTGAGCCGGAGGTGGCTTTCAACGACATCACCGACAACATGAATCTTGCCGAAGATTTCTTGAAATACCTCATCCGCTATGCCTTGGATCATTGCAAAGAGGACATTGAGTTCCTCAACAATATGTACGACAAAGAATTGATTGAACGGCTGAATTTTGTTCTCGAAAACAATTTTGTACGCCTGACCTATACCGAAGGTATCGAAATATTGGAAAAATCGGGACAGAAATTCGAATATCCCGTGCATTGGGGTACCGACCTGCAATCGGAACACGAACGCTATTTGGTGGAAAAACATTTCAAATGTCCGGTAATCCTGACCGATTATCCGCGCGAGATCAAATCGTTTTACATGAAGCAGAACGACGACGGGAAAACCGTTCGCGCCATGGATGTCCTTTTCCCGAAAATCGGCGAAATCATTGGCGGATCGGAACGCGAAGACGATTACGAAAAACTGATGACCCGCGTAAAGGAAACCGGAATGCATACCGACCCGATATGGTGGTACCTCGAAACACGCAAATTCGGCACTGCCCCGCATGCCGGATTCGGCCTCGGTTTCGAGCGGCTGATGCTCTTCGTTACCGGAATGGCCAATATCCGCGATGTAATCCCCTTCCCGCGCACACCGAAAAACGCGGATTTTTAAGAGGAGAATCAATGAAAAATATACGCAACTTTTGCATCATTGCGCACATCGACCATGGAAAAAGCACCCTGGCCGACCGTCTGCTGGAATTTACCAAAACAGTAGAGGGCAAGGACTTGCAAGCTCAGGTGTTAGACAATATGGACTTGGAGCGCGAACGAGGCATCACAATAAAAAGTCACGCCATTCAGATGGAGTACGAGTTTGGCGGCGAAAAATACATCCTCAATCTCATTGATACTCCGGGACACGTCGATTTTTCATACGAAGTATCGCGTTCCATTGCCGCTTGCGAAGGCGCATTATTGGTCGTTGATGCGGCGCAAGGCATTCAGGCGCAGACCATTTCTAACGTCTATATGGCTATCGAGCACGATTTGGAAATCATCCCCATCCTCAACAAAGTGGATTTGGACAGCGCCATGCCCGACGAAGTGGAAGACCAGATTGTGCAGTTGCTCGGCTGTCCGAGGGAAGACATTATCCGTGCGAGCGGAAAAACGGGCATCGGCATCGAACAGATTCTGCAAACCATCATCGAAAAAATTCCGGCTCCGCAAGGAGACCCCGACGCGCCATTGCAAGCCTTGATTTTCGATTCGGTATTCAACCCTTTCCGAGGAATCATCGCCTACTACAAAATCGTAAGCGGAAGTATCCGGAAAGGCGATTTAGTGAAATTTATAGCAACCGAAAAAGAATACAACGCCGATGAAGTCGGCATCCTCAGACTGCAAATGATTCCGCGCGAAGAAGTCGGTTGTGGCGATGTAGGCTACATCATTTCGGGCATCAAAACCTCGAAAGAGGTGAAAGTAGGCGATACCATCACACACGTGAAACGTCCTGCAGCAAAGGCGATCGAGGGTTTCGAAGAAGTGAAACCGATGGTCTTTGCCGGAGTTTATCCCATCGAAAGCGAAGAGTTCGAGAACCTGCGCTCATCGCTCGAAAAGCTGCAGCTGAACGACGCCTCCCTCACCTTCCAGCCCGAATCGTCCGTGGCTTTGGGTTTTGGATTCCGCTGCGGTTTTTTAGGGCTGCTGCACATGGAAATCGTTCAGGAACGGCTCGAACGCGAGTTCGACATGGACGTAATCACCACCGTGCCCAACGTGTCCTACCGCGTATATGACAAAAAGGGCGTGATGAAAGAGGTGCACAATCCTTCGGGCTTGCCCGACCTTACGCTCATCGAACATATCGACGAACCGTATATCCGCGCGTCAATTATCACAAATACCGCATACATCGGGCCTATCATGACCCTTTGTCTGGGTAAGCGGGGAGCGCTTATCAAGCAAGATTACATTTCGGGCGACCGCGTGGAAATTATTTTCGATTTGCCCCTCGGTGAAATCGTTATCGATTTCTACGACAAACTGAAAAGCATTTCGAAAGGGTATGCTTCCTTCGACTACCACATGCACGATTACCGCCCCTCGAAACTTGTGAAACTCGACATCCTGCTCAACGGCGAATCGGTGGACGCGCTTTCCACGCTGACGCATTTCGATAACGCCCAATCCTTCGGCCGCCGTATGTGCGAGAAACTCAAAGAATTGATACCCCGCCAGCAGTTCGATATCGCCATTCAAGCCGCCATTGGCGCGAAAATTATCGCCCGCGAAACCGTAAAGGCTGTCCGCAAAGACGTTACCGCCAAATGTTACGGCGGCGACATCTCGCGCAAGCGCAAACTCCTCGAAAAGCAGAAAGAAGGGAAAAAACGCATGAAACAGGTGGGCAATGTGGAAGTGCCGCAGAAAGCATTTCTCGCGGTCTTAAGGTTGGATTAAATCTCTGCACGCCGGATTTTTGTAGAATGACCTAAAGATGACCGTAAAGATGAACAACGTGTATATTTTTGAATCGTGAGAAAGGCTAAAAGATTTCATTATTTTCTCCGTCCTTCGAGATAACGGATGAGCGTTTCGCTCTTTTCTTTTTCGAATTTCAATTTCTCTATTTCCAACAGGAGATTAGACAGTTCGAGCGAGCGGCTGATTCCTTCTGCAGCCGGTTTCGGCAACAGGGACGAAACTGTCCGTGTTCCGATAAACGTGATGGTGAGCGGTTGATCCTTAAACGCGAAGATGAAGTTCGCTATCCCATTCTCGTCATTACCCGCAAAACGGACAATCTCATAAGAACCGGCAACGGTGTTGAATCGGTAATTCAATCCATCGGAGACAACCGACAGGGTCTCGGCAAACGAACCGTCTTTCATGCTGATTTTAACCTTATTATGCTTCAAGTTGCCTCCCGGCAAAACGCTTTCTATATAAAGCAAGCCTTTCTCGCTCACGCCCGAACGCAAGGTTCGCTGGCTCAAAGCCTGATCCGAAGGATAGATTTTGGGTACGTAATTGCCAAATTCCTGATAACGTTCGTCGCGCACGTAATTGAATTTCTTCAACATCTTTTGCAAAAGATCAAAATCTGCGGTGAGCATAGAGTCGCAATACTCTACGTTCCGCCTGTTTTCTTCCATCCGCACCTGCTGCATCAGTCGAAATCCGGCATCAACTTCCTTATATTCTTTGGGATAAACAAGTTTTATACTGTCTATTTTTAACTTTGCGAGCGGATAATTTTTTTCCGACAGGGCAACTTCGGCTTCCTGCAAAAACTTTTTCGCCTTTCTGTTATCGTTTGAGCAAGAGAGAAAAAGCATCAAACCCGATAGAAAAACCAGTTTCAAGCAAAGTTCCTGTTTAAAAAGACGCTGTATCAAAAATAAATTAGCCATTGAGATTCATCCCCCATTAAAAATACATATCAATGCAAATTTAAGAAATATATGCGTCATTCGGATGGAAGATCATGGGAAATTTTGTTAATCATCGGTTCTCGTCCCCTTGCCCCAAAGCAAAGTGAAAGCAGGGTTGCGGATCATTGTTGCGATAACACATTATCGGATGCAAAATGTAGGAAATAATTCTTTTTGTCGTATTTTTGTATCAAAAAAGGAATCCTTTCTATGCAACACATTCAGAATACTAAAATTAAAGGCGGCATGAAAATGTTGGAATTGATCGAAGAAAATCAATTTCTGCTTTTGGCGCTGCAACATTTCGGAATCGATTTTGCGGTAGGGGATAAATCCGTCGTCCAAATATGCGCTGAAAACAGCATCAGCGAAAATCTGTTTTTGATTGTGGCCAATCTTTACAACGGATACCGTCCAAAAAGCACGCTTTCTTTTTCGTCCGAAGAAATCCGGCAGATTGTTTCCTTCCTCAAAAACAATCACGATTATTACCGGAACGACAAGTACCCCGAAATCAGCTCCTATATCCGTCAATTGCAGGAAAATCACTCGGAAGAAATTATTTTCCTTCTCGAAAAATTTTTCAACGAATACTTCAACGAGGTTATGGATCACTTCGCTTATGAAGATAATGTGGCCTTTCCCTATTTCCTGAAACTGACAAACAAGAGCAAGGATGACGCCCCTTCGCCCTATTCGGCGCACGAATATCTCGATCACCACAGCGATATTAGAATTGCCCTCGGAGATTTAAAAAGCCTTCTATTCAAGCACATCAACATAAACGGCGATCCGGGACTTCGCCGCAAATTGCTGTTTTCGCTCTTCGAGCTGGAATTTGACCTGCACGTACATTCCCTTATCGAGGAAAACATCTTGATTCCGGTAGGATACAACATCGAAAGGAGTATGGGATGATGATGAACCGACATAAATACGCTATAGCCGTCATCGAACCCTCACCGATTATTTTTGAAGGAATATATAAGGCTTTTCACGAGTCCGAATCCAGAATCGTAATAACCGAGATTGAGTCGATAGACGAATTTATCAGACAGGCGGATGAACAGAATCCTTTCGACATGGTTATCATCAATCCGTCTGTCCTGCCCAACAGAACCAAAGAGATAAAAAAGATACGGAAAACCTACCCGAAACTGGTGTTCGTCGGTATAGCCGTAAGCCTTGTGGATAACGAGTTGCTGTCGCTCTACAACGAAATGTTTTCCATTTATGATTCCATCGAACACATCACACAACGCTGCCGGAAACTGATGAAAGACTATTCGTCCGAAAACAAGAGTAACGACAACGAAAACCTTTCAAAACGGGAAGAGGAAGTGCTGAAACTGCTTATTAAGGGTATGGTCAACAAAGAAATCGCCCAGACGCTGGGAATAAGTACCCATACGGTGATCTCGCACCGAAAAAATATATCGAACAAGACCGGCATCCGCAGCCAATCGGGATTGACTATCTATGCCATCTCAAAAAAGATTGTCTCAATAACCGATTTCGATTGACCCCCCCTTACAGCATAAATACCTGTTAATAAAACTACTACACTTGATTTTTTTGAATCCATTATCCCTAAAAACAGGGATTCTCCCCCAAAAATATACCTACATCGTGGGATTGAACGGCTCGTTGCCGCAATGTATCTTTGCAACTTGAAAACAGAAGCGGTTTTCGAGCGAGAAAATCCGATTTTCTTTCCATAAAACAGAAATCACTCTATCTCCCAAGGCGGCTCTATCCGTAAAACCGCCCTGCCAATTTCATATATTAAGCCATTGATAATATGATAATTAGTGTATTTTAAGAAAGAAACCCGTGTGTTCGTGAGAATATGCGGGTTTCACTTTTTTCCCTTCCCCTGTTTCCCCTTGTGATTATATGTTTTAAAATATACGCGCAAAATTTTTTTATCCGAAAATCTGTCCTATTTTTACGAACAAAATAAAATCACAACAACCAAAAAACATCACTCATGAAAATTCATGAATATCAGGCTAAAGAAATTTTTGCTCAGTACGGAATTCCGGTCAACAGCGGCTATCTGTGCCACAATGTGGAAGACAGCATTAAAGCCTACGAGAAGATGGATCGGCCGACAGTCGTCGTAAAAGCGCAAGTATTGAGCGGCGGACGCGGAAAAGCCGGAGGGGTAAAATTAGCAAAAGATGAAATTGAATTGCGCAGACACACCGCCAACATATTGGGGATGAATATCAAAGGCTACACGGTCGATCGCGTGTTGATCGCGCAAGCCGAAGATATCGCCGCCGAATATTATGTGAGTTACGTGGTGGACAGGAACACCAAATCTACCCTCCTCATGCTGAGCAAAGCGGGTGGCGTGGATATCGAAGAAGTGGCTCGCGACACGCCCGAAAAAATTCACAAAATACCCATTGACCCTTTTATTGGCGTACCCGATTATTTAGCGCGGGAAGCGGCTTTTTTACTCTTCGACGATATTGCACAGGTGAAGCAGACGGCCTCCATTTTGCAGAAGCTGTACAAACTTTTTGTGGATACCGATGCTTCGCTTGCCGAAATCAATCCGCTCATCCTCACGCCGGAAGGCAATATAGTCGCCATTGATGCAAAAATGACCTTCGACGACAACGCTCTCTACCGCCACCCTAAAATAGCCTCACTGTTTGAACCCACCGAAGAGGAGAAAAAAGAACTGTTCGCCAAAAACAAAGGCTTCAGCTACGTGAACCTCGGCGGAGAAATCGGTTGCATGGTGAACGGCGCAGGATTGGCAATGGCAACAATGGACATGATTAAGCTTTACGGCGGAAATCCGGCTAATTTCCTCGACATCGGAGGAAGCTCTAACCCGAACAAAGTTGTTGAAGCGATGAAACTCCTGTTGAGCGACAAGAACGTGAAAGTGGTGCTTATCAATATTTTCGGGGGCATCACGCGCTGCGACGACGTGGCGACCGGGCTTTTGGAAGCGTTCAGGCAAATCGACGCCAAAATCCCTGTCGTCATCCGCCTGACAGGAACTAACGAAAAAGAAGGCCGCGCACTGCTCGCGGGTACCGGACTCCACGTTGCCGAGACCATGAGCGAAGCTACCAAAAAAGCGGTAAACCTTGTTTTAGCCCAATAAAGGGATTCCATCATCAAAAAAATCAAACAAATCACGACCTATGAGCATTTTAATCAATAAAGACACTCGCCTTATCATTCAGGGAATTACCGGACGCGACGGCAGTTTTCACGCCTCAAAGATGCAAGCTTATGGAACAACTGTCGTCGGCGGCGTTTCGCCGGGCAAAGCCGGACAAAAAATATTCGATATTCCCGTTTTTAACACGGTGAGAGACGCGGTAAACGAAACAGGCGCCGACGCATCAGTTATCTTTGTGCCCGCAGCCTTTGCCAAAGACGCCATGATGGAGGCAGCCGATGCCGGCCTGAAACTCATCGTTTGCATAACGGAAGGCGTCCCCACCCTCGACGTGGTGAATGCCTGCCGCTTCATTCGGGACAAAGGGGCCCAGCTGATCGGCCCCAACTGTCCGGGATTGATTTCACCCGAAGAAAGCCTTATCGGCATCATGCCCGCGCAGATCTTCAAGAAAGGCGGTACGGGCGTTATCAGCCGCAGCGGAACACTCACTTACGAAGTGGTTTACAACCTCACGGCCAACGGCATGGGTCAGTCCACCGCCGTAGGCGTAGGGGGCGACCCCGTCGTGGGACTTTACTATCAGGAATTGTTGCAACTGTTTCAAGACGATCCCGAAACCGATTCCATCGCCCTTATCGGCGAAATCGGGGGCGATGCCGAAGAACGGGCGGCTATGTTCATTAAAGAACACATTACCAAGCCCGTGGCGGCGTTTATCGCCGGGCAGCAAGCCCCTTCGGGCAAACAGATGGGACATGCCGGAGCCATCATTTCGAGCGGTTCGGGAACGGCAGCCGAAAAAATCGCCGCCTTCGAATCGGTGGGCGTTCCCGTGGCAAAAGAACCCGCCGAGATTCCGAAGTTGCTAAAAAAACGGAGATGAGGTTATTGGCTGAATGGAAAATAGTGAATAACAAGATACGATATTCATTTCATACAATTTATTCCCTCTGATTTCCCAAAATGAGTTGTGTATCTCATAAAATCAAAAACCCCGATAATCTAAATTACAGATTATCAGAGTTTCATATAGTACACCCGACGGGAATCGAACCCATATCGTCGGAACCGGAATCCGATATTCTATCCATTGAACTACGGGTGCAAAAAAATCGATTCAGGGTTGAAACCCTGTTTTATTCCATTTCAACACAATCTGTTCCTTTTTCAAAAACGGCTTCATTTGCGCCGCATCTTCTTGCGGGAGATAGGAAGATAAATCCAAACTGAAAGTCAAATCGTCTCCCCCACCCTCGAAACGAGCCTCTATGGGCGAAATGTCCGGCAAAGATAGTGCAAAATTATAATTATCCGAACCTTTTTTCGAAGAATCGAAGAAAGATTCAACATTGATGAGGGGCAGCAATGACGTTTTATCCAATTTTTCCCATTCGGTAGTATAAAACGATATTTGGCTGTCGCAGACCATAGCGCATGCCGTTTGAATGACGCATACAATTTTTGTATTGTTGATGAGAGGCAATACTTTTATCTGTGTTGTGCCGGCTTCGGAAGTCCGAATGTTCAGATAAGAATCCGTATGATTCAGCTTTTCAAACTCCCCCAACTGATACGGTATAACGGTTCTACCGGTATCCACCAGCATCATTATCTTATTGTCCTCACTAAGGCAGGGAAGAAGGCTGTCGGGCATGGTTTTAAACACATCGGCGACCTTCTGTCCGAACGAACAAAAAGAGAAAACAACAAACAGAAACAGAAAAAGATTTTTTTTCATCTCATGATTTTTTCCCGAACACCCCCGCAATTAAACCTTGCGATGTTCAGCAATGCAAAGATAGCGTGTTTACGGGAATCGACAAAAAAATAAGCCGTCTGAGTACAGGCGGCCTATCATTTTTTCTAAAAGCAAATCTTATTCAACAACTGTTTCTTCAACCACTACGGTGGTATCAGGCACAAGAGCAGCGAGGCTGTCAGCTTCGGCTTTTGCGAGGCTGTCAGCTAATGCAACAGCGGCCAAGCTATCTGCTTTTGCTTTTTCAGCTGCGGCTTGTTTGTTGGTGCAAGCTGCAAAAGATACAGTAGCAACTACGGCTACTAACAATAATACTTTTTTCATTTCTTCTAATAATTTAAACGATAAATAAATATTGTTCCTTATAAAAACGGCACAAAGATATAGCAAAAAAACATGTTATATAACATAAAAGTCATATTTTTAGAGTTAAATAAAGTTAATCAAAAATTTAACGTAAACCAAAGGTCGTTTATTCTTTAAAATACTCTATATCAAAATATTTATGCCCCCAGTTCAGGGCTTATTTTCAGTCAAAAAATCCGTTATTTTTTCAGGCGAATTTTTACTGCGGATGCGCCATTCTTGCGGATACAGGTTATTTGCCCGCGTACCGATATTTTTCACAAAACCCAAGGGTTCGTGTTTGTACGTGAGCAGCACATAATCTTTTGGAGCATCGATCGACAAGGCTTCTTTTTGGAGATAGGCGACAGCATCCTTATACGAAATTTCACAAACCCGAAAACTGTCCCGATTCAGCCGCGTACTCAAGGCCAAAGCCTGCGAAGGGATAAAACTCCTTCCCTTCCGTTCCCCCATTTCAATACCGAAAGAGAGCGTTTTTAATTTCTCCTGCAAAAACAGCATCGACTCAACCATCGATTTCGAGACGGCGACCATGCGATTGCCGTTTTCCACAAAATCGAAATCCTGCGAAGATTGAAGCCATTTATCGTAAGCCGACCGATCGTTCACGACCGGAGGGGTTTTCTTTTTGTTTTTCTGCGAAAAAATCGGATTCCCCGGTTTCTGCACGGCCGAAACAAAAAATCCTTCGCCTCTCGTTTTGTGAGGGAAGAAACGACAGGCGGTTACCTCCGGCATGAACGAGGACGATACGCCCCACGACGGCTCTACGACGATATTCAGGGACGATGCGCCAAACTCCCGGAGCATCCGGCGAACATGCGCCTCGTTTTCGAGCATGTTGTACGTACAGGTACTGTAAATGAGGATTCCGCCCGGTTTCAACGCCGGCCAAACGTCCGACAGAATCTTTCGTTGGCGTTCGGCGCACATCTGCACGTTGGCCGCCGACCATTCGGATACGGCTTCGGGAGTTTTCCTAAACAGTCCTTCACCCGAACAGGGGGCATCCACTGCAATCAAATCGAAAAAATGCGGCAATGAAGCAAAATCGGCTGGCGAATTGTTGCAGACCAACACATCGGGATGCCCAAATTTCGTCAGGTTCTCGGAAAGAATATGAGCGCGTTGCCGCACAATTTCGTTACTGACCAACAAGCTCCCATCGGGCAAACCGGAGCGCAAAGCGATGGATTTCCCCCCCGGAGAGGCGCAAAGATCCAAGCAGCGTACGGGCGATTTGACAAGCTGCCGCACGATATGTTCAACAAACATCGAAGAGGCCTCCTGTACGTAATAATAGCCCGCATGAAACAAAGGGTCGAAGGTGAATGCAGGACGTTCTTTCAAATAATAAGCCCAAGCCGACCACCCCACCTTGCCGTCCTGCATCGCAGTGGAAACAGAGAGCGGGTTTCGTTTGTGTTTGTAGGGATTCAAGCGAAGGCTAACAGGAGGATCGAGGCTTAGCGCCGAAACAAAATCATCGCTCTCAGCGCTCAAAAGCGAAGATACGGATTGGAGAAATTCGGGAGGCAGCACCATTTTTTTTACGGCGGTTATTTTTTCAATTTCCGTTTCCCGACACCCTCGAAAGTGATTTTCACGGGATGAATCAACCCTTTTTCGTCGAACGTCATTTTGTCGATACAGGTTACGCGGTGATTCCCTATATGGTCGCCAAGCGGATGACGGTGATACACAATATAATATTCATCCGTATCGGGGATATGGAGAACCGAATGATGTCCGGCTCCTGTCGCGACCATGGGGTCTTGCTGCAAAATTTTGCCGATGCGCCGGAAGGGGCCGAAAGGCGAGTCGGCAATAGCATAAGCCACCGAGTAATCAGGCCCTGTCCAGCCGCCTTCGCTCCACATGAAATAGTATTTACCGTCGCGGATAAACATAAAAGGCCCTTCCACATAGCGTTCGGGCGTTACTTCTTTATAAATTTCGCCGTCGTCGAAGGGGACAAGAGCGGTGAAATCATCGTTCAATTTCACAACATTGCAATGTCCCCACCCGCCGTAATACAGGTAATACGTCCCATCTTTGTCCTGAAAGACAAACTGGTCGATGGGTTGCGCCCCATTGACAATTTCGTTGATCAGCGGTTTCCTTAGCAAGTCTTTGTAAGGCCCTTCGGGACGGTCGCTCACCGCCACGCCGATACCGCCGATTTCGCCTTCGTGAACGTCGTTCGCCGCAAAAAAGAAATAGTATTTGCCGTCTTTACAGATGACTCCGGGCGCCCACATCGCTTTTTTGGCCCACTTCACCTCTGCTGTATCAATGATGTTCGAGTGTTTGGTCCATTTCACCAAGTCTTTCGACGAGAAACAGTCAAAAAACACCTGTTCTTCGTAGTCATAGCTGTAAGTCGGATAGACCCAATAGGTATCGCCGTAAATAATCCCTTCGGGATCGGCATACCATCCTTCGAAAACGGGGTTGCCGCTCAGTTCTTTTTTTGAGCCGCAAGCGGCAAGAATGATCAGTAGAAACGAAATAAAAACCGGATTTTTCATGTTCTATAACAATTTTGTGGATTATCAATTTTCCAATTTGCAAAGTTATTAGAAACTTTTTAAATCAAACGGTGAGGTTTGCTTTTTTTGTGTCCCCATCCACCCCTTAGAGGGGTGTTTAAGGGTGGACTCACACTGTTTTCACGCGATAATGGCAGCTCACCTTTCCTTTTTCCATATTGGAGAGCTTTCCTTTTATCATTTGTTTGCGCATCGGAGTGATGCGATCGACGAACATAATGCCGTCGAGGTGGTCGTATTCGTGCTGGATGACACGCGCCATATAGCCCGAATATTCCTCGTCGTGCGCTTGGTTATCCTCGTCCAAGTATTGAATACGGATGCGGTTTTCGCGCGGCACTTTCTCGTGAATACCCGGAATGCTCAGACAGCCTTCTTCTTCCTGAACGGCGTCGCCGTCTCTTTCGATGATATGCGCATTGATGAAGGCCTTTTTGAAGCCTTTAAATTCGGGATGTTTATCGTCGGCCAAGGGCGTCAAATCCACCACAAAAATGCGGTCGTTCAAGCCCACCTGCGGAGCGGCAATCCCCACGCCTTCGGCGTTGTACATGGTTTCAAACATGTTTTCGACGAGCGTTTTCAAATTGGGATAATTGGCCGCGTCGATGTCTTTAGTTACTTTTCGCAAAACGGGATGGCCGTAAATATATACCGGTAATATCATAATTTGTCATTTTATATGGATAGCGGCGGATTCATCCGGCGGCTCTCCATATATCCCTGCAGGATAATGGTCGCGCTGATTTCGTCCACCAAAGCTTTGTTTTGTCTCTCTTTTTTCTTCAGTCCTCCGTCAATCATCGTTCGATGCGCAAGTTTCGATGAAAATCTTTCGTCGGAATACTCCACGGGCACAGCGGGATATTGTTGTCGGAATTTCCGCACAAACGCTTCAACGCGCCGCATATTTTCCGACGGCTCGTTGTTCATTTGCCGCGGCAGCCCCACGACAAGCGTATCCACTTTTTCTTGCGACAAATAAGCGTTCAGGAAGTCGAACAATTGGTGTGTATCGACGGTTGTCAGGCCGTTTGCTATAATTTGCAGCGGGTCGCTGACGGCAATCCCCGTGCGTTTTTTTCCGTAGTCGATAGCGAGCAGACGTCCCATAAGCGATTATTCGGCGTGGAAGGTACGGCGTTTCAACTCGAAATCGCGGCCGAGGTATTTTTCGCGCACCACCGGATTTTCGGCCAATTCCTCGGCTGTTCCCTGAAACAATACTTTTCCCTCGAAGAGCAGATAGGCGCGGTCGGTGATGCTGAGCGTCTCGTCCACGTTGTGGTCGGTGATCAGGATGCCGATGTTGCGGTATTTTAACTGAGCCACAATGTATTGAATATCCTGCACGGCAATCGGGTCGATTCCGGCAAAAGGCTCGTCGAGCATAATAAATTTGGGGTCGATAGCCAAGCAACGCGCAATCTCGGCGCGGCGGCGTTCGCCCCCCGAAAGCCGGTCGCCCGCGTTCTTCCGCACTTTCTGCAAGCCGAACTCTGCAATGAGGCTCTCCAACTTCGCCTCCTGTTCTTTCGGGGATTTGCTGGTGAATTGCAAGACCGACCGAATATTGTCTTCGACACTCATTTTCCGAAAGATAGAGGCTTCCTGCGCCAAGTAGCCGATGCCGTACTGCGCCCGTTTATACACGGGAAACTTGGTGATGTTGCTCTCGCCGATGTAAATTTCGCCTTCGTTGGGCACGATAAGCCCCACGGTCATGTAAAAGGTGGTGGTTTTCCCCGCGCCGTTAGGCCCGAGCAACCCAACAATCTCGCCCTGTTTCACGTTGATGGAAACGTGGTTTACCACCGTCCTCGCGCGGTATTTTTTGACCAAATTGTCGGTGCGGAGAATCAGGTGTTTTTCGCCCGGCGTTTCGGCCGTGAGTTTATCTCCGGTGAGTTCTCCGGGCAAAACAGTGCGCGTATGGTCGATATTGTCATTCATTGTGCCTGCGAAAATTTTTACAAAGATAGTGAAAGCTGAGGGCAAAAAACAAATTTATTTGATTTTTTGCCGAGGGGGCATCCTATCTTATACAAAGATAATAAAAAATTGAGAAGGAACACCGTGCTTTACTCAGGTCAAGTAAGAGAAAATTTTAGCGGTCAATGTTCGCCGCAGGCGATACATATCCATAGAAAATGACGGAATAAACACCGCTCAACCCCATACGGGGTTGCTTTTATAGGACATTACATTTTTCTATTGATATGAAAATCCTAACGGATTTTATGAACTTGACCAAAAGGGATACGTAAAAAAAATCCCCATTAGTTTCACAACTCATGAGGACTTATAGCTTTGAAATAAATTTTAACGCCAGCTAACTATATAAAGAAATTTGTATATTAAACATTTAGAACTTACTTGTTGCGAGCATCCCAAGCCGTGGACTGCTCGAGCGCATAGTTCAGGGCATTCATCTCCAACTTGGCATTGCTTTCGTAGGGAACTCCGCCGGGATATTGGGCTGGATACAAGTTGCCCGTACCCGTACCGGCGGAGACGTTTTTGCCGAGCACAATGATGCCGCCGTGCGTGGTCGTATTCGTGCAGACAAACATCACTTTATTGATGGTAGCATTAGCACCTTGGTAAGTCGTACTGTGGAGTATCTCGCATCCCGAAGGCAGAGTCGAAACGCCCACTAAGTAATGAGAACCGTCGAAATCCACAGTTTGCCCTTCGAGGTTGCCGAAAGGCCCATTCAGAATTTTTTCCGCCGGAGATCCGACTGCCGGACTGCTCAACAACGTGAAATTGTTGGGAGTATCGTTGGTGCCCGCTTGGCCAGAGGTAGCCGAAAAACCCGCAGCCGTCAATACTTTTCCCAAATCGTCCGGCCTATAAAAGATGGTTATCCCGTTACCCAAGTGTTTGGTGGTATAGACGATCCAGCTGCCTCCCTGTACAAGTGCTGTAACTGCCGGCCCTATTTCGTCAACCCAGTTCTCGGTAGCGTAAACCATTACATTCGGATTGGGTATATTGGGATTGGTACACACCGCCGAAATCGCCGCCGCATCGTTACCGTTATTGGCCCGCAAGTCGAAGCCGCCCATATAAATCTGTCCTTCGGTATAGGGAATCCACTTGGTCTTTACCGTGCCCGAAGGCCCGAAGTTTACGGAACCTCCAACCGAGTAATTGTTGGCATCGATTCTCGTGAGTGCACCGATAATTGCTGTAGAGCGGTTGCTTGGTCCGGGAACGCCAAGAAGTCCGTTGGGCCCCCACGACTGAGCGTCAACCGGACCGCTGTTGTCGGCAAAGAGGATGCGCACGGCGCCCAAGCCGACGGGTACGGTAAGGCAGTTGGACATATCGGTGCTTATCGTAAACGGCGTCGACGTCCATGTGAGAGCAAGGTCAGTCCCTTCGGCGGCGGTGTTTGTGCCGCTGCCTTGAAGAACGATATCGCTGCTGTTGGCGCTGTATGCGGGAATCGTAACATTGCCGCTAAAGGTTATACCGGCTGTTGTGCTGGCCGTAATGCTGCCGCTGATTTGACTTGACGTACCGTTATGAAGAGCGCCGGCTGCAATCACTATTTTCTGTGTGGAAAGCGTGGTGCCGGTACGGATGATATTTCCGGCGTTGTAATATTTAACATCGTCGCAGTCTATCGTAACCGCACCCGTATCGTTGGTTTTCAATTTTACGGTCAGCCTATATTTTGTGCCGGTCAATAGCGGCCCCTGAAAATGAACGGTGGGGAGGGTCGTTGCATGAGAACTAGTGCCATCATGATACCGAACGGTTATCGGGCCGCTGAACGTTACGGCTATATCGGTTGTGTTGCCCGTAAAAATGGTGCGTCCGCTATAACTATATTCGTAAATATTCCCGGTGCCAGACCGCCTCCATTCACGATACACAGCGGCGGCAGGGGTATTTGTTATTTCGGGCGGCCCGTTCACGGTAAAGGTTTGTTTTGCCGTACTGTTGGCGCCGATTGTATATGTAAATCCGGAAGATGTAGAGGATGTCGGCACATCTATGGAATGATTCGGTATGCTTGAAATATCGATAAAGGCCTGTACGTATGTAAAGCGGTGTTTAAAGGTGATTGTTGCCTCCTGAGCATCCGAATGGATGGAATTAACGCCATATCCGAAGAGGTCGTAGGGTTCCGACACAAAGTAGAGAAAATCCCACGTTGGATCGACCGTATAGGTGCTGGTACTGTTGTCTAACTCGCGTACTGCGTCGGTGCTGTTGCTGGCCTGACCGTCGGGGTCACTACTGTCATACGTAGAATAGGCGACTACCCTGACATAGCGATCGGGGTTGCCTTCATCGCTACTCCACCAAGGAACCGTCAACCTCGCCGCTGTACCGGCAGTGCATAAAAAGGAATTGTTTACTCCGGGTCTGTTTGTTACCCCGGAGACGCCTTGTCCTGAAGTTGTTCGCTTGCTGAAATCCCCATTAAAGAGGATAACACGATATTTGCAACCATTGAAAACAGAAGTGATCGTGGCGCGCGTAGCCTCCACGGGTTCCGGGGCCAAGGTGCACTCTGCAATGAAGCCATCGTCTGTTGTTGCTACAACCGTCTGGGGTTCCATCTGTGCGCGGGTGGTCAGGGCATTGTACTCCTCAATGCCGCCCATATTGAGCAAGAGTCCAACGCCCGACGAATTTTCGCCGCTGTCGCCGTTATTCAGCTTGTCGTCGCAGGCGGGGAACGAAACTGCCATTGTGCCGATAATGGCGTATATCAATAAGCGACCGGCGCTTTTTCTTTTTATTATCGTTTTGATGTTGATGTCCATAATTTTTTGTATTTTGGTTTGTTGTTTTTTTATTGTTGATTCATTGAGATTTGTTGAGCCAAGCTGTTGCGGGCTTCAATCCTTTACGCATCGCTTGCCGACTAATGCCATGGATATGTACCTATATAGACATCGCTGCTGATGTCGCCTCCGTCTTCCCATGCTTCCTGCTGCACAGTGGAATTCAGTTTTATCGAAGCCGTCCCCATCAGGTTGCCTTCCAATTCAATGTAGTTTACCCCGATGGCGGTTGGTGTGTAGGACAGCCGACCGGCGGGTACTGTTTCCTTTTTTTTCTTCTTTGCTCTGTTCATATAGTCTCCAATTTTTGATGTTAATTTGCTTTGTTAATTTAATATACTTCACTATTTTAGTTTCTTGCTGACGGCAGAAAGTGATCCATTTTCGACGGCAAAAATCGATGTAATAAATGCAACATCCAAATTTCTTATGGGTATAAAATTGGGATATGAAAATTATTTTTTTAAAATTTATGGGTATTTTTTTGGGATTACCTGCTATATAATTGATTGATATACATTATATTAATCAAGCATAGTTAAAAAATATGATATTTCAAGGGTATCATTTATAAAAATATTGTGTATCTTTGGGACATATAATAATAAACTTTAATGTATTCTTAAAAAAACACTCATTAATAGCCAAACAACATCATAACAGCCCATACATTATGAAAGTGTCCGCTAAAAATTTTTTCCTGCTCACATTGCTTACCGGCATCACAACATCCGCCACGGCGCAATTCCGTGAAGAATACGATATCGACTCGCTGCTCAGGCGGGTAAATTCCGATATTCCCGTCGAACAAAAGATTGATCCTATGGCGCGGTTAGCGCGGAAATACTGTCGTTTGGGCGACAGCCTCTCGGCCGAAAAATACTTAATTGAGGCCAAAACCTTGGCTCAGGGACAGCGCGACAACAAATACCAAATTTATGTTCTGACGCAGGAACTGATGAGTTGCGCCGCCGCACGAAACATCAACCGCAGCTACGCGATCATCGAAAATCTTTACGGTCTGATTTCCGCGACCGGCAACCGGATGGCGAAGGCCTTGGCCTACGATTATATTGCCTCGGCAAAATTCATGCTCGACGATGATTACGATTTCAAAGATCATTACTCCGCCCTGCACCTTGCCGAAAAACTGCCCAAAAACGACCCCAAATCGTGGAGGGTCATCGCCGACGTATATCTGGGGCTAACCACTCGCGCCGTTCGTTCGGAAGGCTACCTCGGCGAAAACACCAAAGACTGTCTGAAACACTTTACCGAAGCGGCCTATCATTCGGGCGACAAGGATTATATCTGTCAGTCGATGAACTTTATCCTGCTGACCAAACTAAGCGCCTCCAATCCCGATATGGAAAACGTGAACGCACAGGCAAACGAATTGCTGAACTTTATGGAAAACAACATGCTTTCGTTTCAGCGATACAATCAGATCCTTACCACGCTCATCAGCCTGAGCATCGACCATCCCGGCATCATCGATACGGAACGGTTGGAGAAAGCGGCAGAGAAATTAAAAAATGTCAGTGATTTTATCACCGAAAGGGACGTATTGAATATGGAAATGTTGCTCTTCTCCCTTAAAGGCAATTACGATGCCGCCATTCATAAAGTGCAGGAAATCCTTCGATACGATACCGAAAAAAACGATATGCGGCTGTTGAAGGACGACTATTACGTGCTATCGGTTCTCTACAAAAAAATCGACCGGATCGACCTGTATGGCGACGCGCTGGAGCAAGTGTTGTATTACCTCCAGAAGACCGACAACGCAAGACTATCGGAACAGCAATTGGTCATCGAAACGAAGTACAAGCTGAGAAAGAAAGAGTTGGAGATTGATCATCAAAAAAGAATAACCATCCAGCTGTTTATTATTTTTAGCCTCATTATCTTTTTTATAACGGCCACCTTTTATTTTAGGAGCAAAAGCAAAAGAACGCAAAAAGAAAACCTGTTGTTGGAAAACAGGCAGCTTCAATACGAGAAACTGTTGTCGGAGAAACAGCTGATCTCGGCGAACCTGAGTATCGAATACAAAAACAAGCTGTTGGAAAACATCAAGCAACAGATAAAGGAAAACGGCAATATAAAAAACTTGGCGAAAATCCTGAAGAAAGGAGAGATGATCGGCAAAAATCTCGACGAAAGTTCAAAAATATTTATCGATACCAATCCCGAACTGTTCCAAAAACTGCAGGAGAAAGTCGCCCCGGAAGTGCTCACTCCGCTCAACCTGCGCTATTGCGCCTACCTGATGATGGGGATGGGCAGTAAGGAGATTATGGAACTCCTCTGCATCAGCGAAAACACCTTTTGGACTTACAAAAAGAAGCTCAAAAAGAAACTCAAACTGACTAAGGGCGAAAGTCTCGAATCTTTTTTGCGCAGCCTGTCTTTGCCAAATGCAAGCAATTTACAATAAGCGCATTAACGCTTATCATTGCCGATTTATTCCGTGACGGTTACGGCGGCGTAATCCATCTGCCCCGACACGGGAGGGTGAACTTTGGCCACCTGCACCTCAATCCCTTCGATTTGCGGGAAGCAGTCCTTCAAGGTTCGCAAAATACGGTATGCGACATGTTCGATGAGTTTCGACGGTCGCGCCATTTCCGTTCTTACCAAATCACAGACTTCGGCATAGCTGACCGTATCTTCCACATTATCAGATTCGCAGGCCTTTGTAAAATTGCCGGAGAAACGGACTGACACTAAAAAATCGTTCCCGACCGTCGCTTCCTGTTCCGAAACGCCGTGATGCGCAAAAAAACGCATGTTTTTCAGTTCAATGTTCACTTTCATTGATTTATTCTCGTTTTTATTCGTTCTTATGTGAGAACATTTTGCTATTTTTGTTCTCTCAATCAACAAAAATACAATAAAAAATTGCGATAATGAAAACAAATCAAATTCCCGAACGCCTTTCGTCGCTGCGGAAATTTATGGCAGATAAGAAATTGGACGCCTTTGTGGTACCAAGTACCGACGCGCACCTGAGTGAATATCCCCCCAAAATATGGGAATCGCGCAAATGGATCAGCGGCTTTACCGGCTCGGCCGGCACGGCTGTGGTAACGAAAAACAAAGCCGGCGTTTGGACGGACTCTCGCTATTTTTTGCAGGCCGCAAACGAATTGGAAGGCACCGGTTTTGAGCTGTTTAAGATGGGACAGGCCGAAACGCCCGATATGATCTCGTGGATCATCGAACAAGTGGGCGAAGGCGGAACCGTAGGCATCGACGGTTTGGTTTACGCCGCTTCCGACGCGGCTTTATTGCTCGGCAGGCTGCAATCGAAAAACATCGGATTGGAAACCTCGTTCGACCCCTTTGCAACAATCTGGAAAGACCGTCCGGAGATCCCCAAAAACAAGGTATTCCTTTTGCCGGACGATATCACGGGCGAATCCACGAAACATAAAATCGAGCGCATCACCGCCGAACTCGTTCAAAAAGGCGCCGACGGCATCCTTGTCGTAACGCTCGACGCTGTGGCCTGGACGTTCAATATGCGCGGCAACGACGTCGATTACAACCCCGTAGCGGTGGCTTACGGCTATGTTTCGAAGAAAGAAAACGTGCTTTTTGTCGATCCCGACAAGTTGGATGAAGCGACGGTGATCACGCTCGGATCGCAAGGCGTTGTCATAGCGCCTTACGATTCGGTTTTCGACTACGTGTCGAAACTTCCTGCCGGAACAAAAATTTGCGTAACCGGGAGCAAAATCAACTACAAACTGCGGCAGACCATCCCTGCGACGTGCAAGATTGTGAACGCGGCGTTGTCGCCCGTCGATGTGATGAAGAGCGTCAAAAACGAGACCGAACTTGCAGGATTCCGCAACGCAATGGTTAAAGACGGCGTGGCTTTGGTTAAATTCTATATGTGGTTGGAAAAAGCCATTGCCGAAGGCATCGTAACCGAGACCTTGGTAGAAGAAAAGCTGCGGGAATACCGCTCGCAACAAGCGCTGTACGTGGGCGAGAGTTTCGCCACGATTTGCGGGTACGCCGCGAACGGCGCTATCGTTCACTACCACGCATCGCCGGAAACCTCGGTGAAAATAGAGCCCAAAGGCTTGCTCCTGATCGATTCGGGCGCACAATTCAAGGACGGCACCACCGACATCACCCGCACGCTCGCCGCAGGCGAACTGAGCAAACAGATGAAAATCGATTATACGAACGTCCTGAAAGGACATATTGCCCTCGGCTCCGCCATCTTCCCCGAAGAAACACGCGGCTCACAACTCGACGTTCTGGCGCGGAAAGCGCTCTGGGATAACTGCGAGACCTATTGGCACGGCACGGGACACGGCATCGGCCACTTCCTCAACGTGCACGAAGGGCCGCAAAATATCCGCTTGGAAGAAAACCCAACAACACTGCAACCCGGAATGGTAACATCCAACGAACCGGGCATTTACCGCGCCAACGAATACGGCATCCGCACCGAGAACCTCGTTGTTACGCAGGAATACAAGAAGACGAAAGATTTCGGTACGTTTTACTGTTTCGAGACCATCACGCTTTGCCCCATCGATACCAAGCCTGTTGTGAAGAAACTGCTGACGAAAAAAGAGATCGACTGGTTCAACAACTACCACAAAATGGTCTATAACAAGCTGAAAAAATACCTTTCGAAAGACGAAAAGGCATGGTTGAAGAAAAAAACGAAACCCATCTGATGGTATGGCGCTGATTAAATCGGTTCGGGGTTTCAGCCCGAAAATCGGGGAAAACGTGTTTTTGGCCGATAACGCCACCCTTATCGGCGATGTGATTATCGGCGACGATTGCAGCGTGTGGTTCAACACCGTCCTGCGCGGCGACGTCAATTCCATCCGCATCGGCAAGCGCGTAAACATTCAGGACGGTACGGTTTTACACACGCTCTACCAAAAATCGGTCGTCGAAATCGAAGACGACGTAAGCATCGGACATAACGTTGTCATCCACGGCGCAAAAATAGAGAAAGGCGCCCTTATCGGCATGGGCGCCGTGGTGCTCGACCACGCCGTCATCGGCGAGGGCGCAATCGTGGCGGCCGGGGCAGTGGTGCTCAGCGGGACGAATGTGGAACCCGGAAGCATCTATGCCGGAACGCCCGCCAAGTTCGTCAAAAAAGTCGATCCGGAGCAATCGAAAGAAATCAACCAGAAGATTGCCCGCAACTACCTGATGTATTCGAGCTGGTTCAAAGAAGAGGACCCAACATAAACCATTTATCGATCACTTAAAATATACAACTAATTTAAAATGAAACAATTAGACGTAACTTTAATGCACCCGGTTGAGCAAATCAACGTGATCATCGGGCGCATTTATCGGAGCGGCATGACAACCACCTCCGGCGGAAACATCTCCATCCGCGACGATAACGGAGATATCTGGATTACCCCGTCGGGAGTAGATAAGGGGAATCTGACAACGAGAGACATTATGTGCGTGAAAAAAGACGGCAGCATCGTCGGCCCGCACAAACCGTCATCGGAATATCCGTTTCACAAAGCGATATACGAGGCGCGTCCCGAACTGACCTCAATCATCCACGCACACCCGCCGGCATTGGTTGCTTTCAGCATCGCCCGCAAGGTACCCGATACAAAAATCGTACCTCAGGCGCACAGCATCTGCGGAGATATCGGCTTCGCCCCTTATGGGACGCCGGGCAGCGAAGATCTGGGGAAGAAAATCGCCCGCGTATTTCAGGATCCCCGATACAAGGCCGTCATTATGGAAAACCACGGAGTGGTGCTGGGCGGCACCGATATGATGGACGCTTACCAGCGTTTCGAAACCTTGGAGTTTTGCTGCCGAACGATTGTGAACGCGAGCCGTCTGGGAAATGTGAACTACCTTTCCGACGACCAAATATCGCAATACATCCACCACATCCCGAACAATATTTCGTATTTCATGGATATCACCCATCCGTCGGACGAACGGGCTTTGCGCACGGATATGGTGAATATCATCCGCCGCGCCTGTAATCAGGGGCTCATGATCTCTACGTATGGAACCGTATCGGTGCGCTGGCGCGGAGACGATTTCCTGATCACTCCACGCGACGTAGCCCGCTGGGACATTATGCCCAGCGATATTGTGCAGATCAAAAACGGAATGTCCGAAGCCGGAAAAACGCCGAGCCGTTCGGTGGCGTTGCACCAGCGGATTTACCAACTCAACCCGCACATCAACTCCATCATCTGCACCCAGTCGGTCAATCTGATGGCGCACGCCGTCAGCGGAACAAAATTCGACGTCCGCACCATCCCCGAAAGCTGGATTTTCTTGCAGGACGCCCCCTCAATTCCCTTCGGGTTGATTCACGAAGATATCGATCAGGCCGCAGCCCTGTTCAACCATAACCGCGTTGTCCTCGTGGAGAACGATTCTGTTTTCGTAACGGGCGATAAACTGTTGAACACCTTCGATTATTTGGAGGTCGCCGAATTTTCGGCCAACTCATTGGTTATGGCCTCGGCCATTGGAGAGTTGTGCCCAATGGGCGACAAAGAAATTGAGGATTTGCGCGTAGCGTTTAATGTGAAGTAGGCCGTTCTTGTAGAGACGCGGTGAATCGCGTCTCTACAAGATTCACATCCGGTTTACCCGATTTCATCACTGTGGGCGAACAAAACGTTGCCTGCGGAAGAGATCGGGTTTTTATTTTTTCATCCTTATCCCCAATGCTTTACTCAGCCCATAGGCGACAAGACGAAAAAAAGCGAGTATCGCATAAAAGACGATGGAAATGACAACCACATAGCCGATTTGGGAAAAAATTTCCACCCACGACGTTTTGTAAATACAGACGGCAACGACGTTCAACAAGAACGCCAACAAAAAGCAAATCAACCAGATACGCATTTCGCGGTTGATCATTTTCGAAGTGATAACGATATCTTTCATTGTCAAAATTTCATGAAGGGGATTTTAAATTCTTCGGGATATTCCACGCAACGCTGTTCGCGCATGGCCCGGTCGCCGAGCAGGCAAAGGGTGGTTGCGCTGTAAGCCTCTTCCACAATATCCCTGCCTTTTTCGCCCGTGATGCAGGCCTGACAGAACGACGACAGCATCTCGTCGGAGCCGTCTTTCTCGGCGCCAATCATCGACATGCCGTCGTTCACATTGAATTTTCCCTTGATAACCGGATGCGCTTTGTACACTTTTTTCGTTTCCGGACGCCAACTCGCCCCTGCCGCCGGAACTGCCGAAAAGACCTTATCTCCGATTTGAGCAAGAAGCTGTTCGATGGCGCTATTGCCCTCCGCTTCGTCTTCCAAATAATACATTCCCGTAGCAAGATTCAGGGTTCCCTTGCTACCGAGAATTTGCTCTTCCATCCCGTTGAACTTATTGGCTATCAGCGATTCGTAAGTTATTTTCACGCCATTTCCGTAATGATAGGCGAGGCTTACGCTGTCATATACTTCCCGGCCGTCTTTCCAATGAACAATGTCTCCAATGCCCACGACGGATTTGGGTGTGAGCGCTGTCGCCCAATTGCAGACTTCGAGTTGATGGCAGGCCAGCTCGGTCATCAATCCGCAGGACGACTCCCGATACAGCCGCCAATTGATGTGCTTTTCCAAATTGGGGGAAGGAACCGGGCGGCGCCAATCGTTGTTCCTAAACCAGTGGCAACGGGCGCCGACCACATCGCCAAGGAGCCCCGACCGAATCATCCGGATACCCTTAATATATTTTTCGTCGAACATCCGCTGCATACAGAAATACAATACGCGGTCGGACTGTTTATAGGCTTCGTAAACCGCTTTGCACTCTTCCATGGTCAGCGCCATGGCTTTTTCGCAGAAAACGTGTTTCCCGGCGGAGAGGGAATCCAATGTGATTACCGCATGCCAATTCAGGGGCGTAGCAACAATTACGCCGTCAATATCTTTCGCCTCGATCAGTTTTTTGTAATCGGTATAGGTTTTCGCGTCGGGACAAAGCTCCAAAGCGGCTTTCAGATTCGGCTCGTAATTATCGCACAGCGCAACAATCTTCGCATGCGGCATCTCCAACAAATTATGGATGTGGTACTGCCCCCGCGAACCGACGCCGATTAACCCGATGCGGGCTTTTTCTTTTTTTATCTCGTCTAATTTATCGGGGGTGAACGATTGCAGCCAAGGGACAGTCCCCAGCAATGCGGCGCCACCCGCCACATAACCCAAATCTTTAATAAACTGACGCAGTCCCGCGTCAACTTGCTTCTCTTTTTTTGACATTTTTACTCTTACTTAACTTACCATTTATATTCATACACGCTATCGACTTCGAAGCGCTTCAAAATATCGTTTTTTTCTTTATCGCCGGCAATCATCAACGTTGTCGTCAAGACTTCCGCGTCTAAGGGATTTTTGCAAACCACACAAACAGCTTTTCGCTCATCCGTCGCTTTTTTTGTTGCCGGGTGAATAATGTGTCCCGAATATTCGGGTCTGTTTCCGGAAACGGACAGGGCGCGGTCGCGTATATCTATTTCAAAAACCGTTTCCCCCCGCCGATAGGGATTTTCCATGCTCACCTTCCACGAATCGCCGAAGGGATGATGCCCGACGCCCAAAATAGAGCTGTTCCCAAAATCCACGAAACATTGCCCCACGTTGTTGTCCGAAAGGATTTGTTGCAAGCGCAACAAGGCATAGCCTTTTGCGTAGCCGCCCAAATCGACGGTCGTCTTGCCGGAGGCAAAAGAGACCGATCGGTCGCCCTCCCGAAACAAAATTCCGGAGAAATCGTCTTTTGTTACATCAAACAAGCCATCCGTTATTTCGTGATAACGCTTGCAATCGCACAAAATCGCCCAAACTTCTGCGGATAAGGGTACAAAGCCGGATGAAGCGCGGACGTTCAATTTCGAAATCTCACTCTCATCATCAAAACGGTTCAACAGAGAATCCAAGCGCCGCAACTCCCGCTTCAAATCCATAAACACCGCCGCCGATTGCGCACGGCTTTCGCCAAGCATCACGATGTCAAACCGCGTACCCATGATATTTCGTATCGCTCCATGGAATGTTTTCGACGACTCAAAATAGTTGAAATAACAAGGTTCATCCATCTTTCACTAATTTCCGGAGCCGGTCTTCTCCGCAAAAACATTGCGAATATACGAAATTTTTCCGTACTTTTGTCTATTGAAATTTATTTGTAAACTGTTTTAATATAAGGTATCGTTTTCTGACCTTATCTGAAAAATAAAATCTTTTTATGAAAGTAAAATCTTTTTTACCCCTTTTGATTGCCTTGTTTTCTTCCGTCGGCGCCTTTGCACAGGAGAGCGTTTCTTGGAAATTCGCTTTGGAAGACAAGGGAAACGGAGTAGTTCATTTTGTTGCTCAGGCTACGGTTGACCCCGGATGGCATTTATACGATGTCAACATCCCCGAAGGAGGCCCGACGCCTACAACCTTAAGCATCGATAAAATTGCCGGAGCAACTCCGACAGGGAGTTTCAAAGCCGAAGGGCGGAAAGCTCATGAAGCCTTCGATCCGAATTTCGACATGACGGTTGGCACTTTCGATGGAACGGTGAAATTTGTGCAAGCCCTCAAAATCACCGACAGAGCACAATTTGCGCTCGAAGGAGATGTCCGCGCTCAGGCCTGCAACGATGAGACTTGCACGCCTCCGCTCCCCGTCGATTTTGCATTTGGAGCCTCCGACCTGCCCGAACCGGCAAAAGCAAGCGTCGAAACAAAACCGGCCGAGACCGTCGAAACAAAAACCCCTCTATTGCCCATTGATGCCGCACCCGCTTTGGATACGGATACCGTAACACAAGCGCAACAACCCGATACAACAGCAATATCTGCATCGGACAGCTCGGCCGAACTTGACAAGGATGCGCTCTGGACTCCCGTTATCGAACAATTGAAAGAATACGGAATGGAAGGAAACGTGTCCGGACGTTCGTTGTGGGGTATTCTTCTCGCCGGTTTCGTCGGCGGACTGATTGCCCTGCTGACACCCTGCGTTTGGCCGATGATTCCGATGACGGTCAGCTTTTTCCTGAAACGCAACAAATCGGACAGGCAGAAAGCCATATCGCAAGCCGTCTGGTACGGACTGTCTATCATTGTGATCTATGTATTTCTGGGCTTAATCATCACGGCCATTTTCGGGGCGAGCGCACTAAACGATCTGTCCACCAGCGCGGTTTTCAACTTGCTGTTCTTTGCGTTGTTGGTTGTTTTCGCCATTTCGTTCTTCGGAGCTTTCGAGTTGGTACTGCCTTCGTCGTGGACAAACAAAATGGACGCAAAAGCAGACAGAACAAGCGGCTTGTTAAGCCTCTTTTTCATGGCTTTCACCTTAGCCTTGGTCTCCTTTTCGTGTACCGGCCCGATTATAGGAACCCTTTTGGTGGAAACGGCCGTTTCGGGCAGCTACTTAGGCCCGGCCGTGGGTATGTTTGGCTTCGCTTTGGCTCTTGCCATTCCGTTTGCGCTGTTCGCTATCTTTCCTTCGTGGTTGCAAAACATGCCGAAATCGGGGGGCTGGCTCAATTCGGTGAAAGTCGTCCTCGGTTTCCTTGAATTAGCCTTGGCCCTCAAATTCTTATCGGTAGCCGATCTGGCCTACGGATGGGGGATTCTCGACCGCGAAGTCTTCTTGGTATTGTGGATCGTCATTTTTGCGCTGTTGGGGATGTACCTGATCGGGAAGTTGAAATTGCCCCACGACAGCGATTTGCCGCATGTTTCGGTTCCCCGCCTGTTTTTGTCGATCGTTTCTTTCGCTTTTGCGCTGTACATGGTCCCCGGATTATGGGGCGCCCCATTGAAAGCCATCAGCGCATTTTCGCCTCCGATATATACGCAGGACATGAACCTCTACGAAGGCGTAGTACACCCCAAATCAGACGATTACGAAACTGGGATGCTGTACGCCAAACAAACCGGCAAACCGGTATTGATTGATTTTTCCGGCTTTGGGTGCGTGAATTGCCGCAAAATGGAGGCTTCGGTATGGACGGACCCCCGCGTGAAAAATATCCTCGAAAACGATTATGTCCTGATTTCGTTGATGGTGGACGACAAAACCAAGCTCCCCGCACAGATAGAAATAGATGAAAACGGGAGAAAAACAAAGTTGAAAACCATCGGCGACAAATGGAGCTACCTGCAACGCCACAAATTCGGCGTGAGCGGACAACCCTATTACGTTGCGCTCGATAATGAGGGGAAGCCCATTGCCCCGTCGTATGCTTACGACGAAAATGCGGACAAATACATCGAATTTTTGAGAACAGGATTGAAAAACTATAAAAAATAACAATAAAAACGGGGCTCGCTGAAAAAGCCTCGTTTTTTTCATCAAAAACATGACGACTCGCAAACAACAATTAGAGGCTTTCGGACGACTGCTCGATATTATGGACGAGCTGCGTGTGAAATGCCCTTGGGACAGCGTTCAGACCAACGAAAGCCTGCGTGCCAACACCATCGAGGAAACCTACGAACTCTGCGAGGCCATCCTCAACAACGATAACGAAGAAATCAAAAAAGAACTGGGCGATCTGTTGCTGCACGTGGTTTTTTATTCGAAAATCGGCGAAGAAAAAGAGGCTTTCGATATCGGCGATGTGTGCAACAAAATATCGGAAAAGCTCATTTTTCGCCATCCGCACGTTTTCGGCGACGCTCATGCCGATTCGGCAGGGATGGTCGAAAAATCGTGGGAACAGATTAAACTGAAAGAAAAAGGGGGAAACAAAACCGTATTGGAAGGCGTTCCTTCGGCTCTCCCGTCTATTGTGAAAGCCTACCGCATACAGGACAAAGCTCGCAACGCGGGTTTCGACTGGAACCGGCGCGAAGACGTTTGGGATAAGGTAAACGAGGAACTCGATGAACTGAAAGTCGAAATTGCCCGGATGGACGAAGACACTATCGAAGCCGAATTTGGCGATTTACTGTTCAGCATCATCAACGCCGCACGGCTCTACAAAGTCAATCCCGATAACGCGCTGGAACGCACTAACCGGAAATTTATCCGGCGCTTCAATTATTTGGAAAAAACAGCTAAGGAAGCGGGGCTCAAGCTCAAAGACATGACTTTGGACGAGATGGAAGCCATTTGGCAGGAAGCAAAAAAAGCGCCCGAAAAAGCCTGAAAGGGAGACATCAAAGTACGGTAGCAGCACCTTTGGCAGGTTCGGACGAAAAAACATCAAAAATAAAGGGCATCCCGAAAGACACCCTTTATATTGTAAGCCCATCGTCTGTATGCCGACCGCGGCCGGGAAACTTACACATTTCATCACAAAGATAAAACCCTTATATACAATAAATTTGTGGAGCTGGAGGGACTCGAACCCTCGTCCAAACGAGGAAGGAATCTGCTTTCTACATGCTTATCTTCGCCTTGATTGTCGGGTAAAAGCAAGACCGAAGCCACCAACTTTTACCTTATCTTCTTTGTTTCGGACGGAAGCCGAAGCCTCTGCCGTCCTATCTCCGATTTACCTGCACCGCCGTCTCGGAACGCTTCGAAGCCAGAGCTTCCGGGCGATGTCTTGTCCCAACACCTGTGCCGGGATTAAGCTAATAATCTACTGTACTTCGATTAAGCAGCAAGAGCGTAATTGTTATTGCCAGTTAATTGTTTGACGTTTGAGATTAAAGTGCCAACCGACAAAGCACTGCATGCTTACAAACCGCTTCTACCCGCTGTCAAAACCGGTCAACCCCAAGGTAGGCTTCTTTTTCCGCCGAAAAATAAGCCTACAAAGATACAACATTTTCAACGAATTGGAAACAAGTTTCTCTCAAATTTTCATGAAACCCAAAAATAGCCTACATTTGTACTCGAAATACTTGAAAGATTGGAATGAATAAAATTGTCTCCAAAGAATTTTTGTCCGATAATGTCGTAAAATTCGAAGTTGAAGCTCCGCTGATCGCCAAAAGCCGCAAAGCCGGCCATTTCGTGATTGTGCGCGTAGGGAAAAAAGGCGAACGGGTACCCTACACCATCGCTTCCGCCGATACGGGAAAAGGAACGATCACGCTTGTCATTCAGCGCGTGGGCAAATCGTCGCGAAAAGTGTGCGAACTCAACGTCGGAGATTACATCACCGATTTGGTGGGTCCCTTGGGTAAAGCCACCCACATCGAAAAATTCGGTACAGTGGTTTGCGCCGGAGGCGGCGTGGGAATCGCTCCCCTGCTTCCCATCATCGAAGCTATGAAAAAAGCGGGAAACCGCGTTATCAGTGTATTGGCAGCGCGAAGCAAGGAGCTCGTCATCCTCGAAAATCAAGTCCGCGAATATTCCGATGAAGTCATCGTGATGACCGACGACGGCAGCTACGGGCAAAAAGGCTTGGTAACCGAAGGTGTCGAACAAGTGCTGAAGCATGAAAAAGTGGATCTGTGTGTAACCATCGGCCCTGCCGTCATGATGAAATTTGTATCGCTGACCACAAAAAAATACGACGTCCCCACGCTCGCCTCGCTCAACACCATCATGGTGGACGGGACGGGTATGTGCGGCGCATGCCGCGTTACCGTGGGCGGACAAACAAAATTCGTGTGCGTGGACGGCCCCGAATTTGATGCCCACCAAGTCGATTTCGACGAAATGCTGATGCGGTTGAGAGCGTATAACTGATGCGATAACAAGTTGATTTCTGACGAGACCAGCAATAAGAACTAAATGATATGAGCGAATATTTACAAACCGAACGGGCGCAATCGTGGCGAGAGGAACTTCGGAAAAACATAAAGAACAAAGAACGCACCGAGTTTCCACGGGTGAAAATGCCGGAGGCAGACCCCGAAATCCGCAGTCATAATTACGAGGAAGTCAATCGAGGGCTTTCTTTGGAGCAGGCCATGGCAGAAGCCCGGCGTTGCCTCGACTGTGTGAGTCCGAACTGCATCACCGGTTGTCCGGTGGAGATAAACATTCCCAAATTCATCAAAAATATCGAACGGGGCGAGATTCTCGAAGCAGCCCGTACCTTGAAAGAAACCAGCGCCTTGCCTGCTGTTTGCGGACGTGTATGCCCGCAGGAGCGTCAATGTGAAAGCCAATGCTTCTACCCGCAAAAATTAAAAAAGGAGGCCGTTGCCATCGGTTATCTGGAACGTTTTGCAGCCGATTACGAACGCGAGAGCGGCAACATCTCCATCCCTGAAACGGCAACACCCAATCGCATCAAAATAGCGGTCGTAGGTTCAGGCCCCGCAGGCTTGGCCTTCGCCGGAGATATGGCAAAAGCGGGATACGACGTTAAGGTTTTCGAGGCGCTACACGAATTGGGAGGCGTGCTCCGCTACGGCATCCCCGAATTTCGTTTGCCAAACGAAATTGTTGATGTGGAAATCGAAGGTTTGAAAAAGATGGGCGTGAAATTCGAAACCAACTGCATCATTGGCAAAACCGTTTCGCAGGAAGATTTGCAGGCTGACGGTTTTCAAGGGTTGTTCGTGGGAAGCGGGGCAGGATTGCCCAATTTCATGAATATCCCCGGTGAAAATCTGATTGGCGTGATGTCCTGCAACGAGTACCTTACCCGTGTGAACCTCATGCAGGCAGCCGACGACGAAAGCGACACCCCCGTTTACAAAGGCAAACGCGTTGCCGTTATCGGCGGCGGAAACACCGCGATGGATGCTGTGCGTACCGCACGCCGCTTGGGAGCGGATGAAGCGATGATTGTTTACCGCCGCTCCGAAGAAGAAATGCCCGCCCGCATCGAAGAAGTGAAACATGCTAAAGAAGAGGGTATCCGATTCCTCACGCTGCACAACCCGCTTCGCTACGAAGGAAATGAAAATGGGCAGGTGCAACGCATGCTGTTGCAACGCATGCAACTGGGCGAGCCCGATGCTTCCGGCCGCCGGAAACCTGTAGCCGTAGAAGGCGATACGGTATGGGTGGATGTCGATGAGGTCATCGTCAGCGTGGGCGTATCACCCAATCCGCTGATTCCATCGTCGTTCGCAGGATTGGAAATAAGCAAATGGGGAACGATAGTCGTGAACCCAGACACGATGCAAACGGCGGACAGTCCTATTTTTGCCGGCGGAGACATCGTGCGAGGCGGCGCAACCGTTATCCTCGCTATGGGCGACGGGCGACGGGCAGCAAAAGCGATGGATGCGTTTTTGAAGAACAAAACGCTCTAAAAAAATAACCAGCAAGCCATATTATGAAAACGACAACTTTATGTGTTTTTTGTATTTCTTTGTTTGTCCTTCGCGCGGAAGCACAGTATATGCAACCCGTAGAAAATGCGATTCAACTTTCGGATAAATTTGATGCGCAGGAGGGGCTGCTTACGCTCTATGGGGACAACAGAGATTTTTGTCCTTACTATTTGTTTATCACTTTCACCGATTACAGCAACCTGACGGGAATGAGCGGCATCCGCTCGGCAACGCTTCCCTGGGGCAATCATGCGATAATGTCGTTCAGCCTGTCAGACAAAACGAAAGGTTACAATTACAGGTACAGTTATTCAATGTATAGGGGCGATCCAAAGAGTAAAATCAATATCGATTTTCCCTATACTTTGCCCACAGCCAAAGGCGCAACAGCCAGAATGGCAAGAACAACGGAAAACAGGGAAGGCTATCAACTCTCGTTTGAAGTGATGTCGGATACGGTTTATGCTTGCCGTGGAGGAATGATGTGTAACGATGATTTGAGGGATCATACTGCAAAAGGGAATAAAAATTTTGATGGCAGACATTCGATGTCCCAAATCACGCTGTATCACGGCGACGGTTCTTTCGGCGAATATGTTTTCAAAGGAAAATCGCTTGTCTATCCCGGACAGCGCGTAAAGATGGGGCAGGCGATAGGCATTATCGAAACCATGCTCGACTCATATTTCATCAATTTTTCGGTCTATTTTTTGGATAAGAACAAAGTGGATGACCGCAAGGTAGGGAACAAACATACCCATTTCCGCCCGTTTTTCCAAACGGCTAACGCGGGAAAATTGCGTTTGGAGCGGGAACAGGAATATGTTTGCGAACTTACCGACGAAATGTTGATGCAGGACATGAGCAAAAAAGAGCAGAAGAAATTCCTGAAAGAAAAATCGGAAAAACGATGAAAAAACAACTGCTTATCATCTTTTGTTCCGGATTGTTACTCGCGGCAAACGCTGTCGCACAGAACGATATACGCTTTGTCGATACGGAAAATTTGATTACACCCAAGGAAAAAACGGCGCTTGGGAAAGCCATCCGCTACGAAGCCGATTTCTTCAACCGTCTGTTCCCCGGAAAAACGGTAAACATTACAGATATAAAATTCACCGTCGCAACCGGTTTTGCCGACCTTATGAATGTGCAAATGCAAAATGGAAATACGGCGCACATATCTTCGGGCTTTTTCAGACCAAAGGACAGTTTATTGGTTGTTCTCAAAACAAAAAAGATGCCCTCCGAACAATTCTTATTGACCTGCTACCACGAAATGAGCCACGCCTTTTTATCGCTTCACGCGGGGAGAAAGTACCTGCCGCCGTGGTTCAACGAGGGACTTGCCGTGTATTTGGAATGTATGTCTTTTCAAAAATCGAAACCCTCCCATCAAGCGGATAAACCCAAAATCAATCGCGTGAAAACGCTTATCGAACTCCGCGACTTGAACTTGTTGGAATTTGCGGATTGGGATTATTCCAAGTTTTCAACCGAATCCTTTTCCCAAGAAAATTATGGCTATTGCGTGGGCTATTGTATGGTTTATTTTTTGATGCAAAAAGAGGAAAACAAGGCCATCGAAATTTTCCAACACCTCGTTGGCGCGGATTCTTCAGTAGAAATCTTCGACAGGTTTTATTCGGGGGGCTTCGCCCAATTCGAAAAAGAGTTTACGGATTATTACGAAAAACAGTAATCTTTTTACGGTTTACGAAACAGCGTTCGTCGGTAAAGACACGAACGATCTTCGTACCTCTTCGAAAAAAAACGCGGCAGGAAAAAAATTTCCGCCGCGTTTTTTATTTATTATCGTTTAAATTTATTCTTCGATGATTTCTTGCATCAGACTTACACGTCTATTGGAATTCATCCGTTCGAAATCTTCTTTCGTACCAACAATGAGCTTGTCAAATTCACGCTGTCCGGTTCCGGCAGGGAGCAAGTGCCCGCAAATCACATTTTCCTTCAAGCCTTCCAAATGATCCACTTTTCCGTTGATGGCGGCGTCGTTCAATACTTTCGTCGTCTCCTGGAACGAAGCGGCCGACATGAAGCTCTTGGTTTGCAACGCGGCGCGTGTGATACCCTGCAACACCTGATTGGCCGTTGCGGGAACAGCATCGCGAGCCTCCACCAATTTTGAGTCGCGGCGTTTAAGGGAGCTGTTTTCGTCGCGCAGTTTGCGGACGGTAACAATCTGTCCCGGCTCGAAAATCTGCGAGTCTCCTGCGTCGATAATCACCTTCTTACCCCAGATGCGGTCGTTTTCTTCCATGATTTCGTGCTTGTCCACCAACTGTTGTTCGAGGAAGCGCGTATCGCCCGGATCGACCACTTCTACCTTGCGCATCATCTGCCGCACAATCACTTCGAAGTGCTTGTCGTTGATTTTCACGCCTTGCAAACGATACACGTCTTGCACTTCGTTCACGATATACTCCTGAACAGCCGTCGGCCCCATAATCGCCAAGATGTCCGACGGGGTGATAGCCCCATCCGAAAGCGGCATTCCGGCACGGATATAATCGTTTTCCTGAACCAAAATCTGCTTCGACAGCGGAACAAGGTATTTTTTCACTTCGCCGGTTTTCGACGTAACGGAAATTTCCTGATTACCGCGTTTGATTTTTCCGAACGATATTTCACCGTCGATTTCGGCAACAACAGCCGGATTCGACGGGTTACGCGCCTCGAAAAGTTCGGTAACGCGCGGGAGACCGCCCGTGATATCGCCCGCTTTTCCAACGGCACGCGGTATTTTCACCAATATATCGCCCGCTAAAATGGCATCGCCCTCACCTTTCACGATGTGAGCGCCCAAGGGAAGTGTATAGGTGCGCAAGATATCGCCGTCGCCATTGAGGATATGGGCCGATGGCGCTTTCGTCTTATCGCGCGATTCGATGATGACCTTTTCTTTCAAACCGGTCTGTTCGTCCGATTCTACTTTGTAGGTAACGTTTTCGATGAAATTTTCGAACTGAATTGTTCCCGATGCTTCCGATATAATCACGGCATTGAAAGGGTCCCATTCGCAAATCAAATCGCCTTTCTTCACTTTATCGCCATCGTTGAAAAAGAGTTTGGAACCGTAAGGCACGTTGTGCGCCAGCAACACGATTTTCGTGTTCGGATCCACGATGCGCATTTCCACCAGGCGACTCACGACAACTTTTACGCTCTTGCCTTCGGCATCAGGAGCTTCAACGAAACGAAGCTCGTCAAATTCCAACACGCCGTCGTATTTGGTAACGATGCTGTTTTCGGCCGCGATGTTCGAAGCGATACCTCCGACGTGGAAGGTACGGAGCGTAAGCTGCGTACCCGGCTCGCCGATGGACTGCGCTGCGATAACCCCAACCGACTCGCCTTTCTGAACCAACTGTCCCGTGGCGAGGTTGCGTCCGTAACATTTGGCGCAAACGCCGTGGCGCGATTCACAAGTCAATACCGAACGAATTTCCACTCGTTCGATGGGTGAATCTTCTATTTTTTTGGCGATATCTTCGGTGATTTCTTCACCCGAACTTACCAATATTTCTCCGGTAATCGGATGCTGCACGTCGTGTACCGACACGCGGCCAAGGATGCGTTCGTACAACGAAGCAATGACTTCATCGTTATTTTTAATATCCGTCGCAACCAATCCGCGCAGCGTACCGCAATCTTCTTCGTTGATGATAACGTCTTGCGAAACGTCCACCAAACGGCGTGTCAGGTATCCGGCATCGGCTGTCTTTAACGCCGTATCGGCCAAACCTTTACGAGCGCCGTGTGTCGAGATGAAATATTCTAACACCGACAAGCCTTCCTTAAAGTTCGAAAGAATCGGGTTCTCAATGATTTGAGCGCCTTCTGCCCCGCTCTTTTGCGGTTTCGCCATCAATCCGCGCATACCGGACAGCTGGCGAATCTGTTCGCGGGAGCCGCGGGCTCCGGAATCCAGCATCATGTAAACCGAATTGAATCCTTTGTCGTCTTCCGAAAGTTGCTTCATCAAGATGTTCGACAGCTTCGAGTTGATGTGCGTCCACGTATCGATAATCTGGTTGTAACGTTCGTTGTACGTGATGAAACCCATGTTGTAGTTGTCCATGATTTGTTCCACTTCCGCATAACCCTCATTAATTAACGTTTCTTTTTCCTTCGGAATAATCACGTCTTCGAGGTTGAACGACAAACCGCCCTTAAAGGCCATCTTGTAACCGAGATCCTTGATGTCGTCGAGATATTGCGCCGTGCGGGCAACACCGCAAGTTTTTATCACCTTGCTGATGATCTCGCGAAGCGATTTTTTGGAAAGAAGTTCGTTGACGTAACCCACTTCTTTCGGGATATATTCGTTGGTGATGACACGCCCGACGGTTGTTTCGTGCATTTTACGGATGGGATTTCCTTCGTCATCCACATCATCTACGATAACTTTCACGAGCGCATGAATGTCAACTTTTCCTTCGTTGTATGCAACAATAGCCTCTTCCTCGCCGTAGAAAGTCATGCCTTCGCCTTTCGCTCCCGGACGGACTTTTGTGATGTAATACAATCCGAGCACCATATCCTGCGAAGGAACGGTAATCGGAGCGCCGTTGGCGGGATTGAGGATGTTGTGCGATGCGAGCATCAACAATTGCGCCTCCAAAATGGCTTCGTTCCCCAACGGGAGATGTACGGCCATCTGGTCGCCGTCAAAGTCGGCATTAAATGCCGTACACGATAGCGGATGCAACTGTATAGCCTTACCTTCAATCAATTTCGGCTGAAAAGCCTGAATACCGAGCCGGTGAAGTGTCGGGGCGCGGTTGAGCAACACGGGATGCCCTCTCATCACGTATTCCAAAATATCGTACACCACAGGTTCTTTGCGATCGACGATTTTTTTGGCCGATTTCACGGTTTTCACAATACCCCTTTCGATGAGCTTGCGAATGATGAAGGGTTTATAGAGTTCGGCTGCCATATCTTTCGGCAAACCACATTCGTGCATTTTCAATTCGGGTCCTACCACGATAACCGAGCGTGCCGAATAATCGACGCGCTTACCGAGGAGATTCTGACGGAAACGTCCCTGCTTCCCTTTCAAACTGTCGGACAGCGATTTCAATGGCCGGTTCGATTCTGTTTTGATGGCGCTCGATTTGCGCGAGTTGTCAAACAGCGAATCCACAGCTTCCTGCAACATACGCTTTTCGTTGCGCAAAATCACATCCGGCGCTTTGATGTCTATCAATCGTTTCAGACGGTTGTTGCGGATGATAACGCGGCGGTAAAGATCGTTCAAATCCGATGTAGCAAAACGGCCTCCGTCTAAGGGAACCAAGGGGCGCAAATCGGGCGGGATTACCGGAATCACTTTCATGATCATCCATTCGGGCTTGTTGACGTTTTTCGAGCCACGGAAAGCCTCAATCACCTGCAATTGCTTCAAGGCTTCGTTCTTACGCTGCTGCGAAGTATCGGTGCTGGCGCGGTGACGAAGCTGATTGGCCAACGAATCGAGGTTGAGGCGTTGCAACAAATCCAAAATGCCTTCGGCCCCCATTTTCGCGATAAATTTGTTGGGATCGGTATCGTCTAACAATTGGTTTTCTTTCGGAAGCTGGTCGAGATAATTGAGGTACTCTTCCTCGGTCAGCAAATCTCTTTCGGCTACCTTATCTTCCAAAACACCCGGCTGGATAACAACATATCTTTCGTAATAGATAATGGTATCGAGCTTCTTTGTGGGAATCCCCAACAAGTAACCGATTTTGTTCGGCAACGAACGGAAATACCAGATATGAGCCACGGGAACAACAAGATGGATGTGTCCCGTACGCTCGCGGCGAACCTTCTTTTCGGTTACTTCCACCCCGCAGCGGTCGCAGACGATGCCCTTATAACGTATTCTTTTGTATTTCCCGCAGTGACATTCGTAGTCTTTTACGGGGCCGAAAATACGTTCGCAGAACAACCCGTCGCGTTCGGGTTTATATGTACGATAGTTAATGGTTTCGGGTTTCAACACTTCGCCGAATGAAGTTTCCAAAATTTCTTCGGGTGAGGCCAGACTAATCGTGATTTTCGAAAAGTTGCTCTTTATTTTATTGTTGTCTTTTCTAAATGCCATATACTTTTTTCTTGAAAGCCTTCGGCTGTTGGCCGTCAGCTATTAGCCGTTATTTAGAGATTTGTACAGGCCGAACGGCCAATGGCTTAAAGCCAAGGGCCGACGGCTTATCGTAATATTAATCGAGCGTAACGCTCAATCCCAGACCTTTCAGTTCGTGCAGCAACACATTAAGCGATTCGGGGATTCCCAGCTGGGGCATTACTTCGCCTTTCACTATCGCTTCGTATGCTTTCGAACGACCAACCACGTCATCGGACTTAATGGTGAGGATTTCCTGCAAGATATGGGCTGCGCCGAATGCTTCGAGCGCCCAAACTTCCATTTCTCCAAAACGTTGTCCTCCAAACTGTGCCTTACCACCCAAGGGCTGTTGCGTGATGAGCGAGTATGGCCCAATGGAACGTGCGTGCATTTTGTCTTCCACCATGTGGCCGAGTTTGAGCATGTAGATGATGCCCACTGTTGCCGGTTGGTCGAAAGGCTCGCCGGTTCCGCCGTCAAACAGGTGTGTTTTGCCGTAACGCGGCACTCCCGCTTTATCTGTCCATTCGTTCAGGTCGTCCAACGATGCTCCGTCAAAAATCGGCGTGGCAAAACGGTGTCCGAGTTCTTTTCCTGCCCAACCGAGCACGGTTTCAAAAATCTGACCGAGGTTCATACGCGAAGGCACACCCAAGGGATTCAACACGATGTCCACCGGCGTTCCGTCGGCAAGGAAAGGCATATCTTCTTCGCGAACGATTTTAGACACAATACCTTTATTACCGTGGCGTCCCGCCATCTTATCCCCTACTTGAATCTTGCGTTTCTTCGCCACATAAACTTTTGCGATTTGCATGATTCCCGAAGGAAGTTCGTCGCCAATGGTCAAATCGAAACGTTTGCGTTTCAATTCGGCATCGAGTTCTTTGTGTTTGCGCAGGTAGTTGATGACGGTTGTGCGAACCAAGTCGTTCTTATGTGCATCGGAGGTCCATTTGCTCAACTGAACCGACTGATAATCAATATCGTTCAACACCTTAGCCGTGAATTTCGCACCTTTGGGAACGATGTCCATATTGGTGTAATCTTTCACCCCGATTGAGGGCTTGCCATCAGTGATTACTTCGAGCTTTTGTATCAATACTTTTCGCAAATCATCCATCTTGGCTTCGTACTCTTCCTCCAATTTCGGGAGCAGGGCTTTGTTGGACAGTTTGCTCTTGCCTTTCTTCACAGCTTTCGAGAAGAGGCTGGTGCCGATGACCACTCCTTTCAACGACGGCGACGCTTTCAACGAGGCGTCTTTCACATCGCCCGCTTTATCGCCGAAAATGGCGCGAAGCAGTTTTTCTTCGGGCGAGGGGTCAGATTCTCCTTTCGGCGTTATTTTACCGATAAGGATATCGCCCGGCTGGATGCGTGCGCCAACGCGAACAATGCCTCTTTCGTCGAGATCTTTGGTGGCGTCTTCGCTCACATTGGGGATATCGGAAGTCAGTTCTTCCATCCCGCGTTTCGTCTCGCGAACTTCCAAGGCAAATTCTTCCAAGTGCACCGAAGTAAAGATGTCTTCACGAACCATGCGTTCGTTCAACACAATGGCATCCTCGAAATTGTATCCTTTCCACGGCATAAACGCCACTTTCAGGTTCTTTCCGATAGCCAGTTCCCCGTTTTCGGTTGCGTAACCTTCGGTAAGTATCTCGCCCGCCGTTACTTTTTGTCCGGTTCTGCAAATCGGACGCAAGTCGATGGTCGTATTCTGGTTGGTTTTACGGAATTTCGGGATGGTGTATGTCTTTACCGCATCATCGAAACTCGTAAATTCTTCCTCTTTGGTACGGTTGTATTTTATTTTTATCGTCGTGGCATCGACGTAAATGACTTCGCCTGCTCCTTCTGCCTGAATCTGAGTGCGCGAATCCCTGATCAATTGACCTTCGATACCGGTTCCTACGATGGGCGCTTCGTTACGCATCAACGGCACAGCCTGACGCATCATGTTCGAGCCCATGAGGGCGCGGTTGGCGTCGTCGTGTTCGAGGAAAGGAATCAACGAAGCGGCGATAGATGCAATTTGCATGGGCGAAACGTCCATGAGTTGCACTTCATCGGGGGAAACCACCGGATAATCGGCTTCTTCACGGGCTTTCACACGCGACAAAATGAATTTTCCTTCGTCGTCCAAGGGGGCATTGCCCTGCGCTATAATTTTGCCTTCTTCTTCTTCGGCGGCCATATAAACGACCTCGTCGCTCACTTGTCCGTTCTCCACTTTGCGGTAAGGCGTTTCGATAAAGCCCAAATCGTTGATTTTCGCATATACGCAAAGCGAGGATATAAGACCGATATTGGGGCCTTCCGGCGTTTCAATCGGACAGAGGCGTCCGTAGTGCGTATAATGCACGTCGCGCACCTCAAATCCTGCACGTTCGCGCGAGAGACCGCCGGGTCCCAAAGCCGAAAGACGGCGCTTGTGCGTGATCTCGGCCAAGGGGTTGGTCTGATCCATGAACTGCGACAGCGCGTTGGTTCCAAAAAAAGTATTGATAACAGACGAAATGGTTTTCGCGTTAATCAAGTCTATCGGGGTGAACACTTCATTGTCGCGCACATTCATACGCTCGCGGATGATACGCGCCATACGGCTCAGGCCCACGCCGAACTGGTTGTAGAGCTGTTCTCCGACAGTACGCACACGGCGGTTGCTTAAGTGGTCTATATCATCGACGATGGCTTTCGAGTTGATAAGCTCGATAAGGTATTTGATAATCTCAATAATATCTTCTTTGGTCAGCACACGAATGCTCACGTCAATATCGAGATTCAGTTTTTTATTGATTCTGTAACGTCCGACATCTCCCAAATCGTATCTCTTTTCGGAGAAGAAAAGGTTGTTGATGACCTCCCGTGCGCTGGCGTCGTCGGCCGGTTCGGCGCTACGGATTTGGCGGTAGATGTAGCGGATTGCATCAATCTCCGTATTGCTCGGATCTTTCTGCAAGGTGTTGTATATAATGGAGTAATCCGATGAGTTTGCCGATTCTTTGTGCAGTAGAATAGACGCAACGCCCAGTTCGAGGATTTCGTCCAAATGTTCCTGTTCGAGAACGGTTTCGCGCTCGATGATTATCTCGTTTCTTTCGATAGAAGTTACCTCGCCTGTATCTTCATCCACGAAATCCTCCATCCACGATTTCAACACGCGGGCGGCGAGTTTGCGTCCCAGCGCCTTTTTCAAACTGGCTTTGTTGGTTACTTTCACCTCTTCGGCCAAATCAAAAATTTCGAGGATATCCTTGTCGCTCTCGAAGCCGATGGCGCGGAGCAGCGTGGTTACGGGTAATTTCTTTTTACGATCGATGTAAGCATACATCACGTTGTTGATGTCGGTGGCAAATTCAATCCACGACCCTTTGAACGGGATGATGCGTGCAGAATACAGCGTTGTACCGTTAGCGTGTACGCTCTGCCCGAAAAACACGCCCGGAGAACGGTGCAATTGGGAAACGATGACACGTTCGGCCCCGTTGATGACGAAGGTTCCCTTTTCAGTCATGTACGGAATGGTTCCGAGATACACGTCTTGAATGACGGGAGCGAAATCCTCATGGTCGGGATCGGTACAGTACAAATAAAGTTTTGCCTTTAGCGGAACGCTATAGGTCAGCCCTCTGTCGATACATTCCTCGATGCTGTAACGAGGTGGATCAACATAATAATCTAAAAACTCAAGCACAAAGTTGTTCCGCGTATCCGCTATGGGGAAATTTTCCGTGAAAACTTTATACAGTCCTTCGTTTTTTCTATTTTCAGGAGGAGCATCTAACTGCAAGAAATCCTGAAACGATTTCAATTGGATTTCGAGAAAATCGGGGAAATCCAACGGCTTTTTGATGGATGCGAAATTAATTCGTTGATTTGCGTTATTTGAAGACATGGGCGTTTGTTGGGTTTGGAACTTAATTTGTATTGACACAAAAGGTTAAGAATCTTCGTTAAAAGATTCTTAACCAAATTAACCTAATTTTAGGTAAGTTTCATTATTTAAGTTCAACTTCCGCTCCTGCTTCTTCGAGTTGTTTTTTCAAAGCGTCAGCTTCGTCTTTAGAAACACCTTTTTTCAATTCGCTGGGAGCGCCGTCAACTAAATCTTTAGCTTCTTTCAAACCTAAACCGGTAAGTTCTTTAACTGCTTTAACTACAGCCAATTTAGCTGCACCTGCACTTTTAAGAACGACATCGAAAGCGGTTTTTTCTTCTGCGGCGGGAGCTTCACCTCCGGCAACAGGACCAGCAGCTACGGCTACGGCTGCAGCAGCGGGTTCGATACCGTATTCAGTTTTCAAGATCTCAGCAAGTTCGTTAACCTCTTTTACGGTCAAGTTAACCAATTGTTCAGCAAATGCTTTTAAGTCTGCCATTTTTTGTATGATTTAAATTGTTTACTAATTCTGTTAAGTTGTTGTATAAAATTATTTTTCCGACAGGGTCTTCAACACGCCATGCAATAACGTTCCTCCGGATTGGAGAGCCGACACGACATTTTTCGCGGGCGATTGCAACAGTGTGATAATTTCCCCGATAAGTTCTGCTTTCGTCTTGATATTTACCAAGCTTTTCAGTTGGCCTTCTCCTACGTAGAAGCTTTCCTGAACGTAAGCGCCTTTGAATGCCGGCACTTTGTCTTTGCTGTATTTATCAATGAGTTTGGCAGGAGCGCTGGCCACGTTAGAGAACATAATCGCCGTATTCCCTTTCAACACGGAATACAGCTCTTCGTAGTTCCCGTCAAGCGACTCCAACGCTTTTTTCAGCAAGGTATTTTTTACCACTACCAACTTGATGTCCTGTTTGGAACATTCTCTTCTCAACTGACTGGTTTTCGCCGCATTTAACGTGGCGATATCCGTCAGATAGAAATGATCGTACTCCTTGAGGGTCGTTGATATTTGCTCTATAATCTTGTTTTTATCTTCCTTTTTCATAGATTTACTTCTTCTTTTTCGATTAGACTTCTTCTACCGTTCTTGGGTCCACTTTGATACCCGGACTCATCGTACTGGAAAGATAAATACTTTTGATATAAGTACCTTTTGCCGCAGTCGGTTTCAGTTTAATCAACGTCTGAACAAATTCTTTCGCGTTGTCTCTGATCTGATCGGGCAAGAATGATACTTTTCCCACAGAGGTGTGAATAATACCTGCTTTGTCCACTTTAAAGTCGATTTTTCCCTGTTTCACTTCCTTCACCGCTTTCGCAACGTCGGGAGTAACAGTACCACTCTTGGGATTCGGCATTAAACCGCGGGGGCCCAAAATTCGCCCCAGCGCTCCGATTTTCCCCATGATGGCGGGTTGCGTGATAATCACGTCAATATCGGTCCAACCGCCTTTAATTTTCTCGATATATTCGTCAAGTCCCACATAGTCTGCGCCGGCTTCTTTAGCATCGGCTTCAGCGTCGGGAGAACATAATACAAGAACTCTTACTTGTTTACCGGTGCCGTGAGGCAACGATACAACACCACGCACCATTTGGTTGGCTTTTCGCGGATCTACGCCGAGACGCACATCGATATCAACTGAGGCGTCGAATTTCGTGGTAGTAATTTCTTTTACCAGCGCCGACGCTTCTTTCAGCGAATAGGTTTTTCCCTCTTCAATCTTGCTTAGGGCCAACTTTTGATTTTTTGTCAGTTTACTCATAATCTCAATTGAAGTTTAATTATTGAACATCAGGGAAAGCCCCTTTAACTGTGATACCCATGCTTCGAGCCGTTCCTGCAACCATTTTCATAGCCGATTCGAGGCTGAAGCAGTTTAAATCCGGCATTTTGTCCTCGGCAATCGTCTTCACCTGTTCCCAAGTGATTTCGGCGACTTTTTTCCGATTGGGTTCTGCCGAACCGCTTTTTTGCTTGCTTGCCTCTAAGAGCTGAATGGCAACCGGCGGTGTCTTAACAACAAAATCAAAAGACTTGTCGGTATAATAAGTGATTACCACAGGCAACACTTTCCCCGGTTTGTCTTGAGTTCTGGCATTGAATTGCTTGCAAAACTCCATGATATTTATCCCTTTTGAACCCAACGCGGGGCCTACCGGGGGAGATGGATTTGCAGCTCCTCCTTTGATTTGTAATTTTAGTTGTCCAGCAACTTCTTTAGCCATTTTTTTGATTTAATTTAATTACGGTTTTCGAAACATACAAAGAATGAACAGATATGCGTAACCAAATCACGTTATTCTTTCTCTACTTGCATATAACCCAATTCCAGAAGTTGTTTTCTTCCGAAAATTTTGACCATCACTTTGAGTTTTTTGCGCTCGTCGTTCACTTCCTCTACCACGCCGTTGAAACTGGAGAAAGGACCGCTGATCACTTTCACGTTTTCGCCCACGTAGTATTTCGTGTCGATTTCTTCATTGGCCTCTTCCAACTCGTCCATCGTACCCAGGATGCGTTTCACTTCCGATTCGCGCAAAGGTTGGGGGTCGGTGGTGTTGGGCAAAAAGCCGGCAACGAAATTGATGTTTTTGAGTTCGTGAACAACTTCTCCCGTCAGTTCGGCTTCAATAAGCACATAACCGGGAAGATAAGCGCGTTCTTTGAGCACTTTCTTTCCGTTACGTACCGTGTAAGTCTTTTCCGTCGGGATAAGAACCTGAGAGATGTATTTTCCCCAATCGGTTTTCTTAATCTCTGACTCAAGGTACTCTTTGACTTTATTTTCTTTTCCGCTAACGGCACGCATGACGTACCATTTTTTTCCGCTTTCAGCCATTTTTTCCTTTTATCAGAAGTTACAGAATACCGTAGAGGAATTTCACCATCCACTCAAAAAGAGAGTCCATTGCGAATACGCACACAGCAATTATAAGGGAAGCGATCATTACAATCATGGTGCTACTCGTAAGTTCCTCTCGCGATGGCCAGGACACTTTGTGAACAAGTTCGTTGTAAGCGTCCTTCATATATGCAACTATTTTTTTCATCTAAAATTTGATGTTTATGCACGGGTCGAGAGACTCGAACTCCCGACACCTGGTTTTGGAGACCAGTGCTCTACCAACTGAGCTAGACCCGTATATGAAGCCCCTCTAAAATTTTCCCTGAGGAAAGTTTTAGAGGCGGGCTTTCAATTATTATTCCCTTTAGGTCTCCTTTCGGAAGGTTCGGGATCCCTTTTTTAATCCAACAATTCGGTTATCTGACCGGCTCCAACGGTACGGCCACCTTCGCGGATAGCGAAACGAAGACCAACGTTGCAAGCAACCGGGTAGATAAGTTCAACCGTGATGGTTACGTTATCGCCGGGCATTACCATTTCCACGCCTTCGGGCAACGAGATTTCACCCGTTACATCCAAGGTACGGATATAGAACTGAGGACGATAATGGTTATGGAACGGCGTGTGACGACCACCTTCTTCTTTTTTCAGGATATAAACCTCTGCTTTGAATTTGGAGTGAGGTTTTACTTTTCCCGGGTGAGAGATAACCATACCGCGTTTGATTTCGTCTTTGTCGATACCGCGGAGCAACAAACCTACGTTGTCGCCGGCCTGACCTTCGTCGAGAATCTTGCGGAACATTTCCACACCGGTTACAACCGATTTTTTGCCTTCGGCGCCCAGACCGATAATCTGAATTTCTTCGCCGGTTTTGATGATACCTGTTTCGATACGACCGGTAGCAACAGTGCCGCGGCCGGTAATCGAGAACACGTCTTCAACGGGCATCAGGAAGGGTTTATCGATATCGCGCGGAGGCAGAGGAATCCATTCGTCAACAGATTTCATCAGTTCCAGCACTTGTTCTTCCCATTTTGCATCACCGTTCAAAGCGCCAAGCGCCGAACCGCGGATAACGGGAGTATTATCGCCGTCAAATTCATAGAAAGAAAGCAATTCGCGCATTTCCATTTCTACCAATTCCAGCATTTCTTCGTCGTCAACCAAATCGCATTTATTCATGAATACAACCAAACGCGGAACGTTTACTTGGCGAGCCAAAAGAATGTGTTCGCGAGTTTGGGGCATCGGACCGTCGGTAGCGGCAACCACGATGATGGCTCCGTCCATCTGGGCAGCGCCCGTAACCATGTTCTTAACGTAGTCGGCGTGTCCCGGGCAGTCAACGTGCGCATAGTGACGATTTTCCGTTTCGTATTCAACGTGAGCGGTATTGATCGTTATACCTCTTTCCTTTTCTTCGGGAGCGTTGTCAATCTGGTCGAATGATTTTATCTCCGAAAGACCTTTTTTTGCCAAAACGGTCGTAATAGCGGCCGTCAAGGTCGTTTTACCGTGGTCAACGTGACCAATCGTACCGATGTTAACATGCGGTTTCGTCCGGTTAAAATGTTCTTTTGCCATAAAATGTTCCTATTAGTTAATTAAATTATTGTTTTATATTGTTCCTTTTTTTCGCCAAAGTAAGCATCCTTTTTTATATACAACAAAACTAAGACATGAGGACCATTCCTCATCCTTAAAACAATCTGCCGTATTCGAGCCGATGACGGGATTTGAACCCGTGACCTCTTCCTTACCAAGGAAGTGCTCTACCACTGAGCTACATAGGCAGGAGAGCGGAAGACGGGACTCAAACCCGCGACCCTCAGCTTGGAAGGCTAATGCTCTATCGACTGAGCTACTTCCGCAAGTTTTCTGCTTTTGTCATCGCGTCGTTTAACTCGCAATCACCCTTTTTCGGGGGGATTCCCGCTTTCGCAGGGATAACGGTTGCAGTTTTGTGGGCAGTGATGGATTCGAACCACCGAAGGCGTAAGCCAGCTGAGTTACAGTCAGCCCCATTTGGCCACTCTGGTAACTGCCCTTATATTGTTAAAATTGAAAACGAAGAACTGAAAAATAATCTCCCGAATTTCCAATTTTTTTTATTCTCAATTGTTTTATAAGCCTCTTGAGCCTCTTGTCGGATTCGAACCAACGACCCCGAGATTACAAATCACGTGCTCTGGCCAACTGAGCTAAAGAGGCTTATATTCTTATTATTAACCGTCTCTCCCTTGTTTTTTAAGAGAGAAACGGTCGCAAAGGTAGTTATATTTTTCGAGACTACCAAATATCTCCGAGCTATTTTTTCGAAGATTACCTTTCTTTTTTTTCTTTTGTTTTCACAATTTGTTTTTCGAGAGCCTCTACACACAAATCAATAGCTTCCTCAAAACTGTCGGCCACTTTGTTGGCAAATGCCTCACCGTGCTTCAGGCGTATTTTTATGGCCGCCTCTTTATTTTTTGCCGTTTCGGGCTTCACTACTTTCAGGTTCACTTCGGCTTGGATGATTCCGTCGTGGAATTTCTCCAATTTCTTTACTTTCTTTTCCGTAAATGATTTCAGTTGTTCTGTCGCATCAAAATTGATTGATTGAATTCTTAGTTCCATAATTGTCCTCCTTCATTTTTTTGCCCTGGGATGAGCATTCTGATATACTTTCTTCAATTCTTCAAATGTAACGTGGGTATAAACTTCGGTGGAAGCCAAGCTGGAATGACCCAGCAACTCTTTCACGGCATTGATTTCGGCGCCGTTATTGAGCATTTCCGTAGCGAAGGTGTGTCGTAAAACGTGCGGACTTTTTTTTGAAAGCGTGGGAACGCTGCTTAAATGCGTATGTATGATTTTATACACCATGGCCGGGTAAAGTGGGTTTCCATCTTTCTTAACAAACAAATGGGGCGATTTGTTCTCGATTTCGGCATCCCGAACCGACATATATTGTTTCAATCCGGCTATTGTGGCATCGGAAAGCGGGATAATCCGCTGTTTATTGCGTTTTCCGGTTACGCGCAGTGTGGACGCGAAAAAATCGACGTCGGTATCTTTCAGCGATATGAGTTCGGCGCGGCGCATACCGGTCAGGTAAAACAATTCGATGATGAAGCGGTCGCGGTGGCCTTCAAAATCGTCGGTATAATCGCTTTCGTCGTCGATAATGCGTTCCATCTCCGAATCTTTCACGAAGTTTGGGAGTTTTTTGTCGATTTTCGGGCCGCTAACATGCTCGGCGGGATTTTTTCCGATGACGCCCCTTTTTTTCAGATAGCGAAAAAACGATTTCACGGCGCTCAGTTTGCGGTTTACCGATCGTGGCTTCATTTTTTGGGACATCAGCTCTACCATCCAGTTCCGGATCAAATCCGAATCGACGGCCGTCGCGTCAAACTCGCCGGTTTCCCTGCGGATGAACTGCTCCAATTGAGAAAGGTCATTGAAATAAGAAATCTCCGTATGAGAGGAATAATTCTTCTCATGACGGAGATATTCTATGAATTTTTCTTTCCACATATCGTGTGCGATTTTCATTCCGGAGGTTTGACTATCGCGAAGATACGGAAAATTTTTGAAACGGACGAATTAATCTTCGTTTTGTTGCATTTGCTGCACGTAAATGGCGTGTTGTTTTTTCTTCCGTTTGTCTATCGACGGTTTTGTAAACGCCTGACGGCTGCGGAGTTCTTTCACCACGCCGGTTTTCTCGTATTTACGTTTGAATTTTTTCAAGGCTCTTTCAATGTTTTCGCCTTCTTTAAGTTGTACAATAATCATTTTTTATTTATTTGTTTTGTTTTGTTTTTGATGAATTTTGAGATTATTACCGGAGCTGAAGCCGAATTCGGCTTCAACCCGCGCCCAGTCTTTGCCGGACTTGGCCTGCGGAAAATGCGCTATGTTTCGTTCCTTTTTATTTCCGGGTGTTGCAATAACCTCCTCTCTGTTTCGGGCTGCAAAGGTAGGAATAATTATTCAATTTCAAAGGTTTTCCGAAGAAATTTTAAATTCGTATTCTCTTCCCGTTTCCGTTGCGACATCGTATTCGAACACGGGTTTTACGCCGGTTTCTTTCAATTGTGCTTTTTCCGAAATCAGCGGTTTGGGTGTTTCGGGGAGGCTGAAAAGCGGATTGGAGTTTGTTCCTTCTGCCGGTTGCAGCTTGTTTCCGTTTGCAGCGGCAAGTGCCCAATAGCTTCTCAGGCGCAGGTTTCCACCGATAGTTGATTTTATTTTCAGGGTTTTAATTTCACCGTTTTCCCATTCGATATCTTCAACCAAAAATCCGCCGCGTGCACGAAGTCCTTTTACGCTGCCCGCAGCCCACACATCGGGTAAAGCGGGGAGGATATGCACTGCGCCGTCGTGGCTTTGCATGAACATCTCGGCGATACCGGCTGTGCAACCGAAGTTGCCGTCGATCTGGAAGGGCGGATGTGCGTCAAACATATTGGGATAAGTGCCGCCGCCGTTAAAGTCGGTCAATTGGCTGTCGCTGAGTTTGATTTGGTCGGTGATGAGTTTGTATGCGCGGTTGCCGTCCTGAAAGCGAGCCCAGAGGCAGACTTTCCAACCCATCGACCATCCGGTGGCGGGGTCGCCGCGGTAGTTGAGAAAATTGCGGGCGGCATCGAAGAGTTCGGGGGTGCGGTAAGGCGAAATCATATAACTCGGATAGAGCGCATAGAGCGGCGATACGTGGCGGTGATGGTCTTCGGGGTTGTCCCAATCGAAGAACCATTCCTGCAACTGGCCGTACTGACCGATTTTGAGCGGAGGCAGTTTATCGCGAGCCGTTTTCAATGAATCGGCGAAATCATGGTCTATTCCAAGCGTTTCTGAAGCCTCTATCACATTGGAAAACAACTCAAAAGCGAGTTCAATATCCATTGCGATGCCGTAGGAATTGGTTACGCCTTCGGGCGGAAAACCGTTTTCGGGCGAATTACTCGGCGCCATTACCAAATAACCGTTTTCGGGTTCGGGCACCATAAAATCGAGCATAAACTGTGCAGCGCCTTTCATCGTCGGATAGACTTCGGCGAGATAGGTTTTGTCTCCGCTATACAGATAACGTTCCCAAAGATGTTCGCTAAACCATGCTTCACCGGACGGCCACATACCGGGTTCGGCATAATCGACCGGAGCTGTAACGCGCCAAATATCGGTATTGTGGTGCATCACCCAGCCCCGTGCTCCGTACATCGTTTCCGCAGTCGCCACGCCTGTTTGGGCCACTTCCTTCACCATTTTTATAAAGGGTTCGTGAAGTTCGGCGAGATTGGTAACTTCGGCCGGCCAATAATTCATTTCCGCGTTGATGTTAGTGGTATATTTGCTATCCCATGGCGGGGTAATCATATCGTTCCATATACCTTGCAAGGTAGCGGGCTGTCCTCCGGGTTGCGAAGAAGAAATCAGCAGATAACGACCGAATTGAAAATACAGCGCGGCCAATTGCGGGTCGTTGGATTTTGCAAATTCGAGAATGCGTACATCGGTTGGTTTTTTAACGGAATCCGTCGTGCCAAGATCGATGCTGACCCGATTGAAATATTTTTGATACTGAGCGATATGGTCGCTTTTCAATTTATCGTAACCTTTTGCCAAAGCCGTTTCGAGGAAATTTTTCGCTTTCGCGTTTTCGTCGCCCGAAACATCGTTGTAATGAACAAAATTACTTGCCATTGAGATATAGATAGTCGCCGAGTTTGCGTCGGAAACAACGATGGCCGAATCGTTTGCGGCGACAGTCCCTTTTTCGGGTACAATTTTTACTTCAGCCGTAAATTTAACTTTACCTTCGAGACCTTCATGATCACCCGTAATTCCCTTTAACACAACCTCATCGCCTGCGGCGGAACATTCGGTTTTCTCCTGCGGACTTGTCAGCCACGCTGAAAAATTGAGTTTGCCCGGTTGCGATGCTGTTAGTTTCACGATAATCACATCGCCGCCGAACGCGGCAAAACTTTCGCGCGTATATTCCACGTTATCAATGGTATATCGTGTTGTAGTCAGGGCGTTGTTAAGATTCAGTTCACGGTAATAATTTTCCGGATTCTCATGTCCCGCAAAAGCGATATTCAGGTCGCCGACAGGCTGATACGGCATACCCTGATTGAAACCTTTTGCCGTAGTGGGGAACATTTTTTCATTGACAAGATCTTGCGCCTCTTTCCATTTATGCTGAAAGAGCAGTTCGCGCACTTTGGGCAAATATTGTTTCGCCTCGGCATAATTGTTGTTGTTCGGCTGCCCTGCCCAAACGGTTTCTTCGTTCAGTTGCAGGCGTTCCTGCGCCGGCGTCCCAAACACCATCGCGCCAAGCCTGCCGTTGCCAATTGGCAGAGCCTCAACCCATTTCGAGGCCGGTTGATTGTACCACAGTTTTAAATGGGCGTCCTCTTGCGCCGGTTTTTGACAGGAATAAACGCTCAACAGAGCGCAAAGCAATAAAATTGCGTTTCTACACATTTTCATGGATTTTTAATTTATTGTGAATGAATTGAATATTTATTTTTTTCTGCTGCGGACGCGGTGTCGTAAACCCGTAACCCATAAAAGGTCTATTTGTTTATACCCACCCGGTTCAGAACAAATGCAAACTCGAAGGCCGTATCTTTGATTCCGTCGTACCGACCTGTCGCGCCGCCGTGTCCCGAATCCATGTCCATGTGCAGGATGAGGATGTTATTGTCGGTTTTCAGAGCGCGGAGTTTGGCCACGTATTTTGTGGGTTCGTGGAAAAGCACTTGCGAATCGTTGATGCCGCCCGTTACCAGCATATTGGGGTAATTTTGTTCCCTAATGTTGTCGTAAGGCGAATAAGAATGCATGTAATCGTAATACTCTTTTTCGTTGGGATTTCCCCACTCCTCGTATTCGCCCGTGGTAAGCGGCAGCGTATCATCGAGCATGGTGTTGATGACATCCACAAACGGGACTTGCGCCACGATGGTTTGATACAGATCGGGACGCATATTCGTTACTGCACCCATCAGCAATCCGCCTGCGCTTCCGCCCATAGCGGCAAGTTTGTTTGGCGAGGTATATTTTTCGTTGATGAGCAACTCGCTGCAAGCGATGAAATCGGTGAAGGTATTTTTCTTTTTCATCAGTTTGCCGTCTTCGTACCATTGTTCGCCGAGGTCGCTTCCTCCGCGGATTTGTGCGATTCCAAAGACGAAACCTCGGTCAATAAGGCTGTAAAAGCTCGCGCTGAAATAGACGTCGGAACTGATGCCGTAACTGCCGTAGGAATAGAGCAGTGCGGGATTAGAACCGTCTTTTTTCAATCCTTTTTTATAAACGACGGCCATCGGCACCTTCACGCCGTCGGAAGCCGTTGCCCAAAGGCGTTCCACCACGTAATTATCGGGATTGAAACCGGAAGGAATTTCCTGCTCTTTCAGTTTTTCCGTTTTTTGGGTCGCGATGTCGTATTCGTACAACGTGGTCGGCCGATTGAGCGAAGTGTATGTGTAACGGATGGTTTGGACATCGTATTCGGGATTGCCTCTCAACCCCGCCGAATAGACCGGCTCGGGAAAAGCGATGGTTTGTGTCGCACCGCCGTCGAGCGGTTTTATCTCGATCTCGGCCAGCCCGTTTTTGCGCAGTTCCAAAGCTACGTAATCTTTAAGGACATCCACTCCTTCGATGCGGATGCTGTCGCTATGCGGTACAAATTCCTTCCAAACGGCTTTGTCTTCATATCCCGTGAGCGGCGCTTCATAGATTTTGCCGTTCAGGTTCTGTTTGTCTTTGTAACGTACAAAGAATTTTTCTTTATGCGGATACACCGAATAATCCACGTCTTGCACACGCGGCATAAAGATTTTAAATTCATCCTTCGGACGGTCTGCGGATATATAGCGTTCTTCCGATGTGTTGGTGCTCTCGCAAGAGATAAACACAAACTGTCGCGTTTTGCAATCCGAAACGTAGGTTGAAAATTGAGGGTCGGTTTCTTCGTAAATAAACTTGCCGGATTTTTCGTCGAGTTGCCGCCGATAAATCTTATTGGAACGCAGTGTTTTATCTATTGTACTATAAAACAACGTCTTACTGTCATTCGCCCAAGCTGCCGAAGCCGCTCCATCGACGCTAAACCCGATATTTTCGCCCGAAACGAGGTCTTTAATCTTCATCGTAAACTCGGCATACGATCCGGTTTCGTTGTAGAAATAAGCCGCTTTGCTGTTGTCAGGACTGATGGAATATCCTTGGAAAATGAAAGCCTGTTTACCCTCAGCCATTTTATTAACATCGAAAAGAATCTCTTCCGACGCATCCATCGACCCTTTGCGGCGACAATAAACAGAATATTGTTTGCCTTTTTCGGTGCGTCTGTAATAGTAATACCCTTCTATGAACGAGGGGTAACTTTCGTCGTCTTCCTTTATACGGCCGACAATCTCATCGTAAATCGTCTGCTGAAGGGCTTTTGTAGAAGCCATTACCGTATCGGTGTAAGCATTTTCGGCCTTCAAATATTCAATAACTTTGGGATTGGAGCTGTCTTTCATCCAAAAATAGTTATCCATACGCTCTTCGCCGAAATTGACAAAGGTATCGGGAATGATTTCGGCCACAGGCGGCATAAGAAAATCGGATTGATTCAAAATTTTCACTTCTTCTTTTTTTGCATTGCACGATGCGACGAATGTTGCCGCCGCACACAGGATTAGTATTTCGAAATGTTTCATATTGCCTTTTTTATAATGAGCAAAAAAACGGGTAATTTCAGCGTAAATCTCATAAAAAAGGATCTTCAAATTGCAAAATCCCCTGCAAATGTATAACAATTAGGTGGAAATGATAGAAAACAAAGAACGCATTTTTTTGGCAAAAGGCCTTTTTCTCCCAGAATTTAACTATTTTTACAGCCGAAAATCAAATTTGTGTTTTTGTACATCAAACCCAATGAAATATCATAGAACAACATGGGAAGACTTGACAGTTGAAGTTATTTACAGCGTTTTTGAGGCTGATTTTCCTGAATATCATGCTATTGCGAGTTTATACGGCGAGGTTGCCTGCGATGCAGCAGAACAGTTTCGCAGGATTGAGGCAGGCGTCGAAAGGCTGCTGCAAGCATTACCGCATAGTTTGGGCGTCGCTTTTAAACGCTATTTTGTCAGCGACCTTGCCAATCAAGTGCAATATATAGATGTAAATCAGGGATATACAGCCGTATCAGTCGTGCAGCAACCACCGCTTTCGGGCGCCAAACTTGCCGTATGGCTTTATATCGCGCCATCAGATAGCATCTCGCGTAGCGGGAACGCCACAGTAATAACTCATGCCGGACTACGTCATCTTATCCATACCGGACTTTGTACAGAAGTCGGCAACTCGGAGGCGCAGACAGCGCATATTTTTCGCTCATACGCGGCTATGCTGGCTGCGGAAGACTGCACGCTTGAACGTAACTGCCTGCGTACTTGGGTCTTCGTGCGAGACATCGACCTGCATTACGCAGGCATGGCAAAAGCTCGACGTGAGTTTTTTGCCTCCAAAGGCTTGACTAAAGACAAGCACTTCATCGCCAGCACCGGCATCGAGGGCAGGCAGTATTCCTCGCCATCTATCGTTTCGATGGACGCTTATGCCGTTCACGGGCTGCTTCCTGAACAGATTACATACCTGCACGCCCCCTCACACCTCAACCCAACGCATGAGTACGGCGTTACTTTCGAGCGCGGAACAGCGATACGTTACCCCGACCGTAGGCATGTCCTCATTTCCGGTACGGCAAGTATTGATAATAAAGGGCAGATCGTGCATCCTCACAATGTATTAAAACAAGCGGAGCGAATGATGGAAAACATCGGCGCACTGCTCGCCGAGACAGGCGCTACCTTCAACGACGTCGCCTGCCTGCTGATATA
>JAISUH010000091.1 GCA_031272205.1 Dysgonamonadaceae bacterium | reverse complement strand
AATAAACCGACCGTGCGAACTGGTCGCCAATGTTGATGCAGAGACGGCAACCATCGTGCAAGACGCGAAAACATTCCGACCAAACCAAATTCAGATTGTTGATATAACTCTCGTAACTGTCATTAAACCCGATTTGATTTTCAGTACCATAATCCTTTAACTGCCAATAAGGAGGCGAGGTAACGACCAAATGAACGGACTTGTCTTTAAGTTTGTTCATTTGGCGGCTGTCGCCTTGTATTATTGTATGTTTTGTATTCATCTAATTTAATTTTCAATTTATAAAATTTAAAGTGCACAACACATCCACTATACTAACGTTTACGATGTAAAGATATTAAAAATCCCTGAAAACAAAAAAAAACGGCAACCCTGAAAAGGCTGCCGTTTTTTTGTTTGTCGTTGTTGAACAACGGGCTTTACTTCTTGTTACGATTTCCGTAGCGGCTCATAAATTTGTCCACACGTCCTGCGGTATCCACCAATTTTTGTTTACCGGTGTAGAACGGATGCGATGAGCTGGTAATTTCGAGTTTTACCAAAGGATATGTAACCCCGTCAATATCAATGGTTTCTTTAGCATTAATCGTAGAACGGGAAATGAAAACTTCGTCGTTCGACATATCCTTAAAAACCACCGGACGATAATTGGAAGGATGAATCTCTTTCTTCATTGCGATATATATTTTTAATTTTTTTATTCCGCATACTTTTTTCGAAGTGCAAAATTACTCTTTTTACCCTAAACCACAAAACGAAATCGATTATTTTTTTCTTTTTCGAGAGATTATGCGTTAATTTGCACCTGCGAAAACAAATATTGCACTCGAAATGAAAATAGAAATTATTACTATTGGCGACGAGATACTCATCGGACAAATTGTGGATACCAACTCGGCATGGATGGCTTCGGAGTTGACTGACGCGGGGTTTGAAATCATCGGTATCACCACCGTAGGCGATTCTGCCGAAGCGATAACTGCCGCCATCGACCGCTCTTTTTCACGCGCCGACGTGTTATTACTCACCGGCGGGATAGGCCCCACAAACGACGATATGACCAAAAACACGCTCTGTCGGTATTTCAATACTTCGTTGGTTTTCAGTAACGAAGTATTGGAAAACATCCGCTCTATTTTTACCCATCGCAATGTACAGCTCAATGAATTAACTCGAAATCAGGCTTTTGTGCCAAAAAACGCGAGGGTTATCCAAAACAAAGTGGGGACAGCTCCTGTTTTGTGGTTCGAGCGCGAAGGCAAAGTCTTGGTTTCGATGCCCGGCGTGCCTTTTGAAATGAAAACTGCCATGACAAAAGACATCATTCCTCGCTTGAGCGACCGATTTCGGATGGAAACGTATCTCAAACAATCGTACTTGGTGTCGGGCATTACAGAATCGGCATTAGCCCTTTTATTGACCGATTTCGAAAAAGAACTTCCGCAGGGCTTGTCGCTGGCCTACCTTCCTTCTTTCGGATTAATACGGCTCAGGCTGTTTGCCCGCGGAGACAACTACCGGCAAACGTTCCGTGTCCAATCCGAAAAACTTAAAAACATATTGGGGGACTTCCTGATAGCCAACAACGAAAAGCCGCTCGAAGAGCTGTTAGGCGACCGATTAAAATTGTTGCACCTGACCCTTTCCACAGCCGAAAGCTGTACGGGCGGACTTATCGCGCACAAAATCACCTCAATTGCAGGCGCATCAGAATATTTCTACGGAAGCATTGTTTCCTACGACAATAGCGTAAAAGAAAAGGTGTTGCACGTCAATGCCGAAACCATTGAATCGTTCGGCGTAGTCAGTCAGGCCGTTGTGGAACAAATGGCCGAAAATTGCGCCAAATTGATCCGGACCGACTGTTCGATTGCCGTTTCCGGTATTGCCGGTCCATCGGGAGGCTCGGAAGAAAAACCCGTCGGGACGGTATGGATTTGCACTTATTATCGCGGAAAATCAGTTGCCCAGAAATACCGTACCGGAAATTCGCGGGAAGAGAACATCGCCCGCGCAGCTAACATGGCTATATTGCAGATGTTGAGAATGTTATAAGTAACTGATCGAGCGACGTTTCACTCCAAATCCACCACCGTAATGCCTGCACCGCCAAATTGCACGTGCTCGTCGGCATAGTGCGACACGCCGTTTACGGTACGCAAATAATCGCGGATAACCTGCCGCAGAGTGCCTGTCCCCGTGCCGTGCAGAATACGCACGCGCACCGCACCAAGTTGAATGGCATCGTCCACAAAATACATCACCGCTTGTAACGCTTCGTCGGCACGCATGCCGCGCACATCAATATCTTGTTTGAATTGCAGCCTTTTCTCGTGCATCAAATCGCGCACGCTTCCGCCTTGTTTCTGCCCTTCTTTTTTGAGTTGACGACCGCTTACGGTTTCCAATTTGTCGGTCGCCACGGTCGATTTTAACAGGCCAAAAGCTACCACAGCCTTTTTGCCTTTCAACTCCAAAATTTCGCCGGAAGACGTTTGTCCCTTCAAGCGAACAGCATCTCCGACCGTAAAATCTTTCTTTTCGACGGTTTGTTTGATTTCGGTTTTCGATTTACGGAGTTTTTTTGAGGGTTGTTCGGGCAACTCTTTTTTCTCCACGCTTTCGCGAAACAGGTTCAACGAGCGGCGAATTTCCTTCGTGCGTTCTTTTTCGGCTTGCGATTCCCGAATCTGCCGAATGGTATTCTCTATGCGGGCATTCGTTTCCGAGAGCAATTGTTGCGCTTCCGATTTCGCTTGCGAAAGAATCTCTTTTTTACGGCTGTTGATTTCACTCAAATCGGTTTCGTATTTTTCGGCCAATTCATCTATCCGTTTCTTTTCGCGGCGAATTTCATCGCGTTTCCGCTCCCAGTAACGGCGGTCGCGCGAGATATCCTGCAAATACTTATCCATATTGATGTATTCGCTGCCAACCACTTCCGAAGCTTGTGCGATAACATCTTCCGGCAACCCTATTTTCCGCGCGATTTCCACGGCGAACGAACTGCCGGGATTGCCGATGGAAAGCGTGAAGAGCGGCTGCATCTCATGCCGGTCGTACAACATGGCGCCGTTCACTACGCCTTCGTGTTCGTTGGCGAAATGTTTCAGATTTTGATAGTGCGTAGTTATCACGCCAAACGATTTTCGTTGGTTGAAGCGGTCGAGCAAAGCTTCGGCAATAGCCGCCCCGATTTGCGGTTCGGTGCCGCTCCCAAATTCGTCAATAAGCAACAGTGATTTTTCGTTGCAGCTGCGAACAAAAAATTTCATGTTTACCAAGTGCGAACTGTAAGTGGAAAGATCATTTTCGATGGATTGTTCGTCGCCAATATCAATAAAAATATCGTCAAATACCCCCACCTTCGAATTTTCGCGTAGCGGTATCGGCAACCCGCATTGCACCATGTATTGCAGCAGGCCGACTGTTTTCAGGCAAACCGATTTTCCTCCTGCGTTGGGGCCTGAGATAATCAGGATGCGATTTTTGCCTTCCAAGGTAATATCGAGTGGAATTGCTTTGCGGCCTTGTCTCTTGAGCGACAGAAACAACAACGGATGCACGGCCTGCACCCAATCTATGCGGAGCGCATCCTCTACGGTTGGATGTATAGCATTGATTTGCAATGCAAAACGTGCTTTGGCACGGATAAAATCGATCTGTGCCAGAAAATCGTAGGATTGCAGTACATCGGGCAAGAAGGGGCGCAGCCAGTTGCTGAAATCGGTAAGGATGCGGATGATTTCGCGCCGTTCGTCGCTTTCCAACTCGCGGATGCGGTTATTGGCTTCCACCACCTCCGACGGCTCAATGAAAACGGTTTTCCCCGATGCTGATTCGTCGTGCACAATGCCCTTGACCTTGCGTTTGAACGATGGATTCACGGGGATGACCAATCTCCCGTCGCGCACGGTGGGTGTAACGTCTTTTTCTACGAAACCTTCCGATTGCGCTTTGCGCAAAATGGAATTGAGGCTGCGGGATATGCTGTTCACTGTGGCGGTCATTTCGCGACGGATCTCCGACAAGCGCGACGAGGCATTGTCTTTTATCTGTCCGAAATCGTCGATGAGGGCTTCAAGTTTCCGGGTGATTTCGGGATAAAGCCTCACTTTTTCGGCTAACGATAAGAGCGTTGGATAAGGTGAAGTATCCTCCCCACGGAGCAAAAATGCTACGATCGCATTGATGGTTTGCAACGAACGGCGCAACTCGAAGAGCGCATTTTGGTCAATCCACGAACCTTCCACGCGGATGCGATGCAGAGCATCGCGCAGGTCGTAGAAATGATCGGAAGGAAAGGAATCTTCCTCTTGCAATATCCGCACAAACTCTGCCGTCTGCGACAGCGCGACATCGATTTCGGCAAAATCGGACGTGAACCGCATCTCGTCCACTTTCTCTTTTCCGAGCAAACCGAGGCAGTTGTCGGCTAAAAGTTGCCGTATCTTGTTGAACTCTATTTTTTGTTCGAAGTTATCGGGATAAATCACAATACCATTGAGCGTTGAATGTTGAAAATACGATGCGATAATCGACGGGATGCGGGTATAAATCAGTTATTTTATAGCCTTTTCAACCTACCAATCGATCGGTTCTTTGCTGTGCTGCAGCAAATAGTCGTTAGCTTTGCTAAAGTGCTTATTCCCAAAGAATCCGCGATGAGCAGACAGCGGCGAAGGGTGTGGAGATTTTAATATTAAATGCCTATTCGCATCAATATTCTCTCCTTTTCGCTGTGCGTAAGCGCCCCAAAGGATGAAGACCAAATTTTCACGCTCGTTGGACAACGAATAGATGACCGAATCGGTAAATTCTTCCCATCCTTTGTGCTGATGCGAACCGGCCTTGTGAGCCTGAACCGTGAGCGTAGCATTGAGCAAGAGAACGCCCTGATTTGCCCATCGTTCCAAATTGCCCGATTTTGGCACTTCCGTACCCAAATCCTGTCGGATCTCCTTAAAAATATTATCGAGCGACGGTGGGAAAGGAACGTCGTCGTTCACCGAAAAACAGAGGCCATGAGCTTGTCCGGGTTCATGATAGGGGTCTTGTCCCACGATAACCACTTTCACTTTGTCGAAAGGACATTTGTCGAAAGCATTGAATATCTGATTAGCAGGCGGATAAATGCGTTTTGTGCGGTATTCCTCCCTGACAAAATCGGTTAAGCGGATAAAATAATCCTTGTCAAATTCGGCTTGCAAATGGTTTTTCCAGCTATTTTCAATTTTCACGTCCATACAATCATCCATTTATAAAGATTAAAGCGATGCAGTTACACTTCCAATTTTCCGATTAAATCGGTAACAGCCTGAATGTTATGACGATTCAGATATTCGCTTATCCCGTCAATCGTTTTCACGGAAACGGCGGGATCGACAAAGTTGCCCGTCCCTATTTGTATTGCGGTTGCTCCGGCAAGAATAAATTCGATGGCGTCGCGCCAATTGGAGATGCCGCCCATACCGATAACCGGTATTTTTACGGCGTTGAACACCTGCCATACCATGCGCAGCGCGATGGGTTTGATGCAGGGACCCGATAAACCGCCGGTTACGGTGGAAAGCGCCGGTTTTCGCTTTTCAGCATCAATGGCCATTCCCAAAAATGTATTTATCAACGAAACAGCATCGGCTCCTTCGCACTCCACAGCTCGGGCTATTTCGGCAATATCGGTTACGTTTGGCGAAAGTTTTACGATAAGCGTTTTCGGGTAAACCTCACGCACGGCTTTTGTTACTTTCGCCGCCGAGGCGCAGGAAGTGCCAAAAGCCATGCCGCCTTCCTTCACGTTAGGGCAAGAGATATTGAGTTCGATGGCCGGAATGTTGTCTAACGCCACCAATTTTTCGGTACATTTCACGTAATCGTCGATAGTGGAACCCGAAACGTTCACGATGATGTGCGTGTCGTAATCCTTGATTTCGGGATAAATGTGTTCGACAAAATAATCGACGCCTTTGTTTTGCAAGCCTACCGCATTGAGCATCCCCGACGGTGTTTCAACCATGCGCGGATAGTCGTTTCCCTGACGCGGAATAAGAGTGGTGCCTTTCACGAAAATCCCGCCGAGGCGGTTCAAATCAATAAAATCGGCATACTCCGTGCCGTATCCGAACGTTCCCGAAGCGGTCATCACCGGATTTTTCAGGCTCAAACCTCCAATATTTACTTTCAATCGGTCCATCTGAGTTCTTTTATGTTGAAAACGGGGCCTTCGGTGCAGGCGCAAACGTTTCCACGGATTGTTTTTTCAACGCAGCACAAACAGGCGCCAAATCCGCAAGCCATCAGGTTTTCGAGCGATACTTCGCACTCAATGCCCTGCGAACGAGCATATTTGGCCACGGCGACCATCATCGGTTTGGGGCCGCAGGTATATATATAATCGTATCTTTTTCCCGCAAGCAAGGGGTGTTGCGTTACGAAGCCTTTTTCGCCTTTGCAGCCGTCTTCGGTAGTGTAATAAACCGTCCCGTATTTCTCGAAATGTTCCAACAGCAGCAAATCTTTTGCCGAACGGCCACCCAAAAGGAAATCCGGCGAAAAACCATTGTCTTTCAATATTTTGCCAAGAAAAAGCATTGGGGCCATCCCCACACCGCCGCCCACGAGCAAGGTCCTTGCCTGATTTGAAGCGGGAATGGAAAAAGAATTTCCGAGCGGATAGATCATATTGAGCGTTTCTTCGGGTTTCAGGGCACAAATTTTGGCGGTTCCATCGCCCGCGCACTGCACCAAAAGCCAAAGTTCATTGGAGCAATAGTCCACAAAATTAATCGATATGGGGCGACGGAGGTAGGTCGAGGGTGAATTGTCCACCCGGATTTGCACAAACTGCCCGGGTCGTATTTCGGGAAGCGCTTCGTTTGTTACGGGCGAAACCCGCAACAGATGGTTTTTATCGTTCAGTTGCTCGTTGGAACGGACAACAAAATCGAGCATTTTTTTCATTCGGTAACAGCGGTTGCTTTGCTTAAAATTCTTTTCTTTTATGATGCAAAGGTAGTGAATGCAGAGAGCAAAAAACAAATTTATTCGATTTTTTGCCGAAGCGCATTCAATCTTACTGCAAAGGTAACATAAAATCGTTAATTATGCGCAAACGAATAAAAATTGGCGGGACATTTACTGAATCAGTCCGTATTCAATCGATACATTTTTCATGAAGGGCGCGGGATAAAGGTCTCGAACGAGTTGTCATCGTAATAAATAATTATTTGGGTGATTTTTTTGTTGCTGCGTATTATCGGATCAATCATCTGATTTACATTGTTTTCATGACGATTTGCCGATATTTTAAGGTCATTTTCCGGCGCATATTCGCTTTTTTCCGACAGGTTGTCGGGTTTTGCGTCGTTCAGACCGAATAAATCCGTTTTTTTCGGGATGGATTTGACATTAGCACCGTCTTTATACATATTTCCCGTGCCATTGATCAACCAATCGGGGTTGATGTAGGTCATTACGGACAGGATTTTTGACACCACGTCCAAACTGGGATTGTTTCGCCCGTTTAATATGTGAGAGATAACCGCTCTGTTGATTTGCAGGCGATCGGCAAATTTCGCCGGCGGAATATTTTCACTCTCTATGATACGTCTGATCCTGTCTTTCATATCTTTTTAGCACTAAAAATGTGAAAAATTGCATGTTTCGTTGTAAAGCACAAATGTATAACATTTAAATCACATTTGCAAATCAAGATTTAAATATATTTGTGAATTTACAAATGTGCAAATAATAGCATAAATGTTTGTTGCGATTACAAAAGTATATTCCATGGTGGTTTTACAAGCGGAACAAATTCTTTACATAAATGATATAAAATACTGATTATAATATAAATATAAAATATAAATATGCTATATTTAACAAAAAAAGTAACTCTTTCGATAATTAGCGGTGATAATCTATTTTATCACTTCATATAATTAATATATATACTTGATATTACGATAGATATAGTCATAAAAAAGCTTTGTGAAGCTTATGTTAAAGCCCATAAGATACAAAAGTATTCAGGTATTAAAATAAGAGTTTTCATTATAAAATTTATTGTTCCAACTGTTAACTGTTTTCAAATGTAATAAGCGATGTAGAATTGTTGTGTTTATTTGTATTGTTATTTTTTGTTGTCTTTATTCACAAATGGTCGATTGTTTATTCACTTGGAGCAGGAAAACAAGGTTAGAAATTTATTTACGCTGTTACGTTAGCTATTGATGACAAAAAATCAGCGTGAAAGGGAAAATACAAAATCATAATTGCCTTTTGTAATTGCTTTCCTGTTGGTTTCTTCTTTCTCATTATAAGAAACGACATGTTCAGGCACACAAACAGTTGCGAGGATTCCTGCCGGTATTTCCACATGAAGATGGAGCTGCATATCTTTTAATTCCCAATTAACCGTTATGGTTCCGTAAGGGGTTTCTTTCGTCGTTTTTGCCCATGTTATTCCTTTGGGAATCTGCGGGTCTATATACACGTGGCGGTATCCGGGCGCCGTTTCATCCAAACGAAGCCCTCCTACCGCCTGATAAAACCAAGCGCCAATGCCGTTATAACAGTTGTGAACCCTGCTCCGATCGCCGTTCCAGGACTCCCATGTTGCGGTAGCTCCGTTATCTATCATGTACAAATATCCCGGATAATCGCGCTTTTTCAACATTCGATATACAAAATCGGCCGTTTTGTTTTGAACAGCCCATTCGGTAAAAATCGGCACACCCACTAAACCACAAGCAATATGTCCTTTGTGCTTCTGTTCAACTCTGTCTATCATGTTCTTTTTCACTTTGTCATACAACGAATCGGGCACAACTCCCACTAACATGGGATACGACATATCCAACTGTGAGCCCGTAGCATAAATGCCTTCTTTTGCCCGATAGAAGGTTTGGTGTATCAACTCATTCAGCGCTTGTCTGCGAGCGGCAAATTCTCGCGCTTCGTCCTCGTATCCCAAAGTTTGAGCTATTTTATTCATGGTATTCAAACATTCGCTGATGAAACAGTTGTTTACCAAATCGACAGAGGATTGAGCGCCGGCATCCACTCCCGTTGGTGCAAGCCAATCGCCAAGGAACCAATCCCTGTATGGGGTATCAGGCCAACGTTTCAGCAATCCGTCAATGGTGTATTTATCCACATATTTGAGCCATTCTTTCATTTGAGGATAGTATTTTTCAATCATTCTCGAATCGTTGTAATTGATGTATGTTCTCCATGGAGCCTGTACAATAAATCCGCACCAATAGGGTCCGCCGCCGCCGGCTCCCGGATTGGGCCCAACGTGAGGCAGGCTTCCACCCTCGCGCATCACATCTCCCCACGATTGCATCCAATTGGCAAAGGTGGGAGCGACATCATACATGGTTTGCAAAGTCAGGGTTGACGAATTGCCATCGCCACCATAGCCGGCACGTTCCAAATGCGGACAGTCAACCATATATCCGCTGAATGTCAAACATTTCATCGTATATTGAATCATGTCATGAATGGCATTCAAATCCGGATCAGAACATTCGAAAGATGATGTTTGTCGGTAATCTCCATGGATTTGAAGGGACTTCATCCATTCAATTTTAGGTTTTATGGGAAAATTTGAGATACGGACATATCGGTAGGCATGATGATGGAACTTGTTTTTGAAACACTCCCCTTCTCGCCCGCCGGAGATATAAATATCGCTTTCTCCTTGGCTGTCAAATTGCCCCTCTTTTGTCAGGTTATCGCTGTATTCCATCGTCGTTTCGTGTCCCTCAGGCAATACAGGCATCTGCATTTCAAACCAACCGGTTTGTATTTTTCCCATATCAACCAACCAGCTGTTTTCACCCAATTCCTTTACGGAAACGGCCTGCAATACCTGATGTATCTTGTTGGGTTCGCACATTTGGGGCGAAACAATATGATCGGGAAGATCCAAAACGACGACAGGCCTCCATTCCAATTTATCGAGTACGGAAGAAGATAAATCCGACGGCAATACCCGTCCATCAACCCTCTCGCCCCCAAATTGAAGCGCCTGCCAAGTTCCCGTATCCGAATAACCGCTTTCACATCCGACCCACGAGTGATCGGTCTCGGCTATCAGTTGCCATTGGCCGTCTTTCAACGCAGTTAGTTCGGCTTTAACCACCGGCCCGTCGTAAACTGTTCCATAAGTCGTTTTTTTATACCATCCCCGTCCGAGCCAAATCAAAAGATCGTTTTCCCCTTCTTTCAGATACGGAGTAAGGTCGTAAGTTATAACGAGCGAACGTTTATTTAATTGCGATACCGCCGGAGATAAGACATTTTCGCCGACTTTCTTTCCGTTGATATATACTTCGTGATAGCCTAATGAATTGATATGCAGGAATGTGGTTTGTATTTGCGAAAGTTGTACTTTTTTGCGAAGCAAGGGCGCCTGAGAATATCCGATATACGAGCCGTACATTTCGCTCTTTTTCAAGATACCGACCGAAAAACAGACGATCGAGCTCCATTCCGATCGCTTTCCTTTGCTGTCCCAAACGCGAACCTTCCAATAACACAACGAACGTGAAACCAAGTGTTTACCGTTATAAGGTATCATCACGGATTCGTTTGATTTCACTTTCCCCGATTTCCACAAATCGGCTTTATTTTGGATCAATGAGAGACTGTCTGACGCTACTAAAATTTCATAGTGCGTTTGTCCGCTTGTTGCTTCGCCGCCCTTCAATTTCCAACTGAAATGAGGTGCGGTATTATCAATTCCCAAAGGATTTGTCAGATTTTCGCACATCAAATCGGTTACGATAAAAGGCGTTTTTCCCTCTTTACCTAAAGCAGTGCCTGATGTGCAGAAAAGGACACAAATCAGCGTTGAATAAAAACTGTTCATATCAATATCATTTAATTTGTTTCTAACAAAAAAGTACGGATGCCGAATCGAGGCATGGAGACCGTAATATCCGTTTTACCGGAATGTTTTTCGAGCTTTTTTCGTTCTATTACATTTCCATTCAAATCAATCTCTTTCACGCTCAACAACGAAAGGGCAAATGTTATTTTTCGGGCTGTGTTATCGCCGTCGGCATTGAACAGGCGAAGAACGATTTTTCCGTCATCCCTGATTTGAGCCGCCGTTATCTGATAACCGGATTTGGAAAAAGTGATCAAGGATTTATTCTCTACGGTCGCACGAGGAATATAAGCGCAGACCAAGGGCTCGTTCCAGCTATCGCTACAAGCGGAAACGGCGGCTTCATCCCATTTTCCGCGATGCGGAACAAGTGCATATTTCATTTTCAGCGGCTGCGTTATTTTGTAATCCATCCCCCAAAGCCCGATGCCCGAATATTGAGCGGTCAAGCCCAAAGGAAAATCTTCGCCGTAAGAATACGAGGTTGTGTGATCGGACAACAAGGCCAAAGCATAATCGCCGTCCTGCTCCGCCAGATCAACCCAATGGAGGATAATATTGTGCTTGATACCATCCCATGTCTGAAAAAATGTATTATCCAAGCGGCTTTCGCAGACATCGAAGGGCGCATCTTTGTATATGCGCGGCGAACGAAGATCGGCGGGAAACAAAACGTTTAGTTTGAAGCGGTCGTCGCAATAAGCCCGACGGTTTGCCCGCCAGTTCTTTTCCCGGTATTCCCCTATGCCTGCGTTATTCTTCCAATGAATAGCGAGCTCAAAATCAATTCGTTTCTGTCCTTTCACAAGCCTTACCCATTGAGTAAACGGATGGGAGGCTATCTCTCCGTCGATTTGTACTTTTATCTCGTACGGATTGTTTTTCACTACGCGCATGCGGGCAGCCGCTTCGGATGAAGAACAAAATTTAGCTTCATCGTAAAAATAACCTCGCAATTCTCCCAGCGCATACGGGCTGTTTTTAGCGGCAAAATCTTTGTTATTTTCCTTCTTGGCAATCAGTTTTTTTATCCTTCCCCCTTTCGAAAGGTCGAAAACGATTTTGTACATGTCGTTTTCTATCAGACCTTCCGATTCATCTACTCGATTAACGGAGACCTCTTCCCCACTCGATTTTCCCTGACGGATGCTGTAGGTGGAATATCCGAAAGCCGGAGCATCGGCCACAAAAAACAACCGGATAGTATCGTTATCTTGCTCTACCGAACAACGAATTTCCTGCCCATTGCTATCGTACAACGCCATATCGGTAGCCGCACATTCCGGCGGCAGCAAAAGGTTAACAACTTCATTTCTATCAAAAGATAAAGTATTGTAAATTCGGATATATATTGATTTTTCATGAAGCATTTCTTTAGATTTGTCATAATGAATAGCTTCCTCAATTATTCTGTCGGTAACGGCATTTGTTTGCGCAGTCCAGCGTTCAATTTCTTCAGCCCAAGTATGCTGTTTGTTCAAGCGATTGTAGGGCACTATCCACGAATCATGGTGTTGCGCCAGCATCAAAGTGCGCCATGCTTCATCCAACTCGTTCTGTGGATAACGATAACCATTCTCGGCATACGCGATAACCGATATTTTTTCCGCCATCACCACCCTGTTTTCTGCGCTGCGCACCTGTTGCGCAATTCGTTGCAGTGTTTGGCTTCCCCACATCAGGTTTACGTGCAGGTCTTCCTGCGAAAAATGCCAAATGTCGTCGGTTTTTCCGATAGAATTATTTTCGATATAATCGCGCCACGTAACGTAAACAGAATTGTTTTTAATGTGCCTGCCACTGCCTATCCAAGGGCCGTTTTTCCATCCCGCGTCCTGAAAGCACATGCCCACCGGATGTCGGATACCCGCTTTGTTGCAGGCTTGCAGGTAAGCGTCGGAATTGTTCCATGCCGTTGTCTGCCAAGTAGAGTTTTTCTCCAATTCCTCACAAGCATAGCGGGGTACGGTCAGGATGGAACTCCCGTCGGGGCCTATCCATTTGACTATTTCGCCCCCATAATTTTGGGTATAACCGCCCCAGCAGGTATTCGGATTTTTCAATACCGCATATTTAAATCCGAAGGATTTCAGTATCTGAGGTAAACAGCTGCTAAAACAAGGTTCTTCAACAGAATAGGTCGTAAAATCGACTTCCGGAAAGTGTTGTTTTATTTTTTCCATACCGTATTGAAACTGCCGGATAATACTTTCGCCGGATATGTTGTAGCAGTAAGGTTGCGCGTAAGCAGGATTGGTAAATTCTACTTGTTTTCCGGCCGCTATCTGTTTGAATTTTTGATACGCATTGGGCGTTTTTACACGGACGGTATCCCAAGTTTCGGGCTCTATTTCCATACAAATACGCCACTCAGGGTGCAAAGCAAGTTGATCCACAATAAATTGAGTTTTCCATTGCACCGGATAATGTCCATATATGCCGCCGTGGTACCCGTCCACAAAAAATGCTTTTTGTGAATGAACAGCCAAACAAGTATAACTCACTAATAATGAAAAATAAAACTTGTTCATAATTTTTATACCCCCCTTTTTTTCCTGAAAAGGAAAAAAATCAGTGCATCACCCGATACAACAATTCCCGCAACAATTCTCCTTGCGGAACCGACACATTGCCCATCCCTTTCGATTTGGCGTCGTATTCGCGAAGCAACGATATAATTTCCATTACTTTGTTCGCACCGTAGTTGCGCAAGCCGATCATGTAATCCTGTGCAAAAAAAGACGAACGCAGGTTTAAGGCGTTCATAACCGCCTGTTCGCTTTTTTGCGGCAGCCAATAACATTCCAACAGGTTGCTGAAATAGTTGAACAAGACCGAAACCGTTACCACCATTGGATTGTCTTTCGGGTTCTGTTCAAAATAATTGACGATGCGGTTTACCGTGAGAATGTTTTTCTGAACGACGGCCTTCTGCAATTCGTAATTGTTGTAATCCTTGCTGATGCCGACATTGGCCTCAATCAGTTCGGACGTGATTCGTTTGGATGATTCGGGCAGCGACACTTCGAGCTTTTGAAGCTGCGGTATCAGTTTGCTCAAATCGTTCCCGACAAAATCGGTCAGCATCTGCGCCGATTTGTCATCAATGCCGATGCCTTTATTTCGGAAATATCCGGTAATAAATCCGGGTATCTGATTATCGTACAGCTTTTTAGATTCGAAAACGACCCCCGCCTTCTCGATGTTTTTCACAACAGCCTTCCGTTTATCCACCGATCCATGTTTATAACTCAGTATCAGCACAGTAGAGGGCATCGGATTTTTGGCATAAACATCGAAAAGCTCAAATTTGTCCAATTGCTGCGCCTCTTTCACGACAATCAACTGGTGTTCGGCCATCATTGGGAAACGGCGTGCCGCAGAAATAATGCTGTTCACATCCGAATCCATACCGTAAAACGTGAGCATGTTGAAATCTTTTTCCGCCTCGGTCAGCACGGTTTCCGAGAGCAAATCGGTGATTTTATCGATGAAATAGGCCTCGTCGCCCATCAACAAATAAATGGGCGCGAAATTGCGCTTGCGGATATCCCCGCAGATTGAATCGAAAGTTATTTTACCTGATGCTGTTGCCATATATTTTACCAGTCGAAACGAAGGTGCTTAACCGTAGAACCGTTATTGATGAGCGTAGAGAGCGATTTGATGCCGATTTTCACGTGTTCTTCCACAAAATTTTCGGTAACCAATTTGTCGCTTTTATCCGTTTTTACACCCGATGAAATCATGGGCTGGTCTGAAACCAACAGTAAGGCGCCCGTAGGGATGTGATTGGCAAAACCGCAGGTGAAAAGCGTTGCCGTTTCCATATCCACCGCCATCACGCGAATTTGACGTAGGTAGTTTTTGAAATCGTCGTCGTACTCCCACACGCGGCGGTTGGTGGTATAAACCGTCCCCGTCCAATAGTCGCGCCCAAAATCGCGAATGTTTGACGACACAGCGCGTAATAGGCTAAATGCGGGCAACGAAGGCACCTCCGGCGGAAAATAGTCGTTCGACGTACCTTCGCCGCGAATGGCGGCAATGGGCAAAATGTAATCGCCCAAATTGCTTTTCTCTTTCAATCCGCCGCATTTTCCGAGAAACAAAACCGCTTTGGGGGCAATCGCTCCCAGCAAATCCATGATAGTAGCCGCATTTGCGCTTCCCATGCCGAAATTGATGACGGTTATGCCGTTCGCCGAAGCGTTGGGCATATTGCCATCCATCCCCACCACGGGCACATCGAAATGATTGGCGAAAATATCGACGTACTTCTGGAAATTTGTGAGTAAGATAAATTCCGTGAAATCGCCTAACGCCCTTTTTGTATAACGCGGAAGCCAATTTTCTACAATTTCTTGTTTTGTCTTCATAAATACCGTACTTTTGCCAAGTGCAATTTATTATAGACACAAAGATACGATATGTTTGCTTTAAATTTGCCTGTTTTCGATGCAAAAATCCAAAAGACGGACGCAGGATTGGAAATTTTCGACCCGCTGCGGCGAAAATACGTCACCCTCACGCCCGAAGAATGGGTGCGCCAACATTTTGTGAATTACCTTCAAACCGAAAAACACTACCCTGCTTCGCTCATGGCAAACGAAATAGCGATAAAACTCCACTCTTTAAGTCGGCGTTGCGATACCGTTGTCTATAACAACAGGCTCGAACCCGTCGTCATTGTTGAATACAAACAGCCTGATGTGGCAATCACCCAGCAGGTTTTCGACCAAATTGCACGATACAACAGCGTATTGCGGGTAAAATATTTAATAGTCTCCAACGGATTGTCCCATTATTGCGGAATAATGGATTACGAAAATCAAAACTTCAACTATTTAACAGAAATACCTGATTATAAAAATATATATATTTAGTGAAAATAACAAAAAAAAAAAAAAAACGCAAGAAAAATCGTTATATCTTTACAATGGTAAAATGAAAAACAGGAGTGTGTCCCCGCAGTTATATGTAAAAAGAACGGTAAAACTATATAGACAATAGTATTGTGAAACTCTCATACGTACTGCCATGCTACA
>JAISUH010000044.1 GCA_031272205.1 Dysgonamonadaceae bacterium | reverse complement strand
GAAACCAAAGGGCTAAATGCCGTTCAACCCCGTATGGGGTTGCATTGGTAGGAGAGCACTGTTTTCTATTGATATGTATCCCCGAACGGGGATATTCAGGCAGCCCGACCCTTGCAAGGAACACCACTTTATTAACCGTGGGCTTCAGCTTACGGACAGACACATCCCTCTCCACCCCAAAATCCCGCTGAGGGGACGATGTTTGCATTACCTTCTATTAAACATTCCAAATTTTCGAAATTTGGAATGTTTAGCTGTCCCCTCGAAGAACTAAGAACTCTCAACCAAATTTTTAGAGCGCCGAAATGGGCGTTGTATTGCGGAAAACAGGAAAAAGAAGCCGAATCCTTGCAGGAAGTCGCCGAATGGATAAGCGACGCGCAAAAGTTTTAAAATCCCCTTTGCCGCATCGCCTCAAACGTCAGCACAGCAGCCGAAACCGATACATTGAGTGAATCGATTTTCCCTCTCATCGGTATTTTCATCCGTGCACTTGCGTTTTTCAGCCAAAAATCGGTCAGCCCGTCGGCTTCCGTTCCCATGATTATCGCCGAAGGCGAACGGAAATCCACATCCTGATAAAAATCGGAGGCCTGCAATTCGGCGGCATACGAAGTTATACCGTGAACATGTAACCATTGTAAGGCTTCTTGCGAAGAACAAACCGCCGTTTGGACGGTAAACAAAGCGCCTACGCTCGATCGGATAACATTCGGGTTGTATAATTCGGTTTGAGGATCACAAACAATAACGGCATCGACCGCTGCAGCGTCCGCCGTTCGTAGAACAGCGCCCAAGTTACCCGGCTTTTCAACCGATTCGAGAATAATAACAAACGGATTATTCGATAATTGCAATTCTGCAAGCGAATGGCGCCTTGGGGTAGCCAAAGCAATTATCCCGTCGGAATCTTCCCGATAGGCGATTTTTTCAAATACGACAGGGGATATTTCTGTTATCCGGTCAGCCTCAAACCCGGTCAGCACATCGGGATAGTCCGTTTTCGAAAACAATTCGCGGCAAACATATACTTGCGTGATTTCATAACGACTTTGCAAGGCCAACGACAGCTCGCGTGCGCCCTCAATCACAAAAAGATTTTGTGCCCTGCGCTCACGGCTCTTCGCCAATTTCGCGATATTTTTGATGGATGGATTTTGTAAACTGCTTATCATTTTTCAACAGCAACTTGTCAATAGCTTTATGGCCTTACTGTTGCTCTCCCTTTATCAGGCTTGACCCCAAATTCTTTTGCCGCAACGGATTCAATCGCAATCTTCCACACCTGCACATTGTTCACGGCAGGAATCGAATAACTGAAATCCCGGCCGGTATATTGCCTCATAATGAGGTTCAAAGCCTTTTCTTTTTCGAAAAAATCGCTTTCAAACAGCGCTATTCCGTTGCAAATCACGCTTTCGGCTTTCATCCGATAGCTGCATGCCACGTCGGGATGTTGCCAAACCAGTTCGGGATTGGTGCAGAATGTAATGCAAACTTTGGGGTTCTTTTCGAGGGCGCGTATCGATTTTCCGGAGGAAGCGGAATGAATATAGACCGCATCTCCGTCGTAACCGAAATTCATCGGCAACACATAGGGGTCTCCCTGCTCGTCAATCATCCCCACGAAACAAATTTTGCAAGTGCGGATGACACTGTCGATACGGCGCTGTTCTTCAATTGAATACGTTTTCATACAAAACTCGTTTATGAACAAATATCTGTCTGTAAATCCGCATCGGCCGTATCCTCATCTTTATCCTGCGCAGCAGCTTCGACATTCGAGATGGAATTTTCTTTGGCCAAAGTCAGTATTTGCCGCTGAAACGCTTCATCGTCTCTTAATCGTTTCAGCGCCTTTTTAGCGGCTCGCTGATGCGATTCTTTTTTCGAAAATCCGTTTCCGCAACCGGACTCAATCCCGCAAATATAAACCTCCGATTGGAAAACGGGGTTGTTCTCCCTGTCGTAAGAGCTGTCCACCATCTCGAAAACCACTTCGGCTTTGTTCTTCTGCCCCCACTCTATCAACCGCGACTTGAAATCCACTTCGTTTTTAATGACGGATTCCATATCGATATGCTGGCGAATAAGTGTCTCATACACAAATTTTTTCGCCACACGATATCCTTGATCCAAGTAAATAGCCCCGATAAGAGCCTCCAAAGCATCTCCGTAAATGTTGGTGTTATGCGCCAGATTGCGCGTATATGAAACAATCATTTTATCCAAGCCCAGCTCTACGGCCAATTTGTTTAATGTGTCTCGCTGCACAATCCGCGAACGCATATTGGTGAGGAAGCCTTCCTTCTTATACTCGTATTTTTTGTAAAGAATATCGGCGACAATGGCATCAAGTATGGCGTCGCCAAGAAATTCAAGACGTTCGTTATTTATCCAACGCCCTTTCTCCGAACGGATTGACGATGATCGATGGGTAACGGCTTCTCTGTATAGATTGATTCTGTCGGGGTAAAATCCGAGAATTTTATAAAAAGAGAGATAAGGCTCTTTTCCGCGATGGAAAACAACCCTTATCTCCCGTAAGGTTTTTCTTAACACACTTTCTCAATACTTGTATTTCTTGAAAATGACGCTCGAATTGTGTCCTCCAAAGCCAAAGGTATTTGAAATTGCCGTTTGGATTTCTCGTTTTTGCGCCTTATTGAAAGTAAAATTAAGATTATAATCAATTTCGGGATCATTATCTCCCTCGGTATGGTTGATAGTGGGCGGAATAATGCCGTCTCGGATGGCGAGGACGCAGAAGATGGATTCCAATCCTCCGGCCGCACCGAGCAAATGGCCTGTCATCGATTTTGTGGAGCTGATGTTCAGCTTGTAGCTGTGCTCTCCGAACACATCGAGAATAGCCTTGCTCTCCGAAATATCACCGACGGGCGTTGACGTTCCATGCACGTTGATATAATCAATTTCCTCAGGCTTCATATTCGCATCTTCCAGCGCATTGCGCATCACCAATTTTGCGCCTAACCCCTCGGGGTGCGAGGCGGTCAGGTGGTAAGCGTCGGCTGACATTCCGGCACCCACAACTTCGGCATAGATGTGTGCTCCACGCGCTTTGGCATGTTCCAATTCTTCAAGAATCAGACAAGCGGCACCTTCTCCGATGACAAATCCGTCGCGGCTTGCGCTGAACGGACGGGATGCGGTTTCGGGCGAATCGTTACGGGTCGAAAGCGCGTGCATGGCATTAAAACCACCTACGCCCGACACGGTAATCGCAGCTTCGGCTCCACCGGTTACAAAAGCGTTTGCTTTACCTAAGCGAATCAGATTATAAGCATCGGAAATGGCATTGGTCGATGACGCACATGCCGAAACGGTTGCATAATTCGGCCCGTGCAGTCCGTAAATCATAGAGATTTGCCCCGTGGCAATGTCTGCTATCATTTTCGGAATGAAAAACGGATTGAAGCGAGGCCCTTTATCCTTGTTCAAGGCATAATAGGAGACTTCTTCTTCGAATGTGCTTATACCGCCAATCCCTGCGGAAAAAATAACCCCAATGCGATTCCGATCTTCTACCTCAAGGTCGAGTTTCGAATCTTCCATCGCTTCCGTGGCTGCACCTATGGCAAGCAAGGCATAACGATCGAACTTCCGCACCTCTTTTTTGTCGAGATATTGAGTCGGATCAAAATCTTTCACTTCGCAAGCAAATTGCGTTTTAAACAGTGAAGCGTCGAAATGAGTAATAGGTCCGGCTCCGCTTTTACCCGCAACGGCATTATTCCACGTTGTTTTCACATCGTTGCCAATGGGGGTAACGGCTCCCAGACCTGTTACTACAACTCTCTTTAATTCCATGTAATTAAACTGAAAGGAATTTTATTTAGCGTGTTGCTCTACATACGAAACAGCATCGCCCACGGTAGAGATTTTCTCTGCCTGATCGTCCGGAATTGAAATGTTGAATTCTTTTTCAAATTCCATGATCAGTTCTACGGTGTCAAGCGAATCGGCTCCCAAATCGTTGGTGAAGCTTGCGTTATCCGTTACTTCAGATTCTTCAACACCTAATTTATCGACGATAATCGATTTCACTCTTTCTGCTACTTCAGACATAACTTTTGTTATTAAATGAATAAATAAAAAATTATTATTTCTAATTTTGTGAGTGCAAAGTAAATCAAAAAATCTGGAACCTCATACATTTTCGGAAAGAAATTCGTCGAAAAATGCACATTTCCGGTTTTTTTGTGCAAAATATATTGAATTTTTATGATAAATATCGCCATTTTTGCTTCGGGTAGCGGGTCTAACGCCGAGAATATCGCCGAGTATTTTTCGGGGAATAAAGAGATACAGATTAGCCTTATATTATCGAACAAAGCCGATGCTTTCGTTCACGAAAGGGCTAAGAAATGGGGGATCCCGTCTCTGACCTGTCCTAAAAAGGAGTTTGACGAGGGAAAACGCATCCTCGAAATTTTGCGGGATCACAATATCGGTTTCATCGTTCTCGCGGGCTTTCTGTTGAAAATTCCCGACACGCTCATCGAAACCTTCCCCAAGAAAATGATCAACATCCACCCCGCCCTGCTGCCCAAATACGGCGGAAAAGGGATGTACGGCGATCATGTCCACAAGGCGGTCGTAGCCGCAGGCGAAACCGAATCGGGTATCACCATCCATTACGTGAACGAGCATTACGATGAAGGGCAAGTTATTTTTCAGGCGAAATGCGAAGTTTTGCCCACCGACACCTTCGAAGACGTAGCCCGTAAGGTACACAAACTGGAGTACCTCCACTTTCCCAAAGTAATTGAACAAACTATCGGAGCAGCGCAGAAACGCTAAGGGGATGGCTAAACGGTAATTTTTAGTTCCAAATACGTGAAATTAGCAAATAAAAATCGTATATTTGCACCCTCTTTCGCGGTTGTGGCGTAATTGGTAGCCGCGCCAGACTTAGGATCTGGTGCCGAAAGGCGTGGGGGTTCGAGTCCCTTCAGCCGCACAAAAAAAATTAATAAATCTCTGAAAATCAATAGAATTTCAGAGATTTATTGTTTGAATACGTGCCAAAAACTTTTATTACCGAATTTTTCGCATCATTTCGGCTCCGTGCATTTATTTACCAAATAGACCAACGATTTATACGTAATACCGCTATTGACCGACAATCCGATTTCGCAGGTGCGGCTGTTGGAATAACCTTCGGTTGCGCCTCTCAAATTCTCTTTCAGCGGCGCGAGCGCCGAACGGTTGAGTTCGGGGTAGAAAAAACCACGGTCGCCCGCCCATCCGCAACAGGTAATGTTTTCGGGAACGACTACCTTCTCGGCGCAAAGCGCTGCCACGGCAATCAATTTCTCCTGCAAATTCATTTTCGTGGCGCTGCACGTGGTATGGACGGCAACTGAAACGGGTTGTTTCGTAAACGCCAATCTATCCAATAGAAAATCGTGAATAAATTCCACTTGGTCATACAATTTCAATTTAGGGTCAAGCGTTTCGCGTATATGCAACAAACAGGGACTCATGTCGCAAACGATCGGCAATTCGCCTCCGAGGCTGGCTTTCAGCAAAGCGTCGTTGAGTTCGGCCTTCTTTTTTTCGGCCTGTTTGCGAAAACCTTTGCTGGCAAACGCCATCCCGCAACAGAGTTTGTCCTTTTCTTCGGGAATGACGACGGAATACCCCGCTTTTCGGAGCAAGGCGATCATCGTCGAAGGAAGGTCGTTTTCCGTAATATCGTATCCGAAAGACCTTCCGCCCATCGAGCGCGTGATACAGGATGGAAAATAGACGACCTTCGGCGCATCTTGAGGTGCAGAAGCGCTATCGCATTGAGGTATTTTGGCGCTTCCCGAAGGCGTATATCGCGTCCATAAGGGAAACAAACCGTCGAACAGTTTGTAAAGCCCGCGTGTAACGCTTTCCATGGAGTTGTATCCAACTATTCGGGCAAGGGTATATGGAACATTGAGCAAGACACGTAACGATGCCGTCAGTCCGCCCATATTGGCGGCGACGGAATCGGCTATTTTGTTGGCGAAATTGCCGTTGTGCTGCCATCGCAGTTCTTTCACGAGCGCCCCTGTATTGATGCCGACGGGGCACGAGAGCGCACACAAACCGTCGGCGGCACAGGTATCGTCGAGCGGATAAGAAAGGGCTTTCGCCAATTGACGAAGCGATTGTTTTTCTATCGATTGATTCGCTTTGAGCGTGAGCCAACGGTAGGCGACAATGCGCTGGCGCGGTGTGAGCGTCAGGTTTTTCGACGGACAATTGACTTCGCAAAAACCACATTCGATGCATTTGTCGATGATAGGGTTGGCTTCGGGTATTTCTTTCAAATTCTTGATAAAGATATCTTTATCGTCGTTTATCAACACACCCGGATTGAGAATATTTGCCGGATCGAAGGCTTTTTTGATGCGTTTCATCAAGCCGTATATCTCGCTGCCCCACTCCAATTCGACAAACGGAGCCATGTTTCGACCTGTCCCGTGCTCGGCTTTCAAACTTCCGTCGTGTTTCAAAGCAACCAAATCGCAGAGTTCCTGCATGAACCGCGCATATTTTTCCACGCCGTCCGACGAATTGAAATCGGGGAAAACCGTAAAATGCACATTTCCATCCAACAAATGCCCCCACATGACTGCATCGGCGTATCCCGAACGGACAAGAAGCTGACGTACATCGGTCAGGGCATCGCCCAAAACCTCGGCGCTGAAAGCGACGTCTTCGATGACGCTCATGGTCTGTGGAGGTCGAGCGGCCGCCGCCGAGGTGAAAAGTCCGTTGCGGACGCGCCAATAAGTATTGTACAACTGTGTATCGGTAGTAAATCGGATGGGCGAAAGCGTTTCAATAGCCGACAGTTTGCTTTCGATTTCCCGCATTTGCGCCAACAGCGTTTCGGTATCGTCGGCGGATGTGTCGATGAGCAGCGCGGCGGCGCTTTCGGGTAAGGATTTCAATTCGGGCGGCATGCCATCCTGATTTTCCACGGCGCGGAGCGCGTTCCGGTCCATCAATTCGGCCGCGCTTACCGAACAGCTCCGCAAAGGGATAATGGCGTTGCACACGTCGCGCAGGTTGGGAAAATAAATCATGGCACAGGCCTTGAGCGGCGCATCGTGCACTGTTTCGAACGTTGCCTGTGAAATGAAACCCAAGGTTCCTTCCGAACCTACAAGCAGGTGCCGGATGATTTCTATCGGGTCGTCAAAATCAATTAACGAATTCACTCCATATCCGCAGGTATTTTTCAAGCGATATTTCCGTGCGATTTTTTCGCGTACACCCTCATGGTCAACGGCATCTCGGCGTATTTGCAGAATATCTTCGATCAACTGCGGGTGCGATTCGATAAAAGCCTTGCGGCTTTCCGGGTCGGCAGTATCGAGCAGGGAACCATCTGCAAAGATGATCCGCATCGCCGTTACCGTGTTGTAGCTGTTGTATTTGATTCCGTAGCTCGACCCGCTGGCGTTGTTGGAAACAATGCCGCCGATTTTGGCCGAGTTGATGGAGGCGGGTTTTGGCCCCAGTTTCCTCTGATAGCGCATCAGCGAACGGTTGGCCGCCGTCCCCGTAACCCCCGCACCAAAGGTAGCGGCCTTTCCGTTATTCTTGATGGCGAAAAACTCAAAACCCTGCCCGATTTCCACCAACACCGAATCGGACAAGGTTTGCCCGCTCAGGCTTGTCCCTGCAGCTTTAAACGTTAGGGGAATATTTTTTTCGCCGCAAAACTTCAATAAGCGGATGATTTCCGCTTCGGAGTTTGCTTTCACCACAGCCCCCGGCACAAGACGGTAAAGCCCGGCATCCGTCCCTTTTGTGAGACGCGACAAAGCGTCCGAAAAAATTTGATTCGAAGGAAAAAGCGTTCGGAGTTGCTCTTGTAAATTGCCTGTATCCATTGTATATAAAAAGGATGTGTATTTTGATGTATTGTCTTCTGCAAAGATAGTGAAAGCTGAGAGCAAAAAACAAATTTATTTGATTTTTTGCCGAGGCGCATCCCCAACCCCCAACTACTTCTTCCAAAACATCCCAATAATCAATCGTTCTTCTACCCAGCCGAAAGACCGGCTATCGTTCGAGTTGTCAGCGTTATCGCCCAGCATATAGTAGAACAGCGTATCGCCCCGTTTTTCTATTTGAGCAAGTCTTTTAACCAACATCAAATCTTCGTTTTGCGGACTGTT
>JAISUH010000038.1 GCA_031272205.1 Dysgonamonadaceae bacterium | reverse complement strand
GTCAAGCAGTTGTAATTCACGTTGTTAATACGGGATCTACCGAAAGGAGTCAATCTTTCACGCTGCAAAATTTCGACCTTGCAAATACGGCTCAAGTTACTGTTTTGCAAGGAGAATTATCAGCCGAAAATACGCCGGATAATCCCGAGAAAATTGTACCGCAACATTCGCAAATTTCGGTTGAAAGCACGTTTCAACACACTTTCCAGCCTCATTCCTATACGATTATCGTATTAAGAACCGCTGCAAGATGAAGCCCGCTGATTGAGTGGTGAAAGCCACCGGAAGTTCTCCGCCCGATATAGTAAGGTAGAACATATTCCTTTCTTTTTAGGCATGGACATATCATTTAAAAAAAGGATTATTTCTCAATCCTCGCTTAACTTACAATTCCATCTTTAAAAAAAAGGTTTTACTTTTTGTTCTTTTTTAATTCGCCCCAGCTATACGGCAAAACAAGCACCAATACTGAGAACAAAACGACAAACAGATCTTCTATCAAGACCTTCCAAATGGGTCTGTCGAACAACAGGGTTAGGAGGCCTGAAGCTATCGAAATGTAAATTACACCCAATGCTATCACCACAAACATGCTTTTGCGCCTGAAACCAATCTTATCAATAAAAATTTTACGATAATAGGCCAAAAAAGTAACGGGTATCCATATTTGAATAAATTCTTGCAGGATTCGCGACCAGAAACAGTTTTCTTTCCGAAACAAATTAAGAATCACAAATAACGCTAACAGGAAGAGTAATAGAATCGCCGCCGAAACGACCAAGCGCCAAATGCTGTTTTTTATTTTCAAGTTCCACATAAATATTTTATTACTAATAGTTTATCTGAATTTATTTACACCATAGTTGCCTCATTTTGTCCTCGTCTAAGCAAAGATAAGATAAAAAAAAGAAAAATCCAAACAATATTCCCTAATCCCATTTTAAATTGTTACCTTTGCAGCAGTTTAGAGTTATCTGAAAAGCTATAAATAATTATAGATGAAAAAGTTATATAGTATCATCACCGGTACGGGAAGCTATATCCCCGAAAAACGGATGAAAAACGAGGACTTCTTGTCTTACGAATTTTACGATTCAACGGGAGAGAAACTCCCCACGGCGAGCGAGGATATTGTGAGTAAGTTTTTGGAAATCACCACTATTTCCGAGCGTCGTTATGCCGAAGACGGTCAATCGACATCCGATTTGGCGCTTTATGCCGCACAACGCGCCATCGAATCGGCCGGAATAGATAAAGAGGAACTCGATTACATCATTTTCGCCCACAATTTTGGGGAGACGTCTGCGGAAAATAACCGCATGGATATTTTGCCGAGCCTCGCCGCGCGTTTGAAGCAAAAGCTGGGTATAGCCAATCCCGACACTGTGGCCTACGACCTGTTGTTTGGCTGCCCCGGATGGGTACAAGCCGTTATTCAAGCCGATTACATCCTTCGTTCGGGCGATGCAAAAAAAATATTGGCCGTTGGCGCCGATATCCTGTCGCACATCTCCGACCCACACGACCGCGACAGCATGATCTATGCCGACGGCGCAGGCGCGGCTGTATTGGAATCCTGCGAAAGCGAAATGCCAACGGGTGTTCTCGGCCACGGTTCGCGAAGCGACGCTTTGGATTACGTCAATATGCTGCACATGGGCTATTCCTACGAAAAAAAGTTGGCCGGCTCCAAAGAACTGTTTTTGAAGATGAACGGTCGCCGTTTGTACCAATATGCGCTGGAGAACGTGCCTAAAGCCATAAAAGCAACGTTGGACAAATTAGGGCTGCACATCAACAAGATAAAAAAGGTGCTTATCCATCAGGCAAACGGAAAAATGGACGACGCCATCCTCACCCGTCTATACCGATTATACGATATAAAAGAGGTTCCCGAAGGCGTGATGCCGATGACCATTTCATGGTTGGGAAATTCTTCGGTGGCGACTGTCCCCACCCTCTTCGATATGGTTCGGCGCGGCAAATTGATGCCCCATGAAATCAGTTCCGGAGACATCTTGGTGATGGCTTCTGTGGGAGCCGGAATGAACATCAATTGCGTGGTGTATAAGATGGATTGAAAAAGTTACTGCCGCAAATAAATAAGAAAAGGGATCATTTTATCGATACAGATAAAATGATCCCTTTTTTTTAAAATGAATTAACGGACAGGCGCTAATCCCAATTCAAAATCACTTTTCCGCACAGACCGCTCTCCATGACGTCGAAGCCTTGTTGAAACTCACTGATCGGGAAGCGGTGCGTGATAACGGGCGAAAGATCAATGCCGGAGATGATCATCTGTTCCATCTGATACCAAGTCTCCCACATTTCTCGTCCGTAAATTCCTTTTAGCGTAAGCGCTTTGAATATAATATCATTCCAATTCACCGATGTGTCGTTGGGCAAAAGGCCGAGCAAAGATATTTTGGATCCGTTATACATGTGTTTGAGCATATCGCGGAATGCCGTTGGCGACCCCGACATCTCCAATCCCACATCAAAGCCTCTCATACCCAGCTGTTTCATGGCTTGGTCGAGCGTCTCTCCCTTCGAGGGATTGAGGGTTAGCGTAGCCCCCATTTTCTTGGCAATCTCCAATCGGTAATCGCTCATATCGGTAACAACTACGAAACGCGCTCCTGCAAACCGGCAGATGGCAGTCGCCATGTTCCCGATAAGCCCGGCCCCGGTAATCAATACATCTTCGGCGATGAGCGGGAAAGACAATGCGGTGTGTGTGGCGTTGCCAAACGGATCCATAATGGATGCAATTTCATCGGGAACGCGCGGGTCTAACTTCACCACATTGGCGGCAGGAAGCGACAGGTATTCGGCAAAAGCGCCGTCGCGATTCACCCCAACGCCAATCGAATTTTCGCAGACGTGCAGTTTGCCGCGGCGACAATTGCGGCAATGCCCGCAGGCGATATGTCCTTCGCCCGTTACGCGGTCGCCGATTTTCAAATTGGAAACGCCACTGCCCATTTCCACAATCTCGCCAACGTACTCGTGGCCTATGGTCATCGGGGTTTTTATGGTTTTCTGCGACCATTCGTCCCATTTGTAAATATGCAAATCGGTGCCGCAAATAGCTGTTTTTTTAATCTTGATAAGGACGTCGTTTACGCCGATTTCGGGAACGGGAACATCCATCATCCAAATCCCTTTTTCGGGACGGAGCTTAACTAATGCTTTCATTTTTATCTCTTTGTATCAATCGTATTTTTTTAGTATTGAATCGCCGCATCAGATTACCTTCAATTTTTTACCCACTTTAACGAATGCGGCAATGGCTTTGTCTAAGTGCTCGCGCTCGTGTCCGGCCGAGAGCTGGACACGGATGCGTGCTTCGCCTTTCGGTACTACCGGATAATAGAAACCGGTAACATAAATCCCTTCGCCGAGCAGCTCTGCGGCAAAGTCCTGCGACAGTTTCGCGTCGTAGAGCATTACGGCACAAATAGCTGATTGTGTTGGCTTTATATCAAATCCGGCAGCTTTTATTTTTTCCACAAAATAACTTACGTTTTCGTGCAGTTTATCCTGCAAAGCGTTGGAGTTTCCCAAAAGGTCGAAGGTTTTAATGGCGGCGGCGGCGACCATAGGGGGAATAGAATTTGAGAACAGGTAGGGGCGCGAACGCTGTCGAAGCAAATCGATGATCTCTTTCCGTCCGGTGGTAAACCCGCCAATAGCGCCTCCAAACGCTTTTCCGAGCGTACCGGTGAAAATATCTATTTTGCCCCGGCAATTAAATTGTTCCGAGACGCCCCGGCCGGTTTTGCCCACAACCCCGGCCGAATGGCTTTCGTCCACCATGACCAAGGCATCGTATTTTTCGGCCAAACCGATAATTTTGTCCATCGGGGCAACGTTGCCATCCATCGAGAAAACGCCGTCGGTGGCGATGATGCGAAAACGCTGTGCCTGCGCCTCTTTCAGACATTTTTCGAGATCATCCATATCGGCGTTGGCATAACGGTAGCGTTTCGCCTTGCAGAGGCGCACACCGTCGATGATGGACGCATGGTTCAGCGCGTCGGAGATGATGGCGTCTTCATCGGTCAGCAGGGGTTCAAAAAGCCCACCGTTGGCGTCGAAACAAGCGGCGTAAAGAATCGTATCGTCGGTGCCGAAAAATTCGCTGATGCGGCCTTCCAATTCTTTGTGCAAATCTTGCGTTCCACAGATGAAACGTACGGACGACATGCCGTAGCCTCTGTCGTCGAGCGCCTTTTTGGCCGCTTCTATCAGTTGCGGGTTGTCCGACAACCCCAGGTAATTATTGGCACAAAAATTCAAGACTTCCTGTCCCGAATCAACTCTTATTTCGGCTTTTTGAGGCGAAACAATCACTCGTTCTTTTTTGTAAAGACCTGCTTCTTCAATCGATTTCAATTCGATTTGCAGGTGTTGTTGCATTTTTCCGTACATCTATTTTTTGTTTTTACCGTTAATTAAAATAACTCGAACCGCACCAAAACAGCGCTTTCGATTTTAATTTTTTCAAATTCCATGTCGCTTGGAGCTTCTTCTTCCAAAATGCGGCCAATACCTCTCACTTTTGCATTTACGCCGGTCAAACGACCTTGCAATACATTTGAAACCAAATATGGACTTTGGTTGTTCGCCTCCTGAATATAGATCGCTCTACCAATACTCTGTTTCAATGCGACAGCCATGGCTTCGGCTTTTTCTTTTGCCGCTTTAATCGCTTTTATCCTGGCATCCTTTATGTATTGCTCCATGTTGCTGTGGTCTAATTTTTCTATCGACACGTTTGAGATACCCAATTTCTGAAATTCAAAGAATATTTTTTGCAAGGTTTGCGCGTCGTGGACAATTACCTGATACTGTTTCGAAAGAACCACATTTGACGATTTAAACAACGAGGTCTTCAAATTGCTGATAAAATCAACTAAGAAAAAGTCTTTATCCATATCGACGCCCGCTTCGTCCAATTTTTGTATCATGATTTTTTCGATTTCAGGAAGCGTCAGTTTATCTTTATTGTCTTTGTCGCTCAACTGTATTTTCAAGTAAATCATGTCAGGGACAATTTCCAGTTCGGCTTTCCCTGTAACTTCGATGTAATGCTGGTTGATAAAATTCTTTTGGCCTGTCTCCGTCTGAGCAAATCCGACAAAAGATAAACTCAATAACAATCCTGATATCAACGTTTTAATACTGTAAAAAATGGATGTTTTCATCATTTATCGATATTTTTAATGAGTCTATTACACTATTCTTCCTCTATGAGCGATGGCGGCAAATTTTTCTTCGCTTTCACGCCCAGTTCGCGCAATTTTTCGGCTTGTCCGATGAGGTTTCCCCTACCCGATTTTAATTGTCCGTAGGCGCTGTCGTAGCTCTTTTTAGCTTTGTCGAGATGCGCTTCGATATCGGTCATCGAATCCACGAAATTCACAAATTTGTCGTACAGCGCTGCACCACGATCGGCAATTTCCTGCGCATTGCGGTTCTGATATTCGCGCTTCCACAAATCGGAGATGAGTTTTAGCGCGGCGATCAAATTCGTGGGGCTGATGAGCAGTATTTTCTTATCGTAAGCATACTGCCACAAATCGGGTTCATGTTGTAAAGCGAGCAGATAGGCCGGTTCGTTGGGGATGAACATCATCACAAAATCGAGCGTAACCGCATAATCCTGATAGCTTTTACGGCTCAGTTCGTCGATATGCTTTCTCACCGAGCGCAAATGCTCGCGGATGGCCGTTTTTTGTTCTTCCGGGTTATTCTCTGCAACGTATCGGGCATAAGCCGACAGTGAAACTTTGGAGTCGATTATTACTTTTCGGTCGTCGGGGTAAGAGACAATGACGTCGGGCTGCATTTTTGTCCCGTCCTCGTTTTTCAGGTAATTGCCGTCGGCGTCCTTCAAGAAATCCTGCACCTCATATTCGCGTCCCAGCGTCAATCCCGAACGTTCGAGGATGTTTTCCAAAATCATCTGTCCCCAATCTCCCTGCGTTTTTGAATTTCCTTTCAGGGCGTTGGTCAAGTTGTTGGCTTCCTCACTGATTTTCTGGTTCAACTGTGCCAGTCTTTTCACTTCCTCGCCCAGCGAAAAGCGTTCTTTTGCTTCGGTAATATACACCTCTTCCACTTTTTTTCGGAAGGTATCGATGTTTTCCCCAAGCGGTTTCAAAATGGTGGAGAGGTTATCCTGATTGAGTTTCGTGAATTTCTCCGATTTCTCGTCGAGAATTTTTGATGCGATGTTCTCAAATTCGATATTGAACTGCTTGCGCAATGCCTCTATTTCTGATTTTTGCGTTTCCAATTTTTCCTGCAACGCGCGGTTGTCGGCCTTATAAGCCGCCAGCGTATTGGTTGCCGCGTTAAATTCTTCGGTTTTTGCGGCAAGTTCTTCTTTGAGCGAAGCAATGCTTTCGAGATGCGTTTTCAGGGTTTCGCCGGCCGAATTGTAATTTGCAGTAATAGTTGATAATTGTTTTTCAAGATTCTGTATATCAGCGTATAAATTATTGATTCTATCCTGATTGCCCTGCAATTCGGTCTTCAATGAACGCTGTGTTTCTTCCGCTACATTCAATTTTTCGGACGACAGCGCTACTTGCGTATTGAGCGTATTATTTTTTTCGGACAGAGCGTCAAAATCCGTCTTCGAAACCATTTTTGACTTCAAAGCCAATCGGACAATAATCCAACTCAATAAGCCTCCGGCAACAAGTCCGATAATAAAAAGAAAAATCACATCCATGTTCCTCATAGAAAACTGATTTATTAAATATACAACGTACTGTTTTACAGTTTATTTACTTTAATTTTTTCAATAAATGCCCCATCTTGTTTTTCTTGGTTTCCATGTAGAAATGGTTGAATTTGTTGGGGGCAATCTCAATGGGTAACACTTCCACCACGTCTAATCCGTAAGACTCCAATCCGATACGTTTCACGGGATTATTGGTCATCAGGCGCATTTTTTTTACGCCTATGCTCCGCAGGATTTGCGCTCCCACGCCGTAATCGCGTTCGTCTGCCCTGTATCCCAAGTGCAGGTTGGCATCGACCGTATCCAATCCTTCTTCTTGAAGCTTATAGGCTGCTATTTTGGCCATAAGTCCGATTCCCCGGCCTTCCTGTTTCAAGTAAACGAGAACTCCTTTTCCTTCTTTTTCAATCATTTGCAGCGATTTATGGAGCTGTTCGCCACATTCGCAACGGTAGGATCCAAAAATATCGCCCGTCAGGCACGAAGAGTGAACGCGCACCAAAACAGGCTCGTCATCCTCCCAGCTTCCTTTTACTAACGCGACGTGTTCCATCCCGTTTGATTTTTGAAGGAAGGGTATCAGATGAAAATCGCCGTATTCGGTTGGCAAATGGGCTTCCACGCCCCGTTCTACAAGCGATTCGGTACGGAGTCGGTATTCAATAAGCGCGGCAACCGATACGATTTTTAAATCGAACTGCTGAGCCATCTCCATTAATTCGGGAAGGCGGGCCATAGAGCCGTCCTCCTTTTTAATTTCGGCTAAAGCCCCTGCCGGATACAAATCGGCCATACGCGCCAAATCGATGCTTGCCTCGGTGTGTCCTGCGCGTCGCAGCACGCCTTTTGACTGAGCGCGAAGCGGAAAAATATGACCCGGACGGCCAAAATCTTCGGGTTTTGTTGTTTTGTCGGCCAAAGCCTTTATCGTTTCGGCTCTGTCGTGCGCCGAAATCCCTGTCGTACAACCACGAGTCAGCAGATCCACGGAAACGGTAAACGGCGTGGAGTGAATGGAGGTGTTATTGGCAACCATCATCGGCAAATCGAGTTCTTCGGCGCGTTCCTTGGTGATGGGGGCGCATATCAGCCCGCGTGCATGGGTCTCCATAAAATTGATTTTTTCGGGGGTGATACACTCGGCGGCTATCACGAGGTCTCCCTCGTTTTCGCGGTCTTCGTCATCCACCACAATCACAAAATGGCCTTTGCGTATTTCCTCAATCGCTTCTTCTATTGTGTTAAGTTGTATTTTTTGCATTTTTCCTCAGAATTTTAATTTAAAAACGGGTCAGGATGCCGTATTGACCGCATCTTTCCGATGTTTATCTATCATATCTTGCAGACTTGTGTTCAACTGTCCGACCAATTGTAAATCGTTGTTTATCCTCTTGGCAAACAGAACTGAAACAAGTTTTATGATTCCGCCTATCGGGTAGGCGTACATGGTTATTTTTGCCATTTTTGAACCGGCGCCAAATGGCCTCAGGTTTTTGATGAGCACCGGATACTGCTCCGCAAGGCCAAGGACAAACCTGTTTTTGGAGTTGGACAGGATGTTCAGCATCGTCTCCATCGTGTTTTTGATTTCCGTAAGCAGTTGGTCATAACCTTTATCCATCCAATAAATTCGGTATCTCATTTCCCCGTATTTGTTGAGATAGACCTTTACCAATCCCGTCAGTTCCGATAACAAGCGGTCAATCTCTTCATCAGTCGGTTCGTTAATGATAACCTCCTTGCGCGGATAACTCCGTTTTTCGCGAATAAAAAACAAGTTTTTGAAAAAACGGATGTAGGTGTCGGCATTCATGATCGACGAATCGTTCATTGCCTTGTATGTCAAGAATATACCTAATGGTAAAAGAATCATGGAGCTGAACCAGCAACCTAACCAATGCGCCCAGACGCCGTCGCGTGCCATTTTATAGCCCACATTATCAAGAATGTAGTAGATGATGAAAAGGATGACGGAAATCACAATGGGCATTCCTAAACCGCCTTTACGAACAATAGAGCCCAAGGGGGCGCCGATAAAAAAGAAGATAAGGCAGGCAAACGACAGCGTAAATTTCCGATGCCATTCAATCCAGTAGCGGTTGAGCGTTTTGCCCGTACCTACTTTTGTTAAAGACCTGAATCTGAAATCATTGGCATTATTATCGGCTTTGGAATAGGCGTTGTTCAAAACGGAGATTTTCACACTCTGGTCTCTCGAAACGAACAAAGAATCGAGGTCTAAGTTATTGGGGTGCATTTTACTCAACTGAATCAGCGAATCGCGTTTTTCGGCCCGATAAGCATTGAGAAAACTTTGATAAGAGTCTTTCATCCGCCGTCGGTCGATAACGTTCATGCTATCCACCACATATCTCATTGAGTCAATGGATGTCTTCAATTCTTTCAGGTTTTGCGAAATATAGGCAATGGATGTCCGTCCCTCGATGTCTTCTTCCGACATCCGGTTAAAATTGGCGTCAAAACCAATCAGCATGACTTTTTTATCAAAGCTTTCGCGAGCATAAGGCACAAAATCGACTGTCGGTCGGCTTCCCGTCGAAAGATCCTGCTGGAAATTTTGAAATTGCTGCCCGCTGTGCATGGTAAAAATCAGCCACTTTTTGTCTTCCGACATCCTCATTTCGGCCGAATCACAAACAATCACGGCCATATTTTTAAAGCCTTTAGCTATATCATAAATAGACACATCGTACAGGATGCCCGTCTTGCGGTTTTTCTTTCCCACATACAGGTTGTATCCGTCAATATTCTTGTAGAAAACGCCTTCGGGAATATCCAGTTCGGGCGATTTTTGTCGGATAGACCACAGAAGAGAAGAAAACTTGGTCTGTATCTTGGGCATGGCGTTGTTCTGAAAGAAGAAAGCCCCGATACTGACAAAAGTAAGGAAGATGATAAGCGGCTTCATGGTTTTCAACAAGGGAATGCCTGCCGCTTTTATGGCCAACAACTCCAAGTCTTCCCCCAGATTGCCGAATACCATCAACGAAGCCAGCAAGATAGACAAGGGCAAGGCCATTGGGATAAGACTTAACGCCGCATAACCGAACATTTCGGCCAGCACACTAAATTCCAGCCCTTTACCCACCATGTCCTCCACATATTTCCAAAGAAATTGCATCAACACCAAAAAGAGGCAGATGGCAAAAGTCATTAAAAACAGCGGGAGAAAGGTTTTTAAGACGTATTGGTAAAGTTTTCTTATGTGGATTTTTACTTTCATGTAACGGAAAAGAATTTTCCTTTGAATTTTGACCACAAAGATAATAAAATCATGCGGACTATCCACCCATAAATGCGTAAAGATATTTAAAGAAAAAGACCGATGAAAACAGTAGATTTTTTACCTGCCCCTTGTCTAAGGATAGTTGTCAGGCATCCATCAAACGCCTAACCGCCGCTTCATCTCGGCCACTTGTTGTTCCCAAAGCGAGATGGAATCGCCTTTTTCATCGGGTTCGGCAAAATCGGTGATCTCCAAAACCATCTCACCCGATAAATCGAGCTTGTGCAGGGCAAATTCAAAATAGGCGTTTTCGTCGTCCTCATCCAACCAGCGGAAGCGGATAGACGACTGCGGCTTCAAGTTTTGCACTTTGGCGCGGTTGTCGCTCTTGCTCCATGTAAACGTATAGATATTTTCGTCTTCATCGAACGCCACATCGTCGGCAAACCATTCCGAAAGCCCTCCAATCTGGCTGATCATACGCCACAAACTGTTTTGTGAGGCGTTACCCATCTCAAATTCGATGTGGTATTTTTCCTTATCCATGTTCCTTTTTGTTAATTACGGCTCCAATATACAACATTTTTATGAATTATACCGCAAAATGGAGCTGAATTTTGCCACTTGAGCATCTTTATCTCAAAAAACAAAAAAACGACAGGATTGTTTTTCATTATCCTGCCGTTTTTTTTGAGATTGTTTTTCTTGCGCGAATGTGATCAATCAATGGGTTTGTACTCCACAAAGGCTTCAATAGCTTCGTATGACGCCAAACCGAGCTTATTGTAGAGGTTGGCCGTAGCACGGTTGCGTTCTTCGGAACGTTGCCAGAACAAACGCTCGTCGTCGCCGAGAAACGGTGCGCTCTCCATCTGCGACTGGTGTTTGAGAATGGCATTGCGTTTTTGGCGCAACTCTTCGGGTGAAAGCGGGACAGCCATTTCGATATGGTCAATCTCCCACTCCATCCACGCTCCGCGATACATCCAAACGCGACAGTCTTTGTACCAGTCTTCACCCTTCACCATATCAATGGCGGCAAGAGCGGCATCCAAGCAAACTTTGTGTGTCCCGTGCGGGTCGGCAAGATCGCCGGCTACGTAAATCTGGTGTGGTTTGATGGATTCAATAAAATCTTTGACGATAATGACATCCTGTTTCGAAATCGGGTTTTTCTTGATTTTTCCGGTTTCGTAGAAAGGCAAATCGAGAAAATGCACGTTTTCGTCCGACAAACCGACGTATCGGTCGGCAGTGCGGGCTTCTTCGCGGCGGATCTGCCCTTTGACATACAAAATATCGGGGGTGTCCACGTCGTCTTTCGTTTTTTCGTGGATCAGATAATCCCTCAGCTTTTTGTATTTATCGATGATCACCTTGTTGTTGGGATCGAAACGATGCCGGATGCTGTCTATGACCGCCAAGTAGCGGATAACCTCTTCATCGCCGACGGCAATATTTCCGGATGTCTGATAGGCAATATGAACTTCATGTCCTTGATTGACTAAACGCTGAAACGTTCCACCCATCGAAATCACATCGTCGTCGGGATGCGGGCTGAAAATGATAACCCTTTTCGGGTAAGGAAAGGCCCGTTCGGGGCGGTAAGTATCGTCGGAATTGGGTTTTCCCCCCGGCCATCCGGTAATGGTGTGCTGCAAATCATTGAATATCTTTATATTCACATTATATGCCGAACCGTAAATGGCCAATAGTTCGCTCAACCCGTAATCGTTATAATCTTTGTTGGTCAGTTTGAGGATGGGTTTATTCACTTTGTCGCACAGCCAAACGATGGCGCGACGAATGAGTTTGTCGCTCCAGTCGCAATTGGTTACCAACCACGGGTAACTGATACGGGTAAGGCTGCCTGCGGCAGACAAATCGATCACCACATTCACATCTTCGTGCCGCTGCAAGATAGAAGCGGGAACGGAATCGGCAACCTTGCCTTCGACCATTTCCTTGATGCTTTCGGCCTTTTGTTCGCCCCAAGCCAAAAGCGTAATGTGTTTGGCTTTCAGCATGTCGCCAATGCCCATGGTAATGCCGCTAACCGGCACCTTGTCCATAGAGCCGAAAACGTGCGCCATATCTTTGCGCAAATCTCCGTCGAGCATGACAAGGCGCGTTTGCGAGTATAAATTGCTGCCGGGCATGTTGAATCCGATGTTTCCTTTGCTCCCCAAACCCAACAACAGATAATCGAGTTCGCCGAGACGCTGCAAATCCATATCAAATTCTTCGCATTTCTTGGCTATCAGGTCTTTTTCTACGGTCGCGTCGGGCGAATAAATATTGGAAGGATGAATATCTATGTGGTTCAGCAAAATGTCTTTTAAGGCTTGCAGATTGCTGTGCGTCGGGTCTTCGATGGGATAATACTCGTAGGTGTTAAACACAACAAGGTTTTTGAACGACACGCCCTCTTCTCGGTGCAGGCGCACCAATTCTTCGTAAACGGGCGTTGGCGATACGCCGCCCGAAAGGCCGAGAACAAAAGATTTCCCTTCCGCCCGTTTTTTCTGCATTTCACGAACAATTTCGTTGGCCACTTTTTGCGCTGCCCGCAGTATCTCTTTGTAAATCAGAGTCGGAATCTTTTCGTAACGTGTCAGCGTATATTCTTCGAAATCGTTTTCCGGTTTGTAAAGCCGCTGAGGAGTACGGTCGAGCGTAATTTTAGAACTTAAATCTAATCTCATAATTTAAATAGCATTTTAATTGTATTTGGGTTTACAAATATACCATTTTTTGACCTTATCGTGATGAATAATTATTCTAAAAAAGGAGTTTTTTTATGTTTTTAATGGAAAAACCATGGTCTCCTCTACCACCAATTTTTCCGTTTAAAATAGATCAACATAATGATTGCCATGATAATCATCACTATCCACATCGCCAAATAACCGTATTGCCAATGCAGTTCGGGGATATTGGAAAAATTGGTTCCGTAAACCCCTACGATAAACGTCAGGGGGATGAATATCACCGAAAAGGCCGTCAGTACGGCCATGATGTCGTTCAGCTTAGTGCTCATAAACGAGTGGTACATATCCACTTCGTCGTACAACACTTCACGGTAATAATCAAGCTGTTCGGTCGCCTGATTGATGTTGTCCTGCAATTCTTTGTAATGCGTATGATTGGATTCGTGGATAAAATCGGTGTCCAATTTCATCAAGTTCAGAATCATCTCTTTGGCGGGTTTTATCTCGCGGCGGAGTTTGTTCAACTCGCTTTTCAAGACATTGATTTTCTGAAGAAACTCCTTATCAAAACTGGTAATCATTTTCTCCTCCACTTCCTCTATCTTATCGCCTATGCGCCCAAGAATATAGATATAGTTGTCTATAATCACGTCCAACAGTGCAAAAGCGAGATAATCGGAGCCCGAAGTCCGTATTTTCGCCCGATTTTTGCGGATGCGTTCGCGCACGGGATCAAACACATCTCCCGGTTTTTCCTGAAAAGAAATAAGCAGGGTTTCGGTCAAGAAGAGGCTCAGGTTATCGACGTAAATTTTGCCCGATTTCTCGTTAAATTCCAACATGCGGATGGAAACGTAGAGCCCTGTGTCGAAATCTTCCACCGTCGGCCGCAATTGCGGATCCAATATATCGGACATCACATCGGAAGGAATGGAAAAAGTAGCGGCTACTTTTTTCATCAGATCTTCGTTGTGAAGGCCGTCGATATTCAACCACGTGGTCGTCTGAGGATTTTTCATCGGTTCAAGCTGGTTTTCATTTTCGATCTTGTATTCCGAGAGCCTGTTTTCATCAAAATCAAAAACGGTCATTTTCACCTTGTCCGATTTGCGTTGCCCCCGAAACTTTATCTCGTAGGGCGACAAACCGATGTCCTCTTTCTTTTTTATGGGGGCGGATGATGAAAAAATCATAGATGCTTCAATTTTCCACAAATATACGCACTTTTTGTTTCGAAATAAAAAACCGCCCCGAATAATTTCGAGACGGCTTTTTTTCTGTTTTTCCAAAATACCCCGCGCTCAAAACGACAGGAAAGCGCCACAGGCCTCTATCCGTCGTTTCGGGATACGTGAAATCCGGCTTTTTACTCTTCCAGCAAAATGTGAAGGATCTCCACCGCGGCCTTCGTTACCGATGTGCCCGGCCCAAAGATGGCCGCTACGCCGGCTTTGTAAAGGAAATCGTAATCTTGAGCGGGGATAACGCCTCCGGCGATAACGATAATGTCGGGACGTCCCAGCGTCTTCAATTCTTCAATCACTTGCGGAATCAAGGTTTTATGTCCTGCCGCTAACGATGAAACGCCCAATACATGAACGTCGTTTTCCACCGCTTGACGAGCCGCTTCTTCCGGAGTTTGGAACAAAGGTCCCATGTCCACGTCGAAACCGCAATCGGCATATCCGGTTGCTACTACTTTGGCTCCACGGTCATGGCCGTCCTGCCCCATCTTCGCGATCATAATACGCGGTTGCCGACCTTCTTTCTTTGCAAATTTATCGGCCAGCTTACATGCTTCCGTGAACGTCGGATCTGATTTTGTTTCTGATGAATACACGCCTGATATTGTTCTGATTACTGCTTTATAACGACCTACTATTTTTTCGCACGCATAAGAGATTTCACCCAGCGTTGCACGTACTTTAGCGGCCTCTACTGCTAATTCGAGCAGATTGCCTTCCTTGGTTTCCACGCAGCGCGTAATGGCGTCGAGCGCTTTTTGTACAGCGTTGTTGTCCCTGTTTTTCTTCAACTCTTCCAAACGGGCAATTTGCTGCTTGCGCACCTCGGTATTATCCACTTCGAGGATATCGATGGGATCTTCTTTCTCCAAACGATATTCGTTCACACCGATGATTTTCTGCGTTCCCGAATCGATGTGGGCTTGCGTGCGTGCAGCAGCCTCTTCGATGCGCATTTTCGGAATACCCGTCTCAATGGCTTTGGCCATACCGCCCAACTGTTGAATCTCCTGAATCAGCGCCCAAGCTTTGTGTACCAATTCGTTGGTCATGGATTCCACGTAATAGGAACCCGCCCATGGATCAATCTCCTTGCAAATCTGGGTTTCTTCCTGAATGTAAATCTGTGTGTTGCGGGCAATACGCGCCGAGAAATCGGTCGGCAAAGCAATGGCTTCGTCCAATGCGTTGGTGTGCAAGGACTGCGTGTGTCCCAAAGCGGCAGCCATGGCTTCGATACAGGTACGCCCCACATTATTAAAGGGATCCTGTTCGGTCAGCGACCATCCTGAAGTCTGCGAATGGGTTCTTAATGCCAAAGATTTTGGATTCTTCGCACCAAAACTTTTCACGATTTTCGCCCACAACAAACGACCGGCACGCATCTTTGCGATTTCCATAAAATGGTTCATCCCGATAGCCCAGAAGAATGAAAGCCGCGGTGCAAACGCATCGACATCGATTCCGGCATTGATGCCCGCTTTCAGGTATTCCATGCCGTCGGCCAATGTATAAGCCAACTCGATGTCGGCTGTTGCGCCGGCTTCTTGCATGTGGTATCCCGAAATGGAAATCGAATTGAATTTTGGCATTTTCCGGGAAGTGTATTCGAAGATATCGGCGATAATCTTCATGGAAAATTCCGGCGGATAAATATAGGTGTTGCGCACCATAAATTCTTTCAGGATGTCGTTTTGGATGGTTCCCGCCATTTCTTCCAACTTGGCGCCCTGTTCCAAACCGGCGTTGATGTAAAACGCCAACACGGGCAGAACGGCTCCGTTCATGGTCATGGAGACCGACATTTTGTTCAAGGGGATACCGTCGAAAAGCACTTTCATGTCTTCAACAGAGCAGATAGATACTCCGGCTTTACCCACATCGCCCACCACACGTTCGTGGTCGGCATCGTAACCGCGGTGTGTTGCCAAGTCGAAAGCCACCGAAAGCCCTTTCTGTCCCGATGCAAGGTTGCGGCGGTAGAACGCATTCGATTCTTCGGCCGTTGAAAATCCGGCATACTGGCGGATCGTCCATGGGCGCATGGCATACATGCCACTGTACGGCCCGCGAAGGAAAGGCGGAATGCCTGCGGCATAGTTCAAATGTTCCATGCCTTCGAGATCTTCTTTGGTGTAAACGGGCTTTACCGGGATTTGTTCCGCCGTGAGCCAATCGGCTTTGATTTCGTGCTCGGCAGCCCATGTCGAGACATCCGTCGAAACAAATCCTTCATTTTCTATATCGATATTTTTGAAATCTGGTTTCATTTGTTATTTATTTTTTCTTGTTAATATTATTGCGGAAGAAATTGGAGGTCAGTTCGTATCAACCTTGCTCCTCTTTTCCGTCTAACCTATTCCCAATTTATCGTTAAAAATCCGGAGCGTGTCCAACACATTGCTTTTCACGTTGATGAAATTCTCAATTCCTTGGGCTTTCAAATCATCCATGCAAGCAGGCGCACCCGCTACGACAAACAATTTGTGATTCTCTTCCGCCAACCGATATGCCTCAGGAGCGTAATCGGCGTATTCATCGTCGCTCGAACAAAGCACAATGACATCCGCTTCGGCTTTGCATGCGGCATCTATGCCTTCGGCAACGGTTTCGAAACCAAGGTTGTCAATCACTTTATATCCGGCGCAAGCGAAAAAGTTACTGGAGAACTGCGAACGCGCCAAGCGCATGGCAAGATTCCCGATGGTGAGCATGAAAACCTTGGGCGTTTCGTTGCGTTCGGTAGTCAGGCGCAGTTCGTTGAAATCGGAAGCCAAACGGCGGCTGTTCAATTTTTTGAACGGCGCTTCATCGCCACAACAGCAGTCTTGCGGTTCCTGTATCGATATTTTATCGCCCATTTTTTCGATGAAATTCGGATATTGGTTTGTGCCGAGCAGTATCTCACGACGGCCGGCCAATGCTTTGAAGCGTGCTTCGGCAGAAGCATTCACGGCATCTTGTACGGCGCCGACTTTCAGCGCTTCGTAGAATCCTGTTTCCTCGATTTCGAGGAAAAGTTTCCAAGCCTGACGGGCGATGGCGAGCGTGAGGTTTTCAATATAATATGAACCGGCCGACGGGTCGATAACCTTATCGAAATGCGATTCCTCCTTCAACAACAATTGTTGGTTGGTGGCTATGCGTTCCGAAAAGTCGGTCGGCGTTTCGTATGCTTCGTTGAAGGGTAAGACCGTCAGTGAATCAACACCCGCAATCGTAGCCGACATGGCTTCGGTTTGTGTGCGGAGCAGGTTCACGTAGGGGTCGTAAACGGTCTGGTTGAATCTCGACGTGCGTGCATAGATATTCATTTTGGCAGCGCAACGACAAGTCCCGTCGTCCGCTTTGTTGGGGCAATCGTGATGGCAAGCGGGCTTGTAAGCATTTACGATTTCGGCCCATAACCAACGCGCGGCGCGGAATTTTGCAATTTCCATAAAATAGTTGGAGCCGATACCCCATTCAAATTTTATTTTTTTGGCAGCTAAAGAAGGATCTACACCCTTTTCGATGAGCTTGCTCAATATGGCATTTCCGTAAGCCAAGCTGTATCCCAGCTCTTGATAAATATATGCTCCGGCATCGCTAAACATGTTTCCGGCAACGGAAATCGCGCGATATCGGGGAAGCTTGGCGACAATGTTTACTATTTCAACCGATTCGTCCACCCACTGGGGTGCATCCTCTCCATTTTTGAGGATTTTACGGAAGGGATCAAATTCGATGGAGCCAAAACACTCCATCACATCAAGGTTCTGAGAAAGAACATAATCGACAACTAAGCGGGATAGTTCTACCGTGCGGGTGATGCAGGTTCTGAAATTCAACTCCACCATGTTGGGGTAAATCCCGTTGAGCAAGATGGCGATATTTTCGGCCGACAAATCCTTTTTGGGGAGGACAAAGCCGAGCGAGGTTACCCCTTTCTGCAACAAAGCCAAGGCTTTCCGGTTGGCTTCGGCATAATCGGCTACTTTAATATCTTGGCGCACATACCATTCGTTGGTTCTCCGGGTGCTGCGCACATAAGGGAATTTTCCCGGCAAATTATCGATCCACCGGAACCCTTCGATATTTTCGGCCCGATAGAAAGGATTAACATTAAAACCTTCGTTGGTTCTCCAAACCATTTTTTTCTGGAAATCAGCGCCTTTTAAATCGGCAATGATTTTATCCATCCACTCTTGCGTGGAAACGGACGGAAAATCCTGTAAAAGTTTTTCTTCCTGTTGACTCATAATTAACTTATATTTATTTTAATTTATCAGATAACGACTGCAAAATTACGATAAATAGTTCAGTTGCAAAAGTATTTTGGCCTAAATTCGTCCCCAAGAAAGACAAGATGCCCATAGTTAAAGGCCTTTTCCACTGCCGAAAGCAACCCTGATTTTCAACCCCAATGCAAAAGGTTTTATTTTGTTGACGAGGGAAGCATTTTCCACAACACCGCGCCAGACCGGATTGCTTGGGTTTGACTCATTGTATTCCAATAGTTTGCTGTCCGAAGTTTTTTGTATGTTGTTCAACCCGTAATCGAGGTAAAATCCCGTGTAAACGGGCGTTTTACCCGTTTTGCCGAATTTTATTCCGCTTTCGAGCGACAGCATATAAGGGATGCCGGTCTTGAAGGTTCCATCCGTCTGAATATCGGAATAGCTGTCGAAACCGTGATTGGGCATATTTTGGTAGGTTTGCGCCGTATAGTCTGAATAGCCCGTGGTAATGACGGATTTGACCGACTGCTTGTACAACGGCGATACGGGTATCCCTATTTTTCCTCCCGCGCCAAAATAAAAAAAGGCGCTGCCGCTAACCGGCGCTTGAAATTGCAGCATTAGGGGTATTTGCAGGAAAACGACGCTGTGTTTTTCTTCGATGCCCGAATAATCCGCACGCAATAAAAAAGAGCCTTGCAAGCCCGGAGGCGTTGCTATTGAATATTCGTCGCGGGCAGCATCAACGGTAAACGAAGCGTTATATACTCCCGCTTCCAAGCCGAAAGACAGACCGATGTTGCGGGAAAAAAAACGGGTATAGCTTACGCCCAAAGTCCCGCCGAGCCCGGAGGTGTTGCTTGTCCCTGTTTTTTGCAAAAAACCGTAATCGAAAGAGGAACATCCCAATCCTGCGCCAACAGCAAATTCGCTGTCGTATTGTATTTGAGCGAATAAAACGTTGCTGCAAAATACAAACCCGACTGTTGCGGACATCATTCGCCCAATCGCTCGAAGTATAATTTGCTTGTTCATCACTTTATCTGTTTTTCCGTCAATCACAATTCTTTCAGTTTTATCGGACAAGACTCCATCCTCCGTCCCTCTTTTGTCGTCAGGATGACGGAATATTCCGCGTTATAATCTTTCGTCGTAAGATGCAAATTACCCGATGTTTCGCCGGGTATATTCACGCCGTTTTTCTGCCATTGGTAGAATGTAAATGTGTATCCGCCGTTGTTGGCCGGCTCGTTGATGACCGACAAAACATCGTCCCAAATTTGAACGACTAAATTGGGGGTGCAGGACAATTTAAAGGCTACCGAAATGCTATGGTTATCCATAACGTCGGAGAAGGTGTAACTACCCTGAGATGCCACCAAAGCATTGTTTTCCTCATCCACCATCTCATACGTTATTTCATCGCCGTCAACCATCACCTGCGTTATCTCATAACCGTCATTCGCCATAAAAGTGAATTTTTGCGAGGTGCCATGATTGACCCATACGGATCCGTTGGGTGAAATGCTGCCGTTGCTTCCCGATGAAGCGGTGATGACGTATTGCTTTACCTTAAAAGTTACCGAAATGCTATGGTTTGCCGTAACATTGGTGAAGGTATAACTGCCCTGAGAAACCGCCGATGTTTTGTTGACGCCGTCCACCATCACCTGATCGACTTCATAACCGGCATCCGGTATAAAAGTGAATTTTTGAGAATTTCCATAATTAACGAGTACGGAGCCACTGGGTGAAATACTGCCGTTACTCCCCGATGAGGCGGAAATGGTATAATGGGGATCTACCATTACGTCACAAGATGCTGTTTTGGCGCCATCGACAGTTTTTACGGTTATGTTGGCCGTACCTCCGCCTTTTGCCGTTACCAATCCGGTAGAGCTGACTGTCGCAATGGCATCGTTGCTGCTGATCCACGTTACCGATTGATTCGAGGCGTTGGCAGGTAGAACGGTCGCCGTCAGTTGTACTGTGCCGTTGATATTCAGATAGGATTCCGGACACCCGCTTATCTCTACGCCTGTTACCGGAACCGCGTATGTAGTAAATGTCATTACACTTCCATTTATGGTACCTGCTGCCGTTGTAGCATAAGCATAATATTTGTATGGTGTTTCTGAGGAGAGACCTGTAAGATGGCCGTCAGCAGTCGTCGTCCACGAATTATCGGTCAGTTTTTTATATTTGAATCCTTCTTCCGTGATCGTCTCACCATTTGCCGTTACTGTTTTATTCAGCGTAGCCGTGTTCTGCGTAACGGCAGTCGCCGCCAATGTGGTAACCGTCGGATCGGTGGTGCATTTTGTTTTGAATCTAATCGTTTCACTGTTAGCCGTACTGCTGCAATCATTTACAGCCTGAATAAACACCTCATATTCAGTGCATTGATTAGAGAACCATTGAGGTCTGTTAATTGTATATGAAGTCGTTGCGGTTGTATAATAGTAAATCGTATTATCGATGAAATAACAAAATCGATATTCCGTTGCATTATCGCAAGCATCCCAACTGAAAGTCGCGCCGTTGTTTGTAGGATTCGAAACAACAATATTTTTCGGGGCTTCAATGCTTTCTCTGTCGCTGTAATACGCAACGACGTGCTTCATCATTCTCAGGCTGCGGGCGGCATCGGCTTGAGTGGCGTCGCCGGTGGGTTGCCCTTCGAAACTCACATTCGGATTCGAAAAATACGAAACAATATAACAAGGCTTTCCATCCGTATAATTGTCTCCACTCCAATAAGTCATTACCGAGCCTTTTTTATTCGTGCTTATCCCGCCCATGATGTAAGTTGTTGTTCCTGTCCAGCGCCAACCTTGCGAAAAAGTAAAAAGTCCTTCCACCCTGTTTATATGCTGTGCGCCATGCCCCAAGCCCATATTGTGTCCGATTTCGTGAACAGAACAAGGGTAATCGTCGGCTACCTGCGTTACATAACAAACCGAAAAAGCATAATCATAACGACCTGAGGTAGATGAAAGTACATATCCAAGGCCGCCCGAATTACTGTCGTTAGAGAGCATTTGCACCAAATCGGCATTGTATTGCTTGCGCAAATCGTGGACGTTGTCCATATAGTTGTCGGAAGCGTTTTGCAATCGACTGAGTGAATTTGACATATTGTTATCTTCGGTATAATCTGCTTGAACCGAATGAGCAAGCGTCAGAGTTATACCTGTCTGACTGTTGCTGAAACATAGATTTCCCAAGGCAATCATCGAAGCAACAACATTGTTCATTCCTCCACGCTGAGAAACGTATGATGTGGCTGCCGCCGCAGGGGTATAAACCACTAACAGGCTGATTTCTGCCGGGCTGTCTAAATTGGTATTGTATGAGGGACCGCAGGATCCCGCCCTTGTGAGCGGCGCTCCCGAAGAGAGCTCTTTCATGGCAGGAACGGGGATATCGTCCTCGCCGAAAGGCAGATGTTCAACTTTATCGGCATCTATTTCAATCAGATAATTTTCGTTGGACGCAATGCCGCACCTGCTTCCAAAACGCTTGCCTGTTTCGGGAACCGATACATTTACAAACGATTTTCCTTCGGTATTTGTGGTGATCAATGCAAAGCCCATCGGGTAATCGGGCAATGTCAGCGTGAGCGTCAAAGTCCCGTTGACATCGACAACGATATGGCTGATTCGTGCAAGGTAACGGTCTCCATCAAAAAGCTGCAAATCAACCGTATCGCCTATGTTGACGCATGTTTGCTGTTGCAATACGGGGTTGAGGGCAAACATTCTTGCGGCTTTGGCCTCATTTGCACACTCCGAAGGAATAGTAGAACTCCGCAGTATAGACGACGCACTTTCACTGTTCAGATTGATTCTCCTTAGCGACGATTGCGTATCCTCTACGGAAAGTGCATTAGAAAGATTCTTACTGCCCTCATCGAGTGTCTTGTCATCACTGCAACCGGCTATGAATAACCCCATCATCAAAAGCGCAATACTCGCTTTTATAATTATAAAACTTTGTCGTTTTTTCTTCATATTTTCGGATTGAGCAACGGTTATCTGTATCTGGGATGGGATCCACATTCGGCCTGTTTGTTATTATACAAACGCAACTGCATATCCCCTGTTTGCTTTGAAGAAAAATTAGAGGAAAGTCCCCTTTTGTACTCGGAGCGGGACTTGAACCCGCACAACCGTTATGGTCACAAGATTTTAAGTCTTGCGTGTCTACCATTCCACCATCCGAGCGAAGCATAAAACACAAACTTATTTCGTTTCTGCTGCGGGTGCAAAGGTATAATTTTTCCGAATAAGCGCAAACAAATTTCAAGGAATTAAGAAGGTTTTTTCACGAAAAACACATTCTATATCGTGGAAAAAGTGTAATTTTGAATCATCAAAAACCGCATATTATTCAAAAGGGCATCTTTGCATGCCCGTAAAATCATTCATAATGAAATCGAAACTGATTTTAACTGCGCTGCTGGTCTTTTCGCTTGTCTCGTGCAAGACCCCGTACAAGATAACGGAAATGTCGGGCAATATTGTGGCGATGGATGCTTCGTTCGACCCTTCACCCGACCGAAAGATGGAATCGCTCGTCAACAAGTACAAAACCGACCTCGACAAGGAAATGAATATTGTCATCGGCTCATCCGAACAACTGATGGATTATGGCGTCCCCGAAAGTTTGCTGACCAATTTCACGTCGGATGTGATGAAAAAATATGCCGACGAACATATCGAAGGCGGCGCCGACGTTGCGGTGATGAATGTTCACGGACACCGTTCCACCATGCCGAAAGGCGATGTAAGTATCGGAAACTTGTTTGAAATATACTCGTTCGACAATACCATTGTCTTTCTCGATTTGAAAGGCTCCGACCTGCGCAAGATCTTCGATTCATACGCGAGGATGGGAGGCGCGGGCATCTCTTCAAACGTGAAATTGGTCATCGAAAACCGGAAGACAAAAAGCATAGCTATCGACGGTAAACCCATCGACGACAATAAGATATATAAAATTGTTACACTCGATTACCTTGCCGACGGCAACAACGGCATGGATGCTTTCAAAAACGCTGTGGAGAACAACAATACGGGCGCTACGCTGCGGGATATTATGATCGATTATGTGAAAGAACAAACCCGCACAGGCAAAGCCCTCTCGTCAAAGCTCGACGGACGAATTACGGTTATAAAATAAGGTACAGCAATGAACAAAAAACAACTATTTCCTCTCGTCATTTTTCTGATTTGCGGATTTACCGCTTTCGGACAAAAACAACTCGTGATTCTTCACACCAACGATACTCACAGCCGCATCGAACCGCTTCCCAATACCGACAAGACCGCACCCGACAAAGGCGGGGTTGTACGCCGGGCAACATTTATCGACAGCGTGAGACATGCCGATAAAAACGTGCTGTTGCTCGATGCCGGCGATTTTTTACAGGGTACCCCCTACTTCAACCTCTTTAAAGGAAAAGTGGAAGTGGAAGCCATGAATCGGATGAAATACGATGTAGCAACCATTGGCAACCACGAATTTGACTACGGCTTGGAAACGCTCGCCGAGGTGGCGCGACAAGCCCGTTTTCCCATTATCTGCTGCAATTACGATTTTTCAGGCACCCCCATGGAAGGGCTTACAAAACCTTACGTCATCTTCAAGAAAAACGGCATACGCATCGGCGTGATAGGCGTAGGCGTTCAGCCGCAAGGATTGGTGGGCAGCGGAAATTATAAGGGTATGAAATATTTGCCGCCCGAAAAAATCGTGAATGATTTGGCTTTGAGATTGAAGGAAAAAAACAAATGCGATATGGTCATCTGCCTCACCCACATCGGTTACATGGAAGATATAGACCTCGCTAAAAATACGCGCAACGTCGATCTCATTATTGGCGGCCACAGCCATACCTACATGAAAGAACCCGAATGGGTGAAAAACTTGGACGACAAGGAAGTCATGATACACCAAACAAACGGACGAGGCGTGTATGTCGGAGAAATTAAAGTTGATTTTGAGAAAAAGAAAAATGAATAAAATAATTCTAAGCATATCTTTTTTATCGCTGTTTACCTGCTGTTTATCGGCAAAAAATAAACCTGCACTTTACGAACGGGCAGACCCGCAAGTCCTGCAACAGTGGGTGGATTCGGTATATGCAACAATGAGTCTCGACGAAAAAATCGGGCAGCTTTTTATGCCCTTGGCCGATTCTGATGCGAGCGGGCGAAGCCGCATGAGTATGTATATCAAAGAACAGAAAGTGGGCGGCTTTCTTTTTTCGAAAGGAACATTGCGCCAACAGGCCGAAGCGACCAACTTTGCACAAAGTATATCAAAAATCCCGTTGCTGATTTCGCTCGATGGAGAATGGGGTTTGGCCATGCGCCTGTCCGATGCCATGGAATTTCCGCGAAACATGATGTTGGGCGCCATTCAAAACGACTCCCTGCTCTATTTATACGGTAAGGAAATAGCCCGCCAATGCCGCGAAATGGGAATACACATCAATTTTGCGCCTTCGCTCGACGTAAACAGCAATCCCGATAATCCGGTTATCGGATCGCGTTCGTTTGGCGAAAACGCGCAAAACGTGGCCGGAAAAGGCATTGCCTATTCCCAAGGCTTGGAAGATAGTGGCGTGTTGTCGGTAGCAAAACATTTTCCGGGACACGGCGACACCGCCGACGATTCGCACAAAACTCTTCCAACCATCGCTCATTCAGCGGAACGCTTGGATTCGATAGAACTCTATCCCTTTGCCAAATACATTGAAGCAGGGCTTTCGGGAATCATGATTGCTCACCTGAACGTCCCCGCGCTCCAAACCGACGGGTATCCATCATCCCTATCTCCCCATATCGGGGAAAAACTGCTGAAAGAGAAATACGGTTTTTCCGGTTTGATTTTTACCGACGGGATGGCAATGAAAGGCGTAACAAACCAATCCGACATGAGCGTGAGAGCCATTCTGGCAGGTAATGACATTGTCCTTGGGGTGATTAACCAAAAAGAAGAATTTGACAGCGTGAAAAAAGCGGTGGAAAACGGCACAATATCCGATTCGCTGCTCAACGAAAAAGTAAAAAAAATATTGGCATACAAGTACATTTTAATGGTGCAAAAAAACACTCCCATCACCGTATCGGGATTAACAAACCGCATCAACACGCCATATACCCAATGGCTCAAACAGAAACTCTATAACGAATCGGTTACGCTGTTGAAGAACGAATCCGAATTGCTCCCCGTAAAGCAACTCGACAAAACGCGCATTGCGTCCGTCGCTATTGGCACATCCCGAAAAGAGCCCTTTCAGGAATGGCTGAACCGATATGCCGATGTAAAAACATTTCAGGTGCAAGCCGGTAAATTGGCGGATATCGAAAAGAAATTGGAAGATTTCGACCTTGTTATCTTCTCCGTACACCAAAAACGCTACTCCGAATCGCCCGATTTAGTCCGCTTGGTGAAAAAGAAAAATTCGGTATTGGTGTTCTTTGCATCGCCTTACGATTTAAAAAATGATATCGTCTCCACCCAATCGGCAAAAGCCGTGCTGTTGGCTTACGACAACTCCGAAAACGCACAGTCGGCGGCGGCGCAAGCCGTATTCGGCGGTATCGCTGTTTCGGGAAAAATACCCGTGTCGGCCGGTAATTTTGCTTCGGGAACGGGTGTGAACACGCTGAAAACACGGCTTGCCTACCAACTTCCCGAAGAGGTGGGTATTGCCTCTTCAAAATTGGACGATATCGAAAAAATAGCAACCGAAGGCATCCGGCAAAAAGCTTATCCGGGTTGCTACGTGATGGTTATTAAAGACGGAGTGGTCATTTACGACCGTCCTTTCGGAAATTTGGAATACGGTAAAAGTTTAATCGTCAGCGAAAACACGGTGTATGATTTGGCTTCGGTAACCAAGGTTACGGCTACGCTTCCCGCTGTGATGAAATTGTATGATGAGAAAAAAATCCGCCTGCAAAATACCATCAGCACCTTTGTTTTCGGAATGAAAAGCAGCGACAAGGCCAATATTACCATCCGTGACGCGCTTTTTCACGAATCGGGATTAACGCCCTTTATTCCCTATTACATGTCGGCTATTGACGAATCGAGCTACGACGGCGAGATTTTCTCAAACCGCCGCACAGAGGTTCATACCGAATTTTACGCAGGGGCATGGGGGCGAAACGATTATAAATTCAAATCGGGATTGATCACCCCGAAACCCGATGAAAAGCACAACATGCCCATCGCCGACGGCATGTACATGGGCAAGCAGATGCACGATATTCTGCTGAATGACGTCATCGGCAGTAAATTACGCCCACGCGGACGTTATGCGTACAGTTGCCTGAACTTCATGCTGTTGAAGGAAATGGTTGAAAATATATCGAAAGAAGACCTTAACACCTTCGTACAGAAAAATTTTTATAAAAAGTTGGGGATGCCCTCCACCACCTTTCTCCCCTTGCGAAACGGCATCCCGATAAACAATATTGCCCCCACCGAGAACGACCCGTTTTTCCGCAAACAACAGATCCGCGGATACGTTCACGACGAGGGAGCTGCGCTCTTCGGCGGCATATCGGGCAATGCGGGGTTGTTTTCCGACGCCAACGACTTGGCAAAACTCTACTATATGTTTTTAAACGGCGGAGAATACGGCGGAGAGCGCTATTTAAGCGAATCAACCGTCCGTTTGTTCACGACTGCCAAAAGTAGCATTAGCCGCCGAGGGCTGGGTTTCGATAAGCCCAATCCGAGCGACACCAACCTCAGTCCGTGCAGTCCCCAAACCCCTGTCGAAGTATATGGACATACGGGATTCACCGGAACGGCGTTTTGGATCGACCCCGTAAACAACATGATTTATATATTCCTCTCCAATCGGGTGTATCCGAATCGCGCACCCAACCCGCTTTCGTCGTTGAACATTCGGGAACGCATCCAAGAGGAAATCTATAATGCGATGAAATAATTTATAAATTGTACATCATTATCCCTTAGAAAAATGCAACAAATCATTAAAAGTAAAGATATTACGCAGGATTTGGAAAAGGCGGTCAAAAACATGCATCACGACCGCCTGTTCATCCTCGTTGATGAAAATACCAACTCACTCTGCTACCCGATTTTAGATTCGTCCGAAACCCTTGCAAAAGCCCAGCGCATCGTCATCCCCGCCGGAGATACGCACAAGACACTCGAAACGATGGCAGCGATATGGAAACAACTGACCGAGAACGGCGCTACACGCCATTCCCTGCTCATTAACCTTGGCGGCGGAATGATTACCGATATGGGCGGTTTTGCCGCAGCAACGTTTAAGCGGGGAATTGCCTGTATTAATGTTCCCACCACATTGCTTGGGGCTGTAGATGCGGCCGTGGGCGGGAAAACCGGAATAAATTTCGACGGTTACAAAAACGAGATAGGAGCTTTCTATTCAGCCAAATTGGTGTTTCTTTCATCGGCATTCTTCAATACACTCAGCAAAACAGAGATCCTTTCGGGCTACGCCGAAATGATAAAACATTCGCTGATCCACTCGCAAACAGATTGGGATAAGCTGCTTGCTTTTTCATTCGACGCCATCGATTACGAAATGCTGAACGAGCTATCCTTCCGTTCTGTATCCATCAAACAACGCATCGTGGAAAAAGACCCTTACGAAAAAGACATCCGCAAAGCCCTGAATCTGGGACACACCGTGAGCCATGCCTTCGAAAGCTTCGCTATCGAAAAAAATAGCCCTGTCCCTCATGGTTACGCCGTTGCCTGGGGCTTGATAGCCGAGCTGTATCTTTCGTATCGCTTATGCGATTTCCCGAAAGAGAAATTGCAAAAAACCGTGAGCTTTGTCCAAAAACATTACGGCGCTTTTCCTGTCTCGTGCGACAATTACGAAACACTTTACGAAATCATGACACACGACAAGAAAAACGAAAATTCAGCCATCAATTTCACGCTGCTCTCGGATATCGGGAACGTAAAAATCAACCAAAACGTCGAGAAGAAAATGATTTTTGAGGCGCTGGATTTTTATCGGGATTCGGTAGGGTTGTAACCCCATTTCAAATAAACGGCGCCCCAAGTGAAACCCGCGCCAAAAGCGGCAAGGACAATATTGTCCCCTTTTTTTAAACGGTTCTCCCATTCCCACAAACACAACGGAATGGTTCCGGCGCTGGTGTTGCCGTATTTTTCAATGTTGATCATTACCTTTTCGCGGGGAATCTCTGTACGGTCGATGGCTGCATCGATGATGCGCATATTGGCCTGATGCGGAACAAACCACTGGATGTTGTCCTTCGACAAGCCGTTCCGTTCCATGATTTCAAGCGATACGTCGGCCATATTAGAAACAGCGTATTTAAAAACAATTTTGCCCTCCTGATGCACCGTATGTTCGTTTTGTTTCACGGTGCTTTCCGTGGCGGGATATTTACTCCCGCCGGCTTTCATCTGTAAGGGAGCGTAACCGACTCCGTCGGTATGCAGAATAGCATCCATGATGCCGACATTTTCTTCGGTGGGCTCCATCAAAACAGCGCCGACGGCGTCGCCAAACAGCGGGCACGTATTTCTGTCGGTGTAATTTACGATGGACGACATCTTATCTCCGGCGAGGAGGATTACTTTTTTGTAACGTCCGGTAAATATAAGTCCCTGGCATACTTCAATCCCGAAAATGAATCCCGAACAGGCAGCTTCCATATCGAAGCAAAAGGCATTTTTTATCCCGTTTGCCTCTGCAACCATGGATGCGGCCGAAGGAAAACTATGGTCGGGGGTGGAAGTAGCAAAAATCACCGCGTCGATTTCTTCTGCGGAAGTTTTCGTTTTCCGGAGCAAATCGGCAACCGCCTTCACCCCCAAAACCGAAACGCCTTGCGCCTCTCCTTTAAGGATGCGGCGTTCTTTGATGCCTACACGCGAGGTGATCCATTCGTCGGAGGTGTCCACCATGCGCGAAAGTTCGTCGTTGGTCAGAATATAATCGGGTACGCCGGCGCTAATCCCTGTAATTACTGCATTGATCTTTTTCATTGGGAAAACCACGTGTTAAAAAAAATCCCCGAAACTATCGTGTTGGTAATTTCAGGGTTTTATTCGTTAATAAACTTCGGATATTTAAATTAAACCGCAGCTTGTTTTTCGATTGCTAATTTTCCTCTGTAATAACCACATTCGCCGCAAACGGTGTGATAAATGTGCCATGCTCCGCAATTGGGGCAAACAGCTATTGTGGGCATTTGAGCCTTGTCGTGCGATCGTCTTTTTCCTTGTCTTGCAGATGACTGCCTTCGTTTTGGATGTGCCATATTCTATTTTTTTAATTTGTTTTTGTTCTGTATATTATCTTTTTCTTAATTGTCTTCCAATTGGATTCCCTTTAAACCGTCCCAACGCGGATCAGAAACGTCAGATGATGATTCGTCTTCCGAAAAATCGTCGCTGCTATCGTCCATATCCATATCATCGATATCCTCATCGTCATCATCCGAACTAACGCGATGCTTACGCAATTTTGAAGACATGGTCTTGTCGCATTTTCCGGGCGGATGCACGTGCTTTATCGGGATGTTAAGCGCCACAAACTCGTACAGGAACCACGCGATATTGATTTCACCTTCGTCTTCGGGAATGATGATCACTTCATCACTTTCTTCCGAATATTCCTTACCGAGCTTTACGATCAGACGGTTCTGCGAATCGATTTCCAGCTCCATGTCTTCCAAACAGCGGTTGCAAGGAACCTGAACTGCGCCTTTCAGTTTGAAAATGAACTCAAAAGCGGATGAATTGTTTTTCACCGCTACTTCCACCAATACCTTCCCTTTTCTTACTTCGTCGCCATCAATGGCTTCAAAGAACGCCCTGTCCAACTCATAATTGAATGTATGAGTTCCCGGGGAAAGACTTTTCAGGGATATGCTGTATAAGCTGAATTTAGCCACTTTTACTCTTCAAAATAAAGCGGTGCAAAGATAGTAAAATTTTTCGATTAATGTATGCGAAGGTTATAAATTTTCTTCTCTTTATTTATTTTTGTCTGCAAAGGGATGATTTATTTTTCGACTACTCATCTTCAGAACAATCTTTTTTATTCTTAGTAATGAGCAGTTTATCTATTTTATTGCCATCGATATCCACAATTTCGAACGTGATGTTTTCGAACGCGAAAGTGTCGCCGAGCTGCGGAATCTTATTGATGTGTGAAAGCACGAATCCCGCCACGGTGGAATAGTCAATATCGTCAAAATCAATCACAAAATCGTCGATGAACTGCGCCAAGATCTCAATGGGCGCTTCGCCGCTGACTAATGCAGAATTTTCGTCGCGGAAGAAAATATCGGGTTCGCTGTCGGTATCGTTATCGTCGGGGATACTGCCGACGAGGTTCTCAAACAAATCGTGCAGCGTGATGATTCCTTCGAGACTCCCGTACTCGTCCACCACCACAAGAATGTTGCGGTTGTGCTGTTTAAAAATGCGCAACACTTTTTGCGCCCGCATGTTTTCAGGGACTATAACAGGCTCAATAATAATATCTTGAATGAGAAACGAAGCGTCTTTATTCAAGCGAATAAAAAATTCCTTCATCAGTATTATCCCGACGAAATCGTCAATCGTGCCATGACAAGCCAGCACACGACTGTGGTTTACCTTCATCAAATCGGTCATCACTTCATCGCGTTTTTTCGATATATCCACCCATTCAATATCGGTTCGGTGCGTCATCAGGTGCTTGGCGCGTTTGTCGGAAAAATAGAAAACCTGTTCGTGGATAATGTTTTCGTCGGTCTCAATCACGCCTTCTTTGGACGCGATTTTCAGCATAGCGCGAAGCTCCATTTCAGAAACAACCTCGTCTTTCGGCTTAATCCCGATAAGTTTGTTGACAAGACTGGTCGATGCCGACAATAATTTGACGAAGGGATAGAAAATGATGCTGATAAAATGGATGGGACGTGAAACAATAACCGACAGTTTTTCGGGATTGTTCAGCGCAACAGTTTTCGGCACCAATTCGCCGATGACAATGGAAACGTAAGTGATGAGGAAAACCACGATTGTCATGGAAATGCTGTCGGCATACGGCGCGGTCAGTGCAAAATTGCGAAAAAAGGGTTCGACAGCCTTTGTGAGCGTTGCACCGCCGTAAGCGCCATTGACAATCCCTATCAGCGTGATTCCCACCTGCACCGACGACAGGAAATTATCGGGGTCGGCTTGCAGTTTCAGAGCTGTTTCCGCGCCCTTGCGCCCTTTTTTTCGCTCGGCTTCGAGCTTGGTTTTCTTGCTCGACACAACCGCAATTTCCGAAAGGGCGAAGAATCCGTTCAGAAAAATGAGGATAAAAACAATAATTAAATCAATCATTTACCGAAAATTTCATAATAAAACAACGAATCCGGTTTCGGGGCAAAACCCAAGCGGGGATATTGTTCCGGAACCGGAATCGGAAAGGTGAAAATCTACCAGAGCGGCGAAGGGTAAACACCTTCATCGACCAACTTTTGCAATTTTTCAACCACACCGGGGCGGTCTTCAGCGTATGTTACGCCAAACCATTTCGAAGGCGTATCAAGCACCTTAACCGTAGCTGTTTTTTTCTCCACCAGATAATTAACTAACAGCGGAATAAAATATTCCGCCTTGATATTATCGGCATTATTTTTCAAGAAATCGATAAAAAACGCTTCCGAATAGCTAAAATAATCGGGCGTGAAACCCCACATGTTCATCGAAACGGGCGTGTTGTCGGAAATCGCCACCCAAGTGTCGTTTTCGTCTTTGTATTTTACTTCGCCGTCGATGCGCATGACCTGCGTGCGTTCCACCACACCCGTAAGATTATCGTCGGCATCGGTTTCGCAAACACCGCGGGCAACCGTTCCGCTTTCCGAGAGTGTGTTTCCCACACGGTAACCCACCATGCAATATCGGTTGCGGCTGTCGGACAGTTGCGAAAGAAAATTACCCAGCACTTTGTAGCTCTCCCGTCCGTAAAAATCGTCGGCATTGATCACTGCAAAGGGTTCTTTGATAACGTCTTTTCCCATCAAAACGGCATGATTCGTACCCCATGGTTTCACACGATCGGGATTCAATGTAAAGCCTTCGGGCAGATTGTCGAGTTCCTGAAAAACCAATTCAACGGGAATTTTCTTCTCGTATTTCGAAACGATTTTTTCACGGAAATCCTTTTCAAAAGTTTTGCGAATGACAAATACTAACTTGCCGAACCCGGCGTTCACCGCATCATATATGGAATAATCCATGATTGTTTCTCCGCTTGGACCAATACCGTCCAACTGTTTCAGGCCGCCGTAACGGCTACCCATTCCGGCAGCCAAAACAAATAAAGTTGGTTTCATTTATTTTTATTTTTTAGATTGTTTATATTTCCGCAAAAATAACGTTTTTATGCCGATATATAATTCCTTGCGGCGGAAAATATTTTAAAAAAAGCTATATTTGCCGTGTCAACGGCTGAAATTTTTGAAAGGATGAATCTCGATATTGAAAAACTGCTCGAAGAATGTGTTTTCACAGCGGTAAGAAGCGGCGGAAGCGGCGGACAAAATGTGAACAAGGTGGCAACAAAAGTCATTTTGACGATCGACGTGTGCGCATCGGCCGTCTTATCGGAACAGCAAAAAATGCTCGTCCGGGAAAAATTGGCGAACCGTATCAGCAAAGAGGGTATCTTTCAGATAGACAGCGACACCGAACGCAGCCAGTTCCTGAACAAAAAAGCGGTCGTCAAAAAATTCCGATTGCTCATTGAAAAAGCATTGAAACAGAGTAAGAAAAGGATTGCGACCAAACCAACTTTACAATCAATTCAGAGGCGCATCAACGACAAGAAACATCAATCGGAGAAGAAACGGGCGCGTTTCGGAAACCGGTAACCGCTGACAAATTTTCAAAAAAATGCTGTTCAAAGATATTTTACCGTTTTTTATAATTAAATTTGCCTGATAATTTATACCAATGGAAAAGTCTAAAACTCGCGCATGGTCATGGATCCCGACGCTTTATTTTGCCGAAGGCATCCCTTATGTAGTCGTTATGACTGTTGCCGTAATCATGTACAAACGATTCGGCCTGTCGAATACGGAGATTGCTCTTTATACGAGCTGGCTCTACCTCCCCTGGGTCATAAAACCCTTCTGGAGCCCTTTTGTTGATATCCTCAAAACCAAGCGGTGGTGGATTGTGTCCATGCAACTGTTGATTGGCGCAGGCCTTGCCGGAGTCGCTTTCACACTCCCCACCCCATTGTATCTTCAAGCTTCGTTAGCCTTTTTTTGGCTGCTGGCTTTCAGTTCCGCTACACACGATATTGCCGCCGACGGTTTTTATATGCTGGCGCTGAACGATTCCGAACAATCGTTTTTTGTCGGCATCCGCAGCACCTTTTACCGCATCGCGATGATTACGGGACAAGGAGCACTTGTGGTTCTCGCCGGTTTTCTCGAAAGGATTACCGGAAACATCCCATTGGCTTGGAGCATCACATTCTTTGTAGTCGCCGGATTATTTCTCCTGTTTTTCGTTTATCACAAATTTGTGCTTCCCCGTCCTGTTGTCGATTCCGAGAGGGAAGTCCGTTCTCCGAAAGAAGTACTGATCAAGTTCGAGGAAACATTCGTGGCATTTTTCTCAAAGAGAGGAATTTGGGTGGCCATCGCGTTTATGCTGCTGTATCGTTTCTCAGAAGCGATGCTTGTAAAAATGGCTTCGCCATTCCTGCTCGATAGCCGTGGCGTGGGAGGAATGGGGCTGTCCACCGAACAGGTTGGCATCGTTTACGGAACGGTTGGGGTCATCGCACTCACACTGGGGGGGATCTTAGGCGGGATCGTCGCTTCGCAAAACGGCCTGAAATATTGGATTTGGCCTATGGCATTAGCCATTACGCTACCCCATGTCAGCTATGTTTACCTCTCGATGTTCCAGCCCGAAAATTTCATCGCCATCAACTTGGCGGTGGCCATTGAGCAATTTGGTTACGGATTCGGATTCACGGCCTACATGCTCTATTTGATCTATTTCTCCAACGGAGCGCACAAAACGGCGCATTATTCCATCTGCACAGGGTTCATGGCCTTGGGGATGATGCTGCCGGGCATGGCTGCCGGGTGGATTCAGGAACAAATCGGTTACGAGCATTTTTTCATCTTCCTGATGATTTCCACGATACCGACATTGGTTGTAATTCCGTTTTTGAAAATCGATAAAGATTTTGGTAAAGCTAAGAAGACAAGCAAGGAAACTGATGTGTAAAAATCTCATTAAAAGCAATTTATCTTCAATAAATAAAAACGCACCATTATGAAAGCAGGCATACGACTGACATTTATATCCCTTCTTCTCTGCTTTTCCACGGTTTACCCTCAAAAGATAAAGGTCAAAACAGGCATTGAAGTGTTGAAGGAAAATCGGTTTAAACCCTTGGTCGGCAAACGTATCGGACTGATTACAAACCCTACGGGAATCGATAACGGTTTGGTCTCAACCATCGATATTCTGCATCAGGCGCCCAACATTCAATTGGTCGCGCTTTTCGGGCCGGAACACGGGGTACGCGGCGATGTGCATGCGGGAGATCACATCGAAACCTTCAACGACCCGGCAACGGGAATCCCGATTTACTCGCTTTACGGGGCTACCCGAAAACCGACGAAAGAAATGCTTGAAGGCATCGACATGCTCGTTTACGACATTCAGGACATCGGCTGCCGCTCCTATACCTATATCTCCACCCTGTTTTTAGCGATGCAAGCCGCATCGGAAAACGATATTGAGTTTGTGGTGCTCGACAGACCCAATCCGCTGGGAGGTCTAAAAATCGAAGGGAATGTGGTTGAGGATGATTTTATATCCTTTGTCAGCCAGTTGAAAATCCCTTACGTTTACGGGCTTACCTGCGGCGAATTGGCCGAAATGATTGTAGGCGAGGGCATGCTCTCCCTCCCCTGCAAACTGCAAGTCGTGAAAATGAAGAAATGGCGCCGAAAAATGAATTTCGAAGCAACCGGATTGCCGTGGGTGCCCACATCGCCGCACATCCCTTTTGCTCACTCGGCTTATTTTTATCCGGTTTCGGGAATCGTGGGCGAACTGGGATACCTCTCCATTGGCGTCGGCTACACGCTTCCGTTTGAAATGTTCGCCGCCGAATGGATCGACGCGGAACAATTTGCCCGATCGCTAAATGCCAAACACCTGCCGGGAGTATCGTTCCGCCCCATTCATCTGAACCCTTTCTATTCCGTGGGAAAAGGTGCAAACCTGCAAGGCTTGCAAATCTATCTGACCGATTTCAACAAAGCCCGCTTATCGGATATTCAATTCCACGTTATGGAAGTCATTGCCCAACTCTACCCGCAAAAAGCGGTTTTTGACAACGCAGACAAAGGGCGGTTCAATATGTTCGACAAAGTAAGCGGAAGCCGTTTTATCCGCACTGAATTTTCGAAAAACAACCGTTTTTCGGACATACAGGATTATTGGACAAAAGATGAAGCCGCTTTCCGGAACTTATCGAAAAAATATTACCTCTACAAATAAACAGCCGATATAAAAAATCTATGGAAACGAAAACAACAGCCCAATCCGGGCGATTACTCTCTCTCGACATCCTGCGCGGCATCACCATTGCGGGAATGATTTTGGTAAACAATCCCGGCTCGTGGAGCGCAATTTATGCTCCGCTGGGACATGCTTCGTGGAACGGGTTCACTCCCACCGACTTGGTCTTCCCGTTTTTTATGTTCATCATGGGCGTATCGACGTTCATGTCGCTCCGCAAATTCAATTTCGAAGCCTCGAAAGCCTGCGTAGGGAAAATTGTCCGCCGCACACTGCTTATCTTCATCATCGGTCTGGCGTTGAACTGGTTCGGGCAACTTTGCCGGGGATTGGCTTCGGGCGAAAACATAGCCGTCGCCGCTACCCACTTCGATACACTGCGCATCCTCGGCGTATTGCAACGATTGGCCTTAGCCTACGGATTTGCCGCATTGATAGCGGTTTTGACGAAACAAAAATACCTTATCGGGACAATCGCAGCATTGCTCGCGGGTTACTTCTTATTGCTGGTCTTCGGCCACGGATTCGACAAATCGGAGAACAACATCATCGCCATCGTCGATAAAGCGGCATTGGGAGTAAAGCATCTGTACAAAGACGTCGATATGGCCGGCAACCGCATCGCACTCGACCCCGAAGGATTGCTGAGCACCATCCCGTCCATAGCGCACGTACTTATCGGATTCCTTGTCGGCAAACTGATTACGGAAACGAAAGACAATGGCAAGCGGGTGGAGAAAATCATGATTTGGGGCACGATTCTTGCTTTTTCGGGATTGCTGCTGCAATACGGATGCCCGATCAACAAAAAAATATGGAGTCCTACTTTTGTGCTGGTAACCACCGGTTTTGCATCTCAACTGATCGCCCTGTTGATTTGGATGATCGATATCCGCAAAAAAGAAAAATGGAGCCGCTTTTTCCACGCTTTCGGCGTCAATCCGCTATTTGTGTATGTGCTGTCGGGGGTCTTGGCCAATTTGCTTGGAAACATCCGCTTTCACTATTCGGACGGGGATATCTCGCTGAGCCGATACGTTTATTCGGAACTGTTACGACCTTGGGCGGGCGATTATTTCGGCTCGCTGCTCTACGCGCTGTTCTTCGTTTCTGTCTGCTGGTTAGCGGGATATGCGCTCTATAAAAAGAATATCTATATCAAGATTTAATGCTATTCGATTATCGAAAACGGTTTTATGATGCGAGACATGATCCGGTTCAAAAAAGATTTATAACGATGACAGAAGCCCCACATATCCTCATCGCCGATAGCGGCGCAACGAAAACCGACTGGTGCCTGACGCAAAACGGAACGCCTTTGCAGCGGTTTTATACCAAGGGTATCAGCCCCGTTTACCAGACGGAAGAGGAAATATCAACCGAAATTGCGGAGCACGTTTTCCCTCAACTGCACAACGAAACCATCGACGCCATTCGTTTTTACGGTTCGGGCAATATCCCCGAAAAGATTCCTGCAGTCAAAAACGCTATCGCCCGCTCTTTCCCCGTCGAAGACATCGAGGTGTTCAGCGATTTAATTGCCGCCGCACATGCGCTCTGCGGACGCCAACCGGGGATCGCCTGCATCCTTGGCACGGGGAGCAACTCCTGCGAATGGGACGGCACAACTGTAACGAAACAAATTTCGCCGCTCGGCTTTATCCTCGGCGACGAAGGCAGCGGCGGCGCTCTCGGCAAACGCTTGGTGAGCGATGCGCTCAAAAACCAATTGACACCCGGACTGAAAGAAAAACTATTGCTGCAGTTTAACCTCACGACAGCCGAAATCATCGATCGGGTTTACCGTCAACCTTTCCCCAGCCGTTTTTTGGCCGGCCTCTCCCCTTTCCTGTTGGAAAACATCGGAGACGAAAGTATCCGACACATCGTGGAGAGCGGTTTTTCCGATTTCTTCGAACGAAACGTCATGCAGTACGATTTTCGGAAAAATAAAGTTAATTTTGTAGGTTCAATCGCGTGGCATTACCGCGCCATCTTAAAATCGGTAGCCGAAGGAAAAGGTATCGCGATTGGAAAAATCGAACAATCGCCAATGAACGAACTGATTAAATATTACCATCAATAACTTGACTTTAAGAGATATGACTTTTATAAAAATAACGGAACAAGCGTCGCTTTACGACAATCTGGAGCAAAAATCGGTTCTCGAATTGCTGACCGGAATCAATGAAGAAGACCAAAAAGTAGCGCTCGCTGTGCAGAAAACCATCCCCGAAATCGATAAATTGGTAACGGGAATCGTGGAACGCATGCGCCGTGGCGGACGACTTTTCTATATCGGAGCGGGAACGAGCGGACGCCTCGGAGTGCTCGACGCCTCCGAAATCCCTCCGACCTACGGTATGCCGAATACTTACGTCATCGGATTAATCGCCGGAGGTGATAAAGCCTTGCGGAATCCGGTGGAGGCGGCCGAAGACAACCCCGACAGGGCTTGGGAAGAGCTATTAGCTTACTGCATCAACAAAAACGATACGCTGGTGGGCATCGCCGCATCGGGTACGACGCCTTACGTAATCGGGGCTTTGCGCCGCGCACGCGAAAACGGTATCCTCACGGGGGCAATCAGCTGCAATCCCGACTCGCCGGTGGCCGCCGAGGCTGAGATTAAAATAGAACCCATCGTCGGCCCCGAATTTGTAACGGGCAGCACGCGCATGAAATCGGGCACTGCCCAAAAATTGGTGCTGAACATGATTTCCACCGTTACGATGATTAAACTCGGCCGCGTGAAAGGCAACCGGATGGTGAATATGCAATTGACCAACCAAAAATTGGTGGATCGCGGTACGCGCATGATCATCGATGAGCTTGGTCTGCCTTACGAACAGGCCAAAAACCTGTTGTTGCTGCATGGCAGCGTTAAAGAAGCCATAGATAGTTACCGGCAAAGTCATTCATAATCTTCCATTCAACGCTTATGGCAATTATCATACAAACCCGCGACCCTTCGGCGCTGCTCGATGCTATTTACAACGCTATCGATAACAAACAAATCGACAAATGGACACGCACCGACGACGGCCGCCTCACACTTTCGGCCATGCTGTGGAAAAACGAGGCATGGTTCAAACCCCAAATATGGGTGGACGAAAACGAGCTGCGCTTTGGTCTGCTCAAACGCAAAGACCGCCGTCACGTGTCTTCGAAGCTCTACACGCTTTTCCACACGCGCATGGTGGAAACGCTGCTTGCTCATTTCGACAAAGATTTTCAATCCGTTGCGGCAACCGCATTGAAAACAGAACCGGACAATTTTTAATTTGAGGAGATAAATCATGATTCGCAACGATAAAAACAAAATAGTGCTCTTCACCCGCAACAGCAGTACGGCTCATGCCATTTATAACTCTATCAGCAGCCAATACGATATCGAGACCGTTGTCCTTGAAGATCAGGAAAAGGTGAAATCTCTTCTGAAAAGAAGAATCAGAAGACTGGGATTGTTCGCCACCATCGGACAGGTCTTGTTTACGAAACTCATCGCCAAACGCCTCATCTCGAAATCGAAGAAACGCTGTACCGAAATTATCAAAGAAAACGCATTAAATTTCAATAGGATTCCGAAAGAAAAAATGAGAAGGACAGCATCCGTAAACTCGCCCGGAGTCATCAAATTCCTCCAAGAAACAAATCCCGATTTGGTGGTTGTTGTAAGCACAAGTATCTTTTCGAAAGAGACGCTCTCGTCCGTAAACTGCAAATTCATCAACCTCCATACAGGCATAACGCCCGAATATAGGGGCAATGCCTGCGCCTATTGGGCTTTAGCCAACAGCGAACCCCAAAATGTGGGCGTAACGGTGCATTTCATCGACGAGGGAATCGATACGGGCGGAATCATCCACCAACGCAACGTATCCATCACGCCGCAAGACAATTATGCCACTTATTCGGCTCTACAGCTATCGGAAGGATTGAAATTATTGAACACAGCAATCGGCGAATATTTCGACGGCACAATCAGCGTCCAAAAAAAAGAAGGCAGCAAAAGCCGGTTATGGTATTCGCCAACGATCTGGCAGTATTTGTATTATCGAATGAAGAAAGGCGTAAAATAGCGCCAAATAATGAACAAACAATCAAACAACTCCATCAAAATGAAAAGAAACACCTGCATCTCGCTTTTTTTGTTTTTCTTATTCCCGTTGGCTGCACAGGAATCCAAATACGTTTTCGTATCCGATATTCCCTATTACGCCGAAAACATCCGCCAATCCGACGATTACATCCGCAAACGTTGCGTGCTCGACATTTATTATCCCGAAGGAAAAAAAGATTTTGCAACCGTTGTGTGGTTCCACGGCGGCGGATTGACGGGCGGACAAAAAGAGATTCCCGAAGCGCTGAAAAACAAAGGCTTGTGTATTGTAGGCGTGAACTATCGCCTCAATCCGGCGGTAAAAGAGCCGGCTTATATCGAAGACGCCGCGGCGGCCGTCGCCTGGGTGTTCAACAACATCGGCAAATACGGCGGTGCACGATCCGAAATTTTCGTTTCAGGACATTCGGCCGGTGGCTACCTCACCTGTATGGTGGGCCTGGATAAAAAATGGCTTGCCAAGTACCGTATCGATGCCGACAGCATTGCGGGACTGATACCGCTCAGCGCACAAACCATCACCCATTTCAACATCCGCAAAGAACGGGGTATAAAAGACACGCAACCCGTTGTAGATGAATATGCTCCGCTGTACCACGTCCGCGCTACCGCTGCCCCCTTGTTGCTGATAACCGGCGACCGCGAACGGGAAATGCTGGGACGCTACGAAGAAAATGCCTATCTTGCCCGCATGATGAAGCTTGCCGGACACCAACAAACCCGCCTGCTCGAATTGCAAGGTTACGGCCACAACATGACCTATCCCGCTTTCCCCTTATTGATAGACGAAATAAACCGGATTTTGAGCGGGAAATAGTTGAAAGCGAGAAAAAACGAGACCCTTTTTTCGTACTTCTTAAAGAGCTTGATTCAGGAAATACACCCTGTCGGCATTAGATTGTCATAAAATATTTTTCTAATTCAGCTCTTGCTGTTCTTTGATCAATTTCATTTCCCATATCTTTGATTATAAGCCCTTTTTCCATCAAAACAATTCTTGTTGATAAATCAATTATATGTTCTATGTTATGACTGGAAACAATGATTGTTGTTTTGTTTTTCGTATTTAATTCTTTCAAGAGTTTTTTTAATTCAAATTGAGAGGATGGATCTAAAAAATTGAACGGTTCGTCTAAAATCAGGATCTCCGGATAAATTATCATTGCCGAGATAACTCCAACTTTTTGTTTATTGCCCGATGATAGTTCATGAATAAATTTGTTATTCCCTATAATTTCGTCCGTCATGAATTTTTCGAAAAGGATCTTCCTCTCATCGATTTTGGCCTTCGATATGCGATATACATCCCCTATAAAATACAGAAATTCTTTTGCAGATAAAAATTCCATCAAAAAGTTGGTATCCAAATAAGAACCTGTTATTTTTTTCCAGCTGTCGTCGTTCGAAACCACAAATCCGTTTAAACTTACCTGTCCTTGGGTAGCTTTAATTAAATCCAAACATAAGCGAAGTAACGTGGTCTTGCCTGCGCCATTATTCCCTACAATGCCCACCACTTCACCCCGATTAATGTTTAGCCGAGGTATATCTACTGCCGCAATATTGTTGTATGTTTTCTTTAAATTTGTGATATTTACCGCTTCCATCAGATCAAATTTTTCGTAAGTTTTCCATTATGAGATATTTTTTTTCATGAACTTTTCATACAGGACATTCATCCACAAAGAGCGGG
>JAISUH010000013.1 GCA_031272205.1 Dysgonamonadaceae bacterium | reverse complement strand
GCAAAGGCTATCTTCCTCGACGACAAAGCCATCAGTTCCTTCCGAGATCTGGCGCAGACCCATGAATTGAAAGGCGGATACGTATATATTGATTTGTGGGCGAGCTGGTGTTCCCCATGTTTGGCGCAGTTCAAATACAATGGGCAGCTCCACGAATTGTTGGCGGGCTATGGAAACATACAGACGGTATATATATCCATCGACGAAGACCGTGAGGAGAAGACCTGGCGGAAACAAATAGACTTCCACAGCTTGGACGGCTACCACATCAGGGCATCGAAACCGCTCGTGAATTACATAAGCTCTGCGTTATACGAGGGAAAATCGGTCGCTGTCCCACGCTACCTGATCCTGAATAAGAACGGTGATATTTTGGATGCCAACCTGCCCCGCCCAAGCCAGATAACGCAGTTGAAAGAGGTGTTGGATCAGGTGATTGGTAAAAAGTAGTTCCCAAAGGGGAATACCGGCTTGGACATCTGCGGTATTTCACCGATTTGGATGTTAATTACGAGTAAAACGTTTCCTCGTGTTGCGGGATACGGGCAAAAAAAACGGCCGGTTTTTGCTGAAAAGCAACTAAATTTGAGATAAATAACTGATTTACTAATTATTTAAATTATTTTTGTCCTATGAAAAAACTTGACAAAATTACTTTGAAAACGCTGTCCGATACATTGAGCGATGGCGAGATGAAAATGATATTCGGAGGTTACGACTACGATGACGGGGGCTACGGTGGAGGTAGCGGCTATGATGACGGAGGTTACGACTCCGAATTTGGTCCCAAAAAAAGAGAAGTAGCTTGCAAAGGGAAAAAGTCTTGTGATGTTTGTTATTTTACCGATTATGGTGATATGTTTTTCGGGCATTGTTTTTCTTATATGGCAGGGGCACTTCATTGTTCTGATGCCGTCGTAAATTGTTGGTAAATTGTGATCCAATTTGAATAAAGTTTTTTGAGTGAACAGAATTAGAATAGAAACTCTAAATTTTGGCATAAGCCCAATCCACGCCGAAAGCCTGTCTTCGGCGTGGGTTCAGAAAATTTGCATGACTTGAAAAACACTTGCTCGTGGCAGTACTTATATGTAGAAATAAAACTTTATCATTATGTTTAAAAAAACAGGATTAATTATTTGCATCGGTTTGTACACCTGCCTTTTTTTATCTTCCTGCGAAGATAAAAACAAGCTCCCGAATCCGAAAATTGTGTTGGGGAACGCTAAAATATCGGGAAGGGTAATCGGTTACGAACCTGAGAACAGCGCGGAACCATCCCCCGTTACGCTTTATGTTCCCTGTCCCGTATCCGCAAAGATTTTTAACTATCAGGGAACCCTGAACGATGATGGTTGCTTTGCATTTGACATCCCGATAGAAACAACCCCAACACTCGGTGCCATAAGCTTTGATTCCTTGTTTTTAAGTTGTTTCGTTACGCTCGTGGACGGCAAAGAAACAAAAATAAACATTACGTTAAGCGACGAGGAATATAACATAGACGCAAAACCTTGCCTTTTTCCCGATGACTTTTACCACATTGATTCTGTCAGAGGGGAAATGTGGCGTTATCATGCCGAACAAATGAAACCAATCAACAGAGACAGCGTAAAAAAATTCATTGACAATCCGGTATCGTATCTCCCTTATGCCTTTAAATACAGGTTAGGAAGCAGGCTCGCCTTCGCAGAAAAAGATAGCGGTATGAGCGAACGGGGGAAAGCCTATTTAATCCATGAATTTAAAAGCCAGTTTATACAGGATTTTCTGAATTATCCTCAAGTGATGTCCCAGTTATATCAGATGACGGGGAAAAAAGAGGACACTTTCCGGATTAACATTAAACAGCCCGACAAGTCGTATTATGTTTTTATGAAACACTTCGACTTAAATTCCCCCCTCAATTTATACGGCCCGTATTATTCATCCATACAAACAATACTCGAAGACCCTACGCTCGACATTCCGAAAATAGGGGATCACAGGATAAATGTATGGTTAGCAGATGTGAAATTCATTTTATCGGAACTCGTTGGGTTTGACGAAGGCATTTTTTATGACATGCTGGTATCCAACGCATACGTTAAACAATTTGAAGATGACTGTATGCCGTTATCCGAAAAACAAAAAGAGAACATCAACTTCTATTTTAAAGGGAATGAAATAGAAAAAATTCTTTTGAGAAAGAACGAAGACATTAAAAAATGGGCGGAAAAGAAAGGAGTGCCGATCATCAACGAAACGCCCGCCGCCGCCCCCGGTAAACTGATAGACGCCATTGTGGCGAAATACAAAGGCAAAGTGGTATTAGTCGATTTCTGGGCTACGTGGTGCGGCCCCTGTCTGAATGCCATGAAAGAGATGCGGAAAATTAAACCGCAACTGATAGACAGGGATGTTGTTTTCATCTACCTCACAAATCCTTCATCACCGGATAAGCTCTGGAATTCAATGATAAATGGAATAGGAGACGAACATTACTATCTGAACGGAGAGGAATGGGAAAGCATTATGGATCATTTCGGTTTTAGCGGAATCCCTTCTTATGTTATCTACGATAAAGCAGGGAACATGAAAGAAAAATTTACCGACTACCCCGGTAACGAGAAAATGCGGGAGAAAGTAGAAGAGTTATTGAAAAAATAAGAAACATTGATTTTCGAGTTAATTTATTGATTTATAATGACTTCGAACTCCATTCTCCCCCGCCTCGCCCGCTACCTGATGCTTTACGCCAGTGGCTCCGACAGCCCCGGCCTCTTGGACGGGAAAATGGGGATAACCCTGTTTTTCTATCATTACAGCCGCACAACGGACGACAAACTTTACGCCCGCTTTGCCGACTGTCTGCTTGACGAAGTTTTGGACGAAATAAGCCGCGAAACGCCGCTTTGGTTTAGCAACGGGCTGTGCGGCATCGGCTGGGGCATCGAATACCTGCTCCGTTCAGGTTTTGTAAAAGCCGATCCGGACAGAGTTTTCGAAGATTTAGACCGCCGAATTGCCGAATGGGACGTACGCCGAATTACAGACTGTTCACTCGAAACAGGCCTTGCAGGTGTTGCTGCTTATGTCATCGGCAGGCGGCAAAATCGACGGACAGAGAATCCTTTTTTTTCGGACGATTATTGCAACGACCTGATTAAAACACTGTATTTCAACGAAATTAAAGGAACGGACGGAACACTGCTGTCCGAAATTTTAAGCAAAACAATAACGGATAACGATTCGATTTCGGATTTTTACAATCCGGTTTCGCATCTTGTTGCCGGAATTAAATGGACTGAAAAAAAGCTTTTCAGCGAATTTCGGCATATCGGCATCGAAAATAACGGATTTACCGGCGCAGGACTGAAATTAGCAAATTTTTGAACGATGAAAAAGCGTAAAATCTTTATTTTCACAAGGAACAGCCGAGCCGCAGCTTACGGAATAGGGACCTATATCAAAACACTTGTTACGTTGCTAAAAAACAGCGATTTGGATTTTGGATTGATACGTCTTTATTCCGGAGGCCGGGAAGCGACAATAGAAGAAAAAGAGGGTTACCGGCAGATTTCAATCCCGTATCCCGCGGTCGCTTCCCGCACAAAAACCCGAAAACAGTCCCTGAACGGAGATTTTTACGACCGTAATGTGGCCTTCCTGTTGAGAGCGCTTATCCCATATCAATCTGATACCGAATATGTTTTTCAGTTTAATTTTATGGGAGGCGAATCGTTGGCGCGGCATCTGAAAAAAGAATTTCACGGCCGGATTCTGCTTGTGGTGCATTACACCGATTGGAGTTTCGAACTTTTGGGCGATTTCAACAGGATTAAAACGCTGTCATTAAACAAATTGAATGAAAAGCGTATTTTAAAACGCATAAAAGAGGATTTCAAACTTGTCAATACGGCAGACCGTGTAGTGTTTATCGCCGGGCATACGCTTCGCACGTTCAAGCGCTTGGGCGGAATCGGTAAACAAAATTATGAAATCATCAACAATGCTTTGAAAGACAGTTATTTTCCCGTATCGCAGCAGGAAAAAACGGCGTTAAGGAAAAAATACCTTATCGGCGAAAATGAAAAAATTGTCTTTTTTGCCGGACGTTTGGATGAAGAGAAAGGCCTTCGCTTTCTGATAGAAGCTTTTAAACGGGTTTTGTTGAAATATCCGGAAGCGAGGCTTTTTATTGCCGGCACCGGTGGAATCATAGACATGGCCGAAAGAGCCGCCCCGTACTGGTCGAAAATCAGTTTTACCGGAAAACTCGATAGAACGCGGCTTTACGAATTTTACAGCCTTGCTGACATAGGCGTGATTTGTTCGCTGCACGAAGAATTTGGCCTTGTAGCGCTTGAAATGATGATGTTTGCTTTGCCGCTTGTAGCAACCAAAACAAGCGGTTTGGACGAGTTGATTGAGGACGGGGTTTCCGGATTGAAGGTTCCGCTCGTAACGGTAAAAGGGCTGCGACAGTCAAACGTTAAAGTGCTGTCCGAAAAGATTATTTATTTGCTTGATAATCCATCTTTTGCAAAAACTTTGGGAGAAAATGCCAGAAAACGCTATCTCGAAAAATACAATTTGGAACTGTTTTTTAATAAAATGACAACTGTTTATAACACAATATAGCATGCCCAAACCCTTCCCCCATTACCCCCAGCTCGATGCGATGGACTGCGGCCCGTCCTGTCTGCGGATGATAGCCAAGCATTACGGCCGGACATATTCGCTGCAAACGCTGCGGGAAAAGAGCTTTATCACCCGCGAGGG
>JAISUH010000096.1 GCA_031272205.1 Dysgonamonadaceae bacterium | reverse complement strand
AGTATATTTTCCGTATCCTTTGCGATCATAAATTCTTCATCGGTTGGTATCACAACCACATTTACTCGCGATTCGGGTGCGCTGATAACGGCTTCTTCGCTCCGAATCGTTTTATTTTTCTCGAAATCCAGCACAACACCCATAAATTCCATATTTTCACACACAGCCTCACGGGTTGTCCACTGGTTCTCGCCTACCCCGCCGGTAAAAACAAGCACATCGATACCGCCCAAAGCAGCCGCATACGCGCCGACATACTTCTTAATACGGTAATTATACATCTTCAAAGCAAGTTCCGATCGCTCGTCGCCGGCTTTAATCGCAGCCTCGAGTTCGCGCATATCCGACGAAACGCCCGACACGCCCAAAACTCCGCTGTATTTGTTCACTATCGTTGAAATAGCCTGCGAACCGATATTTTCTTTTTCCATAATGAACGTCAAAACTCCGGCGTCAACATCGCCCGATCGGGTTCCCATCAACAAACCTTCCACAGGCGTCATTCCCATTGAGGTGTCAACCGATTTTCCTCCGGCAATCGCTGTTATAGATCCGCCATTGCCAATGTGACAAGTAACGATTTTCTGTTTTTCGAACGGTAATCCGAGAAAATCGCAAGCGCGTTGCGACACATACCTATGGCTTGTTCCGTGAAATCCGTAGCGACGAATGGCATATTTTTCGTAAAGCGAATAAGGAAGCCCGTACAAATACGCATAATCGGGCATAGTTTGATGGAACGCCGTGTCGAAAACCGCTACCTGAGGCACTTTGGGCAATAATTCCTTCACCGCGTTGATGCCGCTCAGGTTGGGTGGATTATGCAGCGGCGCGAGGTCGATACATTCCACAGTTTTCTGAATCACCTCATCGGTAATCAGTACGCTGGAATTGAATTTTTCGCCTCCGTGAACCACTCTGTGCCCGACTGCATCAATCTCGTTCAACGACTTTATACATCCGTATTTGGGACTTGTTATCACCCCAAGAATATATTCGATGCCGGTTTGATGTTCGAGAATCTCGCCTTCGAGTATCACTTTGTCGCCATTCGGCAAAGTTGTCTTTAAAAATGAACCTTTCAGCCCGATTTTTTCAATCCCGCCCTGAGCAAGGATTTCTCGTGTTTGCATATCCATAAGTTTGTATTTTATGGACGAACTGCCGCAATTTAATACTAATATCTTCATGATTTAATTGTGGTTAATTTTGTAAAAAAGGGTTTGGGCAAACCAACTCTTCGTCGTCGTAAATAAAAAAGCCTTTGCCCGTCGGCACTCCGAGTTGTTTGGTGCGATAAAGCCGCCAAAGCACCGGATTTGGTTTGTATTTGATGTCGCCATATTCGTTGAACATATCTTCCATCAGGCAAACCAATTTCTCGATTCCGATGGTATCGGCAATCTGGAAAATCCCGATTCTCATTCCGTATCTGACTACCATTAAGCGGTTTATATCTTCCATACGAGCCGTTTTTTCCATCAACATCTGGCAGGCTTCGTTCAGCAAAACAACTATCAAGCGCATACTGACCAAGCCGTTGCTTTCGCTCACGTCGATAGTTTCGCATTTTATCAGTTTTGCAAACAGCATAACTTTCTGATAAACCTCATTGGAAGTGTAATAGCCCTTAACTACCTCAATCAGGCGTGCTTCGGGATGAGCCACCGGAAAATGCAGGCTGATGCAACGTTCCTTATATCTCAAAACCGATGCTAATTCACTGATAATCACCGTAGTAGAGTTTGTTGCGATAATTGCCTCCGGCGATACCACATTTTCAATCTCTTTGAATGCGTTTTGACGAAGATAGGTATCCCGTTCGCCGGTTTCTTTATCGTAACGCACGCACTCGATCACAAAGTCGCAGTGTTTCAAGTCGTTATAATCCAAAGATCCCTTGATTCTGCCGAGGATAGTTTTCTTTTCGCCGGGGGTTAATCCCCAGTTCTCTATTCTGCTGTCGAGCCCTCTGCTGATGCGGTCGTACGCATAATTTATCCTGTCTTGGTTAACTTCGATAAAAACTACTTCCAATCCCGCCGTAGCAGCGAGACGGATGATGTTTCTACCCTCTTTTCCCGCACCGACAACTCCGATTATCGAGAAAAGAGATTTTTTCCTGTCTTTCGAAAATAATCCGAAAGCCTCTATTGGTTCTCTAATTTCTGACATATTATTATTTTTTGTTTATCCAATCGCCTGATTGGCGCAAATTGCCACCATTTTGTAAATATCATCGACCGAACAGCCTCGCGAAAGGTCGTTGACCGGAGCCGCCATTCCCTGCAAAATAGGCCCTACAGCCTCGGCATTGCCCAGACGCTGCACCAATTTGTAGGAAATATTGCCACATTCGAGGTTTGGGAACACAAGCACATTGGCTTTTCCTGCAACTGCGCTGCCCGGAGCCTTGCTCTGTCCTACCGAAGGCACTAATGCCGCATCTGCCTGCAGTTCGCCGTCGATTTGCAAATCCGGATTCAACTCTTTCGCCAAACGGGTGGCTTCCACAACCTTATCCACAAGTTCGTGTTTGGCGCTGCCTTTGGTCGAAAAACTGAGCATAGCGACACGGGGTTCCGCTCCAACGAGAGCGCGGGCTGTTTTAGCCGTAACTACCGCTATTTCAGCAAGTTCCTTAGCCGAAGGATTTGGCATAACAGCACAATCGGCAAAGACTAAAATACCGTCGTCGCCATATTTTGCATCCTGAACAAACATCAGGAAAGCGCCCGATACAACGCTGATTCCGGGTAAAGTTTTGATGATTTGCAGAGCCGGACGCAACACATCGCCTGTTGTATTCCTCGCTCCGGCAATTTCGCCGTCGGCATCGCCGTTTTTAATCAGCAAACAGCCCAAATAGAGCGGATCTTCTGCGAGTTTCAGCGCCTGCTCGATTGTCATTCCCTTGTTTTTGCGAAGTTCGTACAGCAAATTGGCATAAACTTCTTTCTTTGCGTTGGCAACAGGATCGATAATCGTTGCCTGATCAATATTTTTCAGTCCGAATTTCGAGGCTAAATCCTTTATTTCCGCAGGATTACCAATCAAGATAATGTCGGCGACCTTATCGGCGAGCAGACGATCGGCTGCTTTCATGGTTCTTTCTTCGTTTCCCTCCGGCAGAACTATCCGTTTCCGGTTTGCCTGCGCGCGGGCAACTAAACTCTGTATAAGATTCATAATGTTTATTTTTTTAATTTATTTGTTCAATTTGACTGCAAAGGTAGTAAAAATAAATTGAAAATTGAAAATTGAAAATTGAAAAAATGAAAGTTGAAAAAAATGAAAGTTGATTGTAAAAACAAACTTATTTGATTTTGCAGAAACAACTTTTCCTCTCGGCTCGTCGTAGTGTCCACACTACGACGCCGGTAAAAGCAAGCGTCTTCGCTTGCTGCAAGGCAAGAGCCGTGCTGACATCCCCGCGAAGGCGGGGATCCCCTGTTAGAGACTCTGACAAACAGAATTCAACCACAAAGGCAACAAAGGCAAGTAAGGAAACACACTTTGTTGCCTTTTTTGCCTTCGTGGTATAAAGAATAAAAAAATCGTATTAAAATCATGGTTTGTCATTAAACTATAAAATGAGGTAATGAGGTTGGTTGTGTGTTGTGCATTTCACTGCTACTGAGGTTGTTCAGTTGGGAAAATTAGGTGGAAATGAGGTTTTGTCATGTCATCCCCGCGTAGGCGGGGATCCCCTTTTTAGAGCCTCCATCTTGGGATTCCCGCCTGCGCGGGAATGACAGAAAGAAACGCCTGCGCGGGAATGACAGTCCTGACCGCCTA
>JAISUH010000090.1 GCA_031272205.1 Dysgonamonadaceae bacterium | reverse complement strand
AATCTCGGAATACGCAATGTGATAGCGGGCTACAAACCGCAAGACCGTGCCAGACGGTTGGAAAATGTAGTGCTGAACCATTTGCTGTATTGCGGTTACGATGTAAAAGTAGGAACTTTACCGCCCGAAGAAATTGATTTTATTTGCAGCAAAAACGGTGAAACGCTTTATGTGCAAGTAACAATCGAATTGTCGCAACAGGCAACGATTGACCGAGAATGTGGCAGTCTTCTGAAAATCAAAGATAACTACCCCAAAATAGTAGTTTCAGGAGAGCGCTCTTTTGAAAATACATACGAGGGCGTTGAGCATATTTACATACGCGACTTTCTTTCGGGGATGCCGTTAAAATCAATCATACAGTAGCATATTTGAGTAAAACGATGAAATGCACAAAAATAAGTGCAAAATATATTGAAAATCGCACTTTTATTTGTGCAATCTAAAAACATTCGTATCTTTGCGGTAGATAATAAAAGAAATAAAAGTAACAAAAAGTAATAAAGGATGAATCAATACAATCCATTCAATCCTTCGTTTGGCCATTTCGCAAGGTTACGTTCAGCAATATCGACAACGATTGTTGGAAACAGAACTGATTTATTCGCCCGCTTACGGCAAACTCGATTTTTCGATACCTTATCTGAAAGGATATTTGACGTAAATTTTCTTTGTGTAATCCTTGCCAATGAGTCCGGTGATGACGGGAGGAGAAACAGAACAAGTAATTCAAACAGTAAATAATTGGAAATGATAATAGAATCCGAAAGAATAGTGAAAAATCCATTTGTGAGTGTCATTGTTATAACTTACAATCAGGAAAAATATATACATCAAACGCTTGACAGTATTTTGCAACAGGCCTGTAAATTTGATTGGGAGTTGATTGTTGCCGAAGATTGCGGAACAGACAATACACGTCAGATTTGCATTGATTATCAGAAACAGTATCCTGAAAAAATAAAATTGTTGCTGCAAGATTCTAATAAAGGAGTTATGGGTAATTATTTGAATGTATTGAGTTTATGCAGAGGCGAATATATTGCTCAATGTTCCGGCGATGACTATTGGACGGATAACAATAAACTGCAAAAACAAGTTGATTTTTTAGAAAACAACAAAGAATATGGATTGATTTTTACAGACACAGACAAATATTACGAAAACAAAAAATGCTTTGAAAGAGCAGTATTAAAAAATAAAATTAACTCAAATTATGGCTTTATCGATCATTTAATAAAAAAAGGATTTTGTGCACCTGCTACCTGGGTGTATCGCAGTAAATTCAGTCCTGTCAATTTTCATTATGAAAAAAAAAATTATGTGGACGAATCATTCGTTTACTTGTTGGATATGTTTCAAATCTCACAAGTATATTTTTTGAAAGAAACTACTGCTGTTTATAGAATCATACCTAATAGTGTCAGTTTTCAAATAGATATAAAAAGAAAATATTGTTTTTTGAAAGGACTTTTTGAAATCCAAAAAGTGTATTTGGAAAAATATAATGTAGCATCCGACATTCGCTTTTTAGTTTATTTGGGCGGTTATCTTGAATTATTACATTTGGCTTTGCAATGCAGAGATGATGATTTCTTGTGTGAAGCAGAATTATTTTTCAAAAAACAAAAACAAAATCAAAAATATGAATCATATTTGCTGTTTCCCGAAACGCTTGCAATGTATCGCATGTCGGAAAATGCCGCCCAATTGTTAGGAGATCGTTCTTGGATAGCCTATTTATTATTTTGGTATAAATATATTGAAAAAGTTCCTCATTGGTTATTTTCACTTGCCGTTTTTTTCTCCGATCAACAATCCGGTCAAAACTCTTTGAGAAACCGGATTTGTCTAAAAATATTGAGAGAATACTGCAATTTCAAAGGTGTAAAGCCGGACAAATAACCGTCCTAAAAACAGTGATATTGAACCGGAAAGGCGAGCAATCGTTTTTCCGGTTCGTTTTTCAAACGGTTTCAACAATCATTTTCTTTAAAAAATTATCGTGAAAATGCTTGCATACCTTGTTGATTATTTGTAATTTTGTGCCGTTTTTAGCCCCAAAATAAACGGGTTTTAAGGGTAATAAATTGATTATCTGCCGATTATCTTTGTGGTTTGAATGTATGAAAACAAAAGAATAACGATAAAAAATAAGTTTAAAAGAGAGTAGAAAATGCCTACAATTCAACAATTAGTAAGAAAAGGGCGTGCAGAGTTGACCGACAAAAGCAAATCGCCGGCATTGGATTCTTGTCCGCAACGTCGCGGAGTATGCGTGAGGGTTTACACCACCACGCCCAAGAAGCCTAATTCGGCGATGCGTAAAGTGGCTCGTGTGCGTTTGACAAACTCGAAAGAAGTGAATGCTTACATTCCGGGCGAAGGGCACAATTTGCAGGAACACTCCATCGTTTTGGTGCGTGGCGGTCGTGTAAAAGACTTGCCGGGTGTTCGTTACCACATTGTGCGCGGTACATTGGATACCGCCGGAGTAAACGGCCGCACGCAACGTCGTTCCAAATACGGAGCGAAACGTCCTAAAGCGGGTGCGGCGGCAGCTAAAGACGGAGCAAAGAAAAAATAATCCGCCTTGGATTCAGGATTTTAAATGACTAAATTTAAATTTGAAAAAAAACTGTTGAAATTTTTGGATTAAGCTACTTTTAAGGTTGAGTAAATGATTCGGAGGAATCGTTGAAGACAAAAGAAAAAAGCAACCAAACGCAACACAAAATTTTAAAAAACAATGAGAAAGACAAAACCTAAAAAAAGACAGGTACTTCCCGATCCGGTCTTTGGTGATGTAAGGGTAACAAAATTTGTTAACCACTTGATGTATGACGGTAAAAAAAGTATCTCGTACGATATTTTTTACTCTGCATTGGACACTGTAAAGGCTAAACTGCCTAATGATGAAAAATCGGCTCTCGAAATCTGGAAAGCCGCTTTAGACAATATAACACCGCAAGTTGAGGTGAAATCGCGTCGCGTGGGGGGCGCCACGTTCCAAGTTCCTACCGAAATTCGCCCCGACCGCAAAGAATCCATTTCAATGAAAAATTTGATTCTCTATTCTCGCAAAAGAGGAGGGAAAACCATGGCCGATAAGCTCGCCGCCGAAATTGTGGACGCTTATAACAGCCAGGGCGGTTCGTTTAAAAGAAAAGAAGACATGCACAGAATGGCCGAAGCTAACCGAGCTTTCGCCCACTTTAGATTTTAAATAAGGAAAATAAGGTAAAAAAGAGATGGCAAAAGGTTCAAAAGAAGCATTAGTTTTCACTCGTAACATAGGTATCATGGCGCACATCGACGCCGGTAAAACAACCACGTCGGAACGCATCCTTTTTTATACGGGATTGACGCATAAAATTGGAGAGGTGCACGATGGCGCAGCCACCATGGACTGGATGGAACAGGAGCAGGAACGCGGTATTACCATTACCTCGGCCGCTACTACCACGAGCTGGAAATACAATGACAAAACATATAAAATTAATTTGATAGACACTCCGGGGCACGTTGACTTTACCGTTGAGGTGGAACGCTCGTTGCGCGTTCTCGACGGAGCTGTCGCTACATTCGATGCCGTTGGCGGCGTAGAGCCGCAGTCGGAAACGGTGTGGCGGCAAGCCGATAAATACCGTGTTCCGCGTATCGGGTACGTCAATAAAATGGACCGTTCGGGCGCCAACTTCTTGGAAGTTGTTCGCCAGATCAAGGAAATGCTTGGCGCTACACCTTGTCCGATTCAACTTCCTATCGGCGCTGAGGAGAATTTTAAAGGTATCATAGACCTGGTGCGGATGAAAGCGCTGTATTGGCACGATGAAACCATGGGCGCCGATTACGACGTAACCGACATCCCCGCCGATATGCTTGATGAAGCAACCGAATGGCGTGAAAAAATGCTTGAGATTGTTGCTGAGTGCGATGACGAAGTGATGGAAAAATTTTTCGAAGATCCGTCAAGCATTACGGAAGAAGAAATCCATCGCGCAATCCGTAAAGGAACCTTGTCGATGGCGATCAATCCGATGATTTGCGGTTCATCGTTCAAAAATAAAGGCGTTCAACCTCTTCTCGATGCGGTTTGCGCATATTTGCCAAGCCCCTCCGATACGGAATCGATTGAAGGTACCGATCCCCGCGACCCCGAAAAAGTGGTGGTACGCCACCCCGACCCAAGCGAACCGATGTGCGCCTTGGCGTTTAAGATAGCAACCGACCCTTATGTAGGTCGCCTCTGCTTCTTCCGCGTATATTCGGGCGAGCTCGAAGCCGGTTCTTACGTTTACAACAGTCGGTCGGACAAGAAAGAACGCATTTCGCGTCTATTCCAAATGCACTCCAACAAACAGAATCCGAAAGAATTTATCGGTTGCGGCGATATTGGCGCCGGAGTAGGGTTCAAGGATATCCGCACGGGCGACACGCTTTGTGATGAAGATCACCCCATTGTGCTCGAATCCATGGATTTTCCCGATCCCGTTATCGGAATCGCTATAGAACCCAAGACCCAGAAAGATTTGGATAAACTGTCCAACGGACTGGCAAAATTGGCGGAGGAAGATCCTACCTTCACCGTTAAAACCGACGAAGATTCCGGCCAGACCATTATTTCGGGTATGGGCGAGTTGCACTTGGAAATCATTATCGACCGTCTGAAACGCGAGTTCAAGGTAGAGGCCAATCAGGGCCGTCCTCAGGTTTCTTACAAGGAAGCCATCACCAAACCGGTTGAGTTGCGCGAAGTGTATAAAAAACAGACCGGTGGTCGCGGTAAATTTGCCGATATCATCGTTCGCGTAGAACCTGCCGACAAAGATTTCGAAGGCGATTTGCAATTTATCGACGAAGTGAAGGGCGGTAATATTCCGAAGGAGTACATCCCGTCGATTCAAAAAGGGTTCCAACGCGCCATGAAGAACGGTGTGCTTGCCGGATACGCCTTGGATAAGTTGAAAGTAACCGTTATCGACGGTTCGTACCACCCGGTGGATTCCGACCAGCTTTCTTTTGAGATTTGCGCCATTCAGGCTTTCAAAAACGCCTCGGAAAAAGCGGGTCCCGTATTGCAGGAACCCATCATGAAAGTAGAAGTTGTAACTCCGGAAGAAAGTATGGGTGATGTGATTTCCGACTTGAACAAACGCCGCGGACAGGTGGAAGGTATGGAATCGAACCGATCGGGAGCTCGCATCGTGAAAGCGAAAGTGCCCCTCTCGGAAATGTTTGGTTACGTAACAGCCTTGCGTACAATCACTTCAGGCCGTGCAACGTCAACCATGACTTTCTCGCATTACGAAGAACTTTCGCCGTCTATTGCACGTCAGGTACTGACCGAAGTGAAAGGCCGCGTAGATTTGATAAAATAACAATCATTACAAAATACATTTATGAGCCAAAAAATCAGAATCAAACTGAAGTCGTACGATTATAGCCTGGTTGACAAATCGGCCGAAAAAATCGTAAAAACCGTAAAAGCTACGGGTGCAGTGGTTAGCGGGCCGATACCCCTGCCAACGCACAAACGTATATTTACTGTGAACCGCTCAACTTTCGTAAACAAAAAGTCGCGCGAACAATTCGAACTATCTTCGTTCAAACGTCTTATCGACATTTACAGCTCGACAGCGAAAACCGTTGACGCGCTCATGAAGCTCGAATTGCCCAGTGGCGTGGAAGTAGAAATAAAAGTGTGACGAAAAGCCATAAAATCCTTCGAAAGGAAGATTTTTGGACAACAGTCATCTAAACGAAAATAAATTTATTCATTCACAACCCGCTGCCAAACCCCGTTAAAGGTTCGGTATAGGTTGTTTAAAACAAATTCAGAAATGCCGGGATTAATTGGAAAAAAAATCGGAATGACATCCGTTTTCAGTGCCGAGGGGAAAAATATTCCATGCACTGTTATTGAAGCAGGTCCTTGCGTGGTTACTCAGGTGAAAACCGTTGAAAAAGACGGTTACAATTCTCTTCAACTTGGTTTTATGGACAAAAAAGATAAACATACGACCAAGCCGGAACAGGGACATTGTGCGAAAGCAGGCGTAACCCCTAAGAGACACTTGGCCGAGTTCAAGGGATTTGAAGACGATTACAAGCCGGGAGCGGAAATCAAAGTTGACCTGTTCAACGACGCCGTTTTTGTGGACGTGATCGGAACATCGAAAGGTAAAGGATTTCAGGGCGTTGTAAAACGTCACGGTTTTGGCGGGGTAGGACAGTCCACCCACGGCCAGCACAACCGTTTGCGTGCGCCGGGTTCAATAGGCGCCTGTTCCTATCCTGCCAAAGTATTCAAAGGAACTCGCATGGCCGGACAAATGGGTAACGAACGTGTAACCGTTCAGAACCTGCAAGTGGTAAAAGTAATACCCGAACACAACCTTCTCTTGCTGAAGGGCTCGGTGCCGGGATGTAAAGGTTCAATCGTTTTAATCGAAAAGTAAAATGGAATTAAGTATTTATAATATCAAAGGAGAGGTAACGGACAAAAAGGTGACACTCAATGATTCCATTTTCGGAATTGAACCTAATAACCACGTTATCTGGTTAGATGTAAAACAATACATGGCTAACCGTCGTCAAGGTACGCACAAATCGAAAGAACGCAGCGAACTTTCGGGAAGCACGCGCAAGCTCATCCGCCAAAAAGGAGGAGGCGGCGCCCGTCGCGGCGACATCAATTCGCCCGTGCTCGTGGGCGGCGCCCGCGTATTTGGTCCTCAACCGCGTTATTATGGCTTCAAGCTCAACAAGAAAGAAAAAGTTTTGGCTCGTAAATCGGCTCTTTCTCTCAAAGCTTCGAATAACGCCATCGTGGTAGTGGAAGACTTTAATTTTGACGCACCCAAGACAAAAAGTTTCGTTGAATTGACGAAAAATTTGCAACTTGCTGATAAAAAGCTACTTTTAGTTTTGCCAAATCAAAATAAAAACGTATATTTGTCGGCTCGAAATTTGGGTAAAGTAGAAATAGTAACAGCCTCAGACATAAACACATACAAAATAATGGATTGCGCGAGCATTTTGCTTACGGAATCGTCTGTCGCTGCAATCGATAACCTGTTTAAAGCATAAGGAGAACGACAATGAGTATTATAGTAAAACCGATATTCACAGAAAAGCAGACCGCGATAACCGAAAAATTCGAGAATCGTTACGGCTTCATCGTTATTCCCAATGCCAACAAAGTTGAGATAAAGAAAGCCGTTGAGGAACTCTATAACGTTCACGTTGAAAGAGTAAACACCATTAATTACGACGGGAAAAACCGCAGTCGCTACACCAAATCGGGAGTGGTAACCGGAAGCACCTCGGCGTATAAAAAAGCAATCGTTACCTTGAAGAAAGGGGAAACTATTGATTTATTCAGCAATATCTAAGTAAAAATGGCAATACGTAAATTAAAGCCCACTACACCGGGGCAAAGACACAAGATTATCGGCACATTTGATAATATCACTGCAAGTGCGCCGGAGAAATCTCTTGTCGTAGGTAAGAGACGCACGGGTGGACGCAACAACACCGGGAAGATGACCATGGGTTATATAGGTGGCGGCCACAAGAAACGTTATCGTATCATCGACTTCAAGAGAACGAAAGATGGTATTCCCGCCGTTGTGAAGACTATAGAATACGACCCCAACCGTTCGGCACGCATCGCGTTGCTATACTATGCCGATGGGGAAAAAACCTATATTCTTGCTCCTAACGGATTGGAAATTGGAACCACAGTGATGTCGGGAGCGAACGCCGCCCCCGAAGTAGGCAACACACTGCCTTTGGCAAACATACCGCTCGGTACGGTAATTCATAACATTGAATTGCGTCCGGGACAAGGCGCCAAAATGGTGCGTTCGGCCGGAACATTTGCGCAGTTAGTATCGCGCGAAGACACTTATGCAATCATTAAGATGCCTTCGGGAGAAATCCGCAAAATCTTAGCAACATGTAAGGCTACTATTGGTAGCGTAGGAAATTCGGACCATGGTCTTGAAAAATCAGGTAAAGCCGGTCGTTCGCGCTGGCTCGGCCGCCGTCCTCACAACCGCGGGGTTGTCAAAAACCCGGTGGATCACCCCATGGGTGGTGGTGAAGGCCGTGCGTCGGGAGGTCACCCGCGTTCGCCGAAAGGTTTGTATTCGAAGGGCTTGAAAACAAGAGCTCCGAAGAAACATTCTTCTAAGTATATCATCGAAAGAAGAAAGAAAAAATAATCTGATTCAATAAATTCATAAGCAATATGAGTAGATCATTAAAAAAAGGTCCGTATATCAATCTGAAATTAGAAAAGAAGGTGAACGCCATGAATGAGAGCGGCAAGAAAGCCGTTGTGAAGACTTGGGCACGCGCTTCTATGATCTCTCCCGATTTTGTAGGGCACACTATCGCCGTACACAACGGGAACAAGTTCATCCCGGTATATGTAACCGAAAACATGGTAGGCCACAAATTGGGCGAATTTGCGCTAACCCGCACCTTCCGTGGTCATGCAGGCAACCGGAAAAAATAAGATTGAGCGCTTAACTAAATAAAAACAACAGAAAATGAGTGCTAGAAAAAGAATATCAGCCGAACAACGAAAAGAAAGCCGTAGAGAGGTTTCTTTAGCCGTGTTGAGAAACGTTCCATCTTCGCCCCGTAAAATGCGATACGTCGCAGATTTGGTGCGCGGCATGGAAGTGTTTAGAGCCTTAGGCGTTTTGAAGTTCTCCAACAAAGAAGCCGCGTCGAAAGTAGAAAAACTTTTGCTTTCGGCCATCGCTAACTGGGAACAGAAAAACGAACGCAAAGCCGAAACAGGCGAATTATATATCAAGACGATTTCCGTAGATGAAGGCTCCACGCTGAAACGCCTTCGTCCCGCGCCGCAAGGCCGCGGCTACAGAATCCGCAAACGTTCCAACCACGTTACGATAGTAGTAGATACGTATAACAAAGAAAAACAAAATTAGTAGAGGCAAATGGGACAAAAAGTAAATCCGATAGCAAATCGTTTAGGAATCATCAAAGGATGGGATTCCAATTGGTATGGCGGAGATAATTATGGCGATATTTTGCTCGAAGACAGTAAAATACGCAAATATTTGAACGCTCGTTTAGCCAAAGCAAGTGTATCTCGCGTCGTCATAGAGAGAACGTTGAAGCTTGTTACTATCACAATCTGCACCGCTCGCCCCGGCATCATCATCGGCAAAGGCGGTCAGGAAGTGGACAAGCTGAAAGAAGAATTAAAGAAAATAACCGATAAAGATGTGCAAATCAACATATTCGAAATCAAAAAGCCGGAATTGGACGCCGTTATCGTGGCCAACAATGTAGCTCGACAGATTGAGGGTAAGATTGCATATCGCCGCGCCATTAAAATGGCGATTGCTTCGACCATGAGAATGGGAGCCGAAGGCATCAAAATCCAAATATCGGGACGTTTGAACGGCGCCGAAATGGCCCGTTCGGAAATGTACAAGGAAGGCCGTACGCCGCTGCACACGTTCCGCGCCGATATCGATTATGCACAAGGCGAAGCATTGACAAAAGTAGGTCTAATCGGGATAAAGGTATGGATATGCCGTGGCGAAATCTACGGTAAGAAAGACCTCGCACCTTCGTTCACGTCGTCGAAAGACGGCTATTCCGGCGGTGGAAACCGCGGCGGTGGTAATCGCAACAACGACAGTAGAGGATCGAGGAGAAATAGAAAGAATAACAAAAACGCTTGAAATTAGACGAATATGTTACAACCGAAGAAAACAAAATTCAGAAGGCAACAGAAAGGTCGCATGAAAGGCAATGCCACGCGCGGCAATCAGTTGGCTTTCGGATCATTTGGGATAAAATCGTTGGAATCGAAATGGATTACCGGACGTCAGATCGAAGCTGCGCGTGTAGCCGTAACACGCCACATGCAACGCCAAGGTCAGGTGTGGGTGCGTATTTTTCCCGATAAGCCGATTACAAAGAAACCTGCCGAAGTGCGTATGGGTAAAGGTAAAGGTAATCCCGAAGGATATGTTGCACCCGTTACCCCGGGCAGAATCATTTTTGAAATCGAAGGCGTATCCTTCGATGTGGCCAAAGAAGCATTGCGTCTGGCGGCTCAAAAATTGCCCGTTACCACGAAATTTGTCGTGAGGAGAGATTACGCTTATGCCCAAAACTCGTAAAACAAACATTTCCGTATGAAATCAAATAAAGAAGAACTTAAAGAGTTGTCCGTAAAGGACTTGACAGAAAGATTGGAGAGCGAGAAGATGGCATTGAACCAATTGCGTATCAATCATACCATCACACCCCTCGACAATCCGGCTTCAATCAAATTCAAACGAAAAGAGATTGCCCGCATTCAGACCGAACTGACTGCGAGAGGAAAGAATAATGCATAATTAAAATAAATGGAAACGAGAAATTTAAGAAAAGAAAGAATCGGGGTCGTTTTCAGCAATAAAATGGATAAAACCGTTACCGTTGCTGTAAAATGGAAGGAAAAACACCCTATATACGGGAAATTCGTTAATAAAACGAAGAAATTTCACGCCCACGACGAGAAGAACGATTGCAATATCGGCGACACCGTGCGCATCATGGAAACCCGTCCTTTGAGTAAAACAAAGAGATGGAGAGTGGTTGAAGTAATAGAAAGGGCCAAGTAAGATGATACAACAAGAATCAAGATTGACAGTTACCGATAACAGCGGAGCCAAAGAAGCCCTCTGTATTCGCGTATTAGGCGGAACGGGAAGACGTTACGCTTCGGTAGGGGATACCATCGTTGTTGCTATCAAAAACGCAATCCCTTCGAGTGATATTAAAAAAGGTGCAGTATCTAAAGCAATCATCGTTCGCACGAAAAAAGAAATTCGTCGCGCCGACGGTTCCTACATACGTTTCGACGACAATGCCTGCGTTCTCTTGAATAGCGCCGGCGAGTTGCGCGGAAGCCGTATCTTCGGACCTGTGGCACGTGAACTTCGCGCAACGAACATGAAAATTGTTTCATTAGCGCCCGAAGTACTATAATCTATAAAAACAACCACAGACGATGAGTAAATTACATATAAAGAAAGGCGATATCGTTTACGTAAATACAGGCGTGGACAAAGGCAAGACAGGTCGCGTCCTCGAAGTGCTGGTAGATAAAAACCGCGCCATCGTGGAAGGCGTAAACATCGTGTCGAAACATACGAAACCCAATGCGAAAAGCCCGCAGGGAGGTATCGAAAAGAAGGAAGCATCCGTTCACATTTCCAACCTCAATCCGGTGGATCCGAAAACGGGAAAACCAACCCGCATCGGTCGCAGAGAGAACAGTAAAGGAAAGTTAGTGCGTTACGCTAAAAAATCAGGGGAGGAAATCAAATGAGTACCTATACAGTAAACTTAAAAAAAGACTACAAAGAACGCATCATTCCCGCTTTGACCAAAGAATTTGATTATAAATCGGTGATGCAAGTCCCCAAACTCGAAAAGATTGTAATCAATCAAGGTCTGGGTATCGCGGTTGCCGACAAGAAAATCATTGACACGGCAATCAACGAACTGACGGCCATTTCCGGACAAAAAGCCGTGGCTACCTATTCGCGCAAAGACATCTCGAACTTCAAACTTCGTAAAAAGATGCCCATTGGAGCGCGTGTAACCTTGCGTCACGATAAAATGTACGAATTTCTTGAAAGGCTTGTTCGCGTGGCGTTGCCCCGTATCCGCGACTTCAAGGGAATCGAAAGCAAACTCGACGGGAAAGGCAATTATACGTTGGGTATAGAGGAACAAATCATTTTTCCCGAAATTAACATCGATAATATAGCCCATCTTTTGGGAATGAATATTACCTTTGTAACCTCGGCAAAAACCGATGAAGAAGGATACGCGCTCCTCAAAGAGTTTGGATTACCGTTTAAAAACGACAAAAAATAAGAGATAATGGCAAAAGAATCAATGAAAGCCCGCGAGGTTAAGAGAGCAAAATTAGTTGCCAAATATGCCGCAAAAAGAGCTAAATTTTTGGCGGAAGGCGATTACGAAGCGCTCCAATCCATTCCCAAAAACGCTTCGCCCGTACGCTTGCACAACCGTTGCAAGATTACCGGACGTCCGAAAGGCTATATCCGCCAATTCGGAATTTCGCGTATTCAATTCAGGGAAATGGCCTCACAAGGGCTGATACCCGGTGTAAAAAAAGCAAGTTGGTAGAGACCCCGGCCATCGGCCGTCGGTTTACGCCAACAGCAAAATATGTATTAAATATTGTCCCGGCAGTCGGGATCAATTTAAATTATTTTTTATATGACAGATCCAATAGCAGATTATTTGACACGGCTCAGAAATGCCATCCAGGCGAAGCATCGCGTGGTGGAAATTCCCGCGTCGAACGTGAAGAGAGATATTACAAAAATCCTCTTCGAAAAAGGCTACATTCTTAATTATAAGTTTGTAGAAGAAGGACCGCAAGGCTCGATCATGATCGCCTTGAAATACGATCCGGTCAACAAAGTGAATGCAATCAAAAAGTTGATTCGCATATCTACCCCGGGATTGCGTCAGTACGTGGGATACAAAGAAATGCCCCGCGTGTTGAACGGCTTGGGAATTGCCATATTATCCACTTCCAAAGGAGTGATGACGGATAAGGAAGCCCGTAACCTGAAGGTGGGCGGAGAAGTTTTGTGTTTCATTTATTAAGAGGAGGAAAAGATAATATGTCAAGAATAGGAAAATTGCCTGTATCGTTACCTTCGGGCGTAACAATTGCAGTAGGGGATGACAATATCGTGAAAGTAAAAGGACCGAAAGGCGAACTTTCGCAACAAGTGAATCCCGATATAAAAGTGAAGGTGGAAAACAACGAATTGGTTGTGGAACGTCCTTCCGATGATAGAGAACACCGCGCATTGCACGGTCTTTACCGCGCATTGATTCACAACATGGTTGTGGGCGTTTCAGAAGGTTTTCGTAAAGAACTGGAACTCGTCGGCGTGGGTTACCGCGTGTCGAACAACGGGCAGGTTCTGGAATTGTCGCTCGGTTATACGCACAGCATCTTCTTGCAATTGCCGCAAGAGATAAAGGTGGAAACCAAAATGGAAAGGAACAAAAATCCGCTCATTATTTTGGAATCTTGCGATAAACAACTTCTCGGACAAGTATGCGCTAAGATACGTTCGTTCCGCAAACCCGAACCCTACAAAGGTAAAGGTATCCGTTTCGTGGGCGAAGTTATCCGTCGCAAATCCGGTAAAACAGCAGGTAAATAATTTACGTAAACTTTGAAAGATTATGATAACGAAGACAGAAAGAAGACTCAAAATAAAGACTCGCGTACGCGGAAAAATACAGGGCACAAGCGAACGCCCCCGTCTTTCCGTATATCGCAGCAACAAACAGATATACGCGCAGGTAATTGACGACGTGAACGGGAAAACGCTCGCATCCGCATCTTCGCTCAAAATGGAAGACAAACTTCCCAAAAAAGAAATAGCGGCGAAAGTAGGAGAGTTGATTGCCAAAAACGCAAAGGAAGCCGGGATTGAAACCGTTGCTTTCGATAGAAACGGTTTTTTGTATCACGGACGCATCAAAGAATTAGCTGATGCCGCCCGCAAAGGAGGACTTAAATTTTAATCATCATGGCAATGAATAACAAAGTAAAATCGACTAACGATATAGAGTTGAAAGACAGATTGGTAGCAATTAATCGCACGACGAAAGTTACCAAAGGAGGCCGCACGTTCACCTTTGCAGCCATGGTTGTTGTTGGAAACGAAGACGGCATTGTCGGCTGGGGATTAGGTAAAGCAGGCGAAGTTACCACGGCTATTGCCAAAGGGGTGGAAGCAGCCAAAAAGAACCTGATCAAAGTTCCTGTTTACAAAGGAACAATACCCCACGAACAGGTTGCCCACTACGGCGGTTCGGAAGTGTTTTTGAAACCCGCGTTTGCAGGAACCGGAGTGAAGGCCGGTGGCGCTATGCGTGCCGTGCTTGAAAGTGTTGGCGTTACCGACGTGTTGGCAAAATCGAAAGGTTCGTCCAACCCTCACAACTTGGTAAAGGCCACCATTACCGCCCTGAGCGAATTGAGAGACCCTATCATGGTTGCCCAAAACAGGGGCGTTGGTTTGGAAAAAGTATTTAACGGATAAAAAAAGGAGGAATCGAAATTATGGCTACAATCAAAATTAAACAAGTTAGAAGTAGAATCGGTTGCCCCCACGACCAGAAAAGAGCGCTGGATACCCTTAAGCTGACCAAACTGAATAAAGTCGTGGAGCACGAAGATACTCCGGCCATCCGGGGAATAATTTACAAACTGCGTCATTTGGTGACGGTAGTAGAATAATGAGTTACAAACGATAGAAAAAACAAGATAAGACAATGAATTTATCGAATTTAAAACCCGCTGAAGGCGCAACTAAAGCCCGCAAAAGGATAGGTAGAGGACAAGGATCGGGAAAAGGAGGCACTTCAACAAGAGGACACAAAGGAGCAAAATCAAGATCGGGTTATTCCAACAAGGTCGGATTTGAAGGAGGTCAGATGCCGCTTCAACGCCGTTTGCCCAAGTTTGGATTCAATCCGTTGAAGAGAGTTGAATATAAGGCCATCAACCTTGAAAAACTTCAAGAGATAGCCGAAGCCCGCAAAGTAACAGAAATTACGCCGGCAGTGCTGGTGGAAGCAGGGCTTGTCTCTCCGAAGCACTTAGTAAAAATTCTGGGTAAAGGCACCCTCTCGGCAAAGTTGAAAGTGGAAGCTCATGCTTTCTCCAAAACAGCCGAAGCCGCAATAACCTCGGTAGGTGGAACCGCAGTAAAACTCAAATAAGATGAGATTCATACAGACACTGAAAAACATTTGGAAGATTGACGACCTCCGTACCCGGATTCTGATAACCATCGGTTTCGTGGCCGTATATCGGTTTGGTTCGTTTGTGATTCTCCCGGGGGTAAACCCCGAACATCTCGTGGCATTGCGCAACAGCGCCAGCGGAGGACTGTTGGGCTTGTTGGACATGTTTTCGGGAGGCGCTTTTTCCAACGCATCTATTTTTGCATTGGGAATCATGCCCTATATTTCCGCATCCATCGTGATGCAGTTGTTGGGTATAGCTATTCCCTATTTCCAGAAATTACAGCGTGAAGGAGAGAGCGGCAGAACAAAAATGAACCAGTACACCCGTTATCTTACCGTTGCCATATTGCTTATGCAGGGTCCTGCATATCTTTATGGAGCCATCCGTCAAGCCATTCCCGGAGGTTTCTGGGACTGGGTATTGCCGGCAACCATTATTTTGGCTGCGGGTAGCATGTTTGTACTCTGGCTGGGAGAACGCATCACCGATAAAGGTGTGGGTAATGGAATCTCGTTCATCATCCTGATTGGTATTATAGCCCGTCTTCCGGACGCATTGGTTGGTGAGATTGACCGCTTGTTCAACGCGCCCGGCGGACTGATCCTTTTCTTGATTGAAATCGTATTTCTGCTGTTCGTTACCGGATTCGCCATCATGCTGGTGCAGGGAACGCGCAAGGTGCCGGTGCAGTATGCAAAACGCATCGTGGGAAATAAACAGTACGGCGGCGTTCGTCAGTACATCCCGCTTAAAGTGAATGCGGCAAACGTGATGCCGATCATTTTTGCACAGGCTATCATGTTTATCCCCATTACCCTTGCCCAGTTTACGGCAAAGGAAGGCGGCGGATTTTTCGCTCAGCTTTTTGCCCCGTTGATGAATTCAAACAGTTTTGCATACAATTTGGTATTCGCCCTGCTGATTATCGCTTTCACGTATTTCTATACGGCGATTACGGTAAATCCAACCCAAATGGCGGAAGATTTGAAGCGAAACAACGGATTCATTCCCGGCGTGAAACCCGGAAAGAGAACGGCTGAATATATCGATACCATCATGTCGCGGATTACGCTTCCGGGATCGATATTGCTTGCCATTATAGCAATCTTGCCCGCAATAGCCAGTCTTTTTGATATCAATAACCAGTTTGCCCATTTCTTTGGGGGAACGTCGTTGTTGATTCTTGTGGGCGTGGTGCTTGATACCTTGCAGCAAATAGAAAGCCATTTATTGATGCGCCATTACGACGGCTTCCTGAAGTCGGGTGCAAAAATTAAGGGACGTACCGGTTCTATGGCCGCTTATTGAACGTTGCACGAGAATAGATTTTGAAGAGGATATAGATAAGAATGAATAGCAATACGATCATATTGAAAACCGACGAAGAAATTGAGTATATGCGCGAAGCCAATCGCCTGGTGGGGATGACCCTTGGCGAAGTGTCGAAACACATAAAACCGGGTGTTACCACACTTGAACTCGATAAAATCGCGGAAACATTCATTAGAGATCATGGAGCTGTTCCGACTTTTTTGGGATACGGCGGTTTCCCAAAATCCATCTGCACATCCGTTAACGAGAATGTGGTTCATGGCATTCCCAACAAGACGCCGTTGAAAGAAGGCGATGTTGTATCCGTTGATTGCGGAACAACGACCAAACGCGGTTATTGCGGCGATTCTGCCTACACGTTTTGCGTGGGCGAGGTAAGTCCCGAAGTGAAAAAGTTACTCCAAGTTACCGAAGAGTCTCTTTATCTCGGGATCGCACAAGCGGTAGAAGGACACCGGATAGGCGATATTGGTTCGACCGTTCAGACCTATTGCGAATCGAAAGGATTTTCGGTGGTGCGCGAACTTGTGGGACACGGCATCGGGCGCAACATGCACGAAGCCCCCGAAGTTCCCAATTATGGTCGTCGCGGTACGGGTCCGTTAATCAAAAATGGCCTGTGCATCGCCATAGAGCCGATGATTAACATGGGAAGCAAAAATGTTGTGTTTGAGAACGACGGATGGACGGTACGCACAAAAGACCGTAAACCATCTGCCCACTTCGAACATACGATTGCTATACGCAACGGGAAAGCAGATATCTTATCTACCTTTGAATTTATTCAAGAAACAAGTAACTAAAAAGAATAAAACCGGTATTAATGGCTAAACAAACAGCAATAGAACAAGACGGCACCATCGTTGAAGCATTGTCTAACGCGATGTTCCGTGTAGAATTGGAAAACGGGCACGAAATCACGGCTCATATTTCGGGAAAAATGCGGATGCACTATATCCGTATCCTTCCGGGAGACAGAGTGCGCGTGGAGATGTCGCCTTATGATCTGTCGAAAGGCAGAATTTCATTCAGATACAAATAAAAAACATAACGATAATGAAAGTAAGAGCATCCTTAAAGAAACGTACGGCCGACTGCAAGATTGTAAGGAGAAAAGGCCGGTTGTATATCATCAACAAAAAGAATCCCAAGTACAAACAACGTCAGGGATAACGGGTAAATTATTCATATTTTGTAATCAAATAATAAAGAACATATATGGCTATAAGAATTGTAGGGGTCGATTTGCCGCAAAATAAGCGGGGCGAAATAGCGCTCACTTATATCTATGGCATTGGCCGCAGCTCGGCAAACTCCATTTTAGAAAAAGCTGAAATTGATAGAGATATCAAAGTGAAAGACTGGACAGACGACCAGGCTGCACGCATTCGCGAGATTATTTCCAGCGAATACAAAGTAGAAGGGGACCTTCGTTCCGAAGTACAACTGAACATCAAACGACTGATGGACATCGGTTGTTATCGAGGAATCCGTCACCGTATCGGGTTGCCCGTGCGCGGACAAAGTACAAAAAACAACGCCCGCACACGTAAAGGGAAAAAGAAAACCGTTGCTAACAAGAAAAAAGCTACTAAATAATAGGTAAGAGATATGGCAAAAAGAACAGTTGCAGCAAAAAAAAGGAACGTGAAAGTGAGTGCGATAGGACAAGCTCACATTTCGTCATCGTTCAACAACATCATCGTTTCGCTGACCAACGAAAACGGAGAAGTAATCAGTTGGTCGTCGGCCGGAAAAATGGGTTTCAGAAGCTCAAAAAAGAACACGCCTTACGCCGCCCAGATGGTAGCGCAAGATTGTGCGAAGGTGGCTTTTGACCTTGGCCTGAGAAAAGTGAAAGCTTATGTGAAAGGACCGGGTAACGGTCGCGAATCGGCTATCCGGACCATCCACGGCGCAGGGATAGAAGTAACTGAAATTGTTGATGTTACTCCACTGCCCCACAACGGCTGTCGTCCTCCGAAAGCAAGAAGAGTTTAATCAGAAAATAATTTAAGTTTCATTTCAACATTGAAACTTGAGCTGTGATTTGATTACAACGCAACTTCTCTGTAATCGCGGCTGCACAGTTTAGGCTTCAGTTCTAAAAGTTTAATTTGTAAAATGGCAAGATATACTGGTCCAAAATCAAAAATCGCCCGCAAGTTCGGCGAACCCATTTTCGGTCCCGATAAGGTTCTTTCCAAAAAGAACTATCCTCCGGGACAGCACGGTAATTCGCGCAGGAAAAAAACCTCGGAATACGGTATTCAGTTACGTGAAAAACAACGTGCGAAATACACTTACGGCGTATTGGAAAAACAATTCCGCCTTACGTTCGAACGGGCTGCACGCTCGCGCGGTATCACCGGCGAAGTGTTGCTCCAATTGCTCGAATCGCGTCTCGACAACATTGTTTACCGTTTGGGCGTCGCGCCCACAAGAGCAGCTGCCCGTCAGCTTGTAACGCACCGTCACATTACGGTTGATGGGAAAGTGGTAAACATCCCGTCCTACACCGTGAAAGCGGGACAGCTGGTTGGCGTGAGGGAAAAATCGAAATCACTGGAAGTGATTGTGAATGCGCTCGATGGTTTTAACCACAGCAAATATCCTTGGTTGGAGTGGGATAAAGGAAGCTACGTTGGTAAATTACTGCATTTGCCCGAAAGAGCCGATATCCCCGAAAACATTAAAGAACAATTGATCGTAGAATTATATTCTAAACAATAATTTCATGGCAATATTAGCATTTCAAAAACCCGACAAAGTAATCATGTTGCAAGAGGACGTTTTCTTCGGAAAATTTGAATTTCGTCCCCTTGAACCCGGTTACGGCATTACCGTAGGTAACGCTTTACGCCGTATCCTGCTGTCTTCGCTCGAAGGATTTGCAATTACATCGGTAAAAATAGAGGGGGTTGAGCATGAATTTGCCACTATCCCGGGCGTAATAGAAGACGTAACAGCTATCATTCTTAACCTGAAAAAGGTGCGGTTTAAACGAATCGTAGAAGAATTTGACAGCGAAAAAGTAAGCCTCAGCATTTCGGGCACGGATGTGTTCAAAGCCGAAGACATTGGCAAATTACTGACAGGGTTTGAGGTTTTGAACCCCGAATTGGAGATTTGCCATTTGGAAAAGAAGGCTTCAATACACCTCGACCTCACGATTAACAAAGGCCGCGGTTACGTCCCTGCCGATGAAAATCGGGCTATGCTGTCTCCCGACGATGTGAGTACGATAGCTATCGACTCTATTTATACGCCCATCCGGAATGTGAAGTATGAAATAGAAAATTACCGTATCGAACAGAAGACGGATTACGAAAAATTAATTATCGAAATAGTTACCGACGGTTCTATACCGCCGAAAGAAGCGCTGAAAGAAGCCGCCAAAATACTCATCCAGCATTTTGTGTTGTTCTCGGACGACAATAAAATCATGATCGAGGCTTCCGATGCCGAAAGCATCGAGGAGTTCGATGAGGAAGTATTGCACATGCGGCAGATGCTCAAACGCAAACTGTCAGACCTCAATCTTTCGGTTCGCGCCCTCAACTGTTTGAAGGCGGCCGATGTGGAGACCCTCGGGCAATTGGTAGGGCACAAAAAGAACGATTTGCTGAAATTCCGCAACTTCGGAAAAAAATCGCTTACAGAGCTTGAAGAATTGCTCGACAGCCTTTCGCTTTCGTTCGGCATGGATATTTCGAAATATAAATTAGATAAAGACTAACAGCAATGAGACATAATAAAAAGAACAATCATTTAGGACGCAAAACTGCGCATCGCGGAGCAATGTTATCCAACATGGCCATATCGCTCATCATGCACAAGCGTATTTTTACGACTGTTCCTAAAGCCAAGGAATTAAGAAAATTTGTTGAACCCATCATCACGAAATCGAAGGATGACACCACCCATTCGCGTCGCGTTGTTTTCAGTGCGCTCCAAAATAAGCAAGCCGTTACGGAGTTGTTCCAGACGGTTTCGCAGAAAGTGGGCGATCGTCCCGGCGGATATACCCGGATACTCAAAACCGGCTATCGTTTGGGCGATAACGCTGCAATGTGCTTCATCGAATTGGTGGATTTCAACGAAAACATGTTGAAAGAGGCCGGGGCAAAGAAAGCCAAAACTCGCCGCTCGCGTAGAAAAGCGACAGGATCAGAAGTTGCGGAAACAACCCCCAAAACAGAAAAAACTCCAAAAGCAAAAGTAGAAGAAACAAAGGCGGAGGAGACAAAGGTTGAAGAAGTGAAGGTTGAAGAGGCAAAGGTTGAAGAACCCAAAGCCGAAAAGCCTGAAAAACAAGCCGAAGAAGTAAAAGAAACTCCTCAACAAGAGGATCAAGAAATCGCTGCGGAAACCGCATCGGAAGACGGGGTCCAATAATTTACGTCAAGATGTGGAACCACAGCGAAGCTGTGATTTTTAAAATGTTAAACATTCGGAAAGCGTTGCGAGTGATTCGTAGCGCTTTCTTTTTACAGAGTTATCGACAAATCCCCTTCATAAATTGTTGATAAGAATATACCCCCCAATACGGATATCTTTGAGGGAAAATTGGTATCTTCACATCCTCATTTCGTTTTTGGGAAAAAAGATTCATGGAAAAGAAAAATCAAAGACAACAACACAACGTAAAAATCGTAGAGAAGACCGTTATCGCCCCCGATGTGGGTAAACTCCCTCCGCAGGCGCGTGAGTTGGAAGAGGCGGTGCTGGGAGCCTTGATGCTCGAAAAAGATGCCTATTCAGTCGTCAGTGACATCTTGAAACCCGAAAGTTTTTATGATCCTGTCCACCAATTGATTTTTGGCGCTATCCAAGGGTTGGCGATGCAACAGAAGCCTGTGGATGTGCTGACGGTGGTGGAAGAACTGAAAAGCCGGGGCGAATTGGAATCGGCGGGCGGCGCACTATACGTTGCCGAACTGACAGACAAAGTGGCTTCGGCAGCGCATATCGAGTATCATGCACGCATCATTGCTCAAAAATTTTTAGCCCGCGAACTGATCACTTTTTCTTCCGATGTTACGCAACAAGCCTTTGATGAGACCATCGATGTGGACGATTTGATGCAGGATACCGAAGGACGCCTGTTTGAAATATCGCAACGCAACGTAAAAAAAGAGGTCATTCAGATCAATTCCGTCATCAAGGAGGCGATGGATAACATTCAAGCAGCAGCCAACAGGAAAGACGGGATGAGCGGTTTGGAGACGAGATTCAAAGAATTAGACCAGCTCACGTCGGGTTGGCAAAAATCCGATTTGGTGATTCTTGCGGCGCGTCCGGCTATGGGTAAAACGGCGTTTGTGCTTTCTATGGCGAAAAACATCGCCGTTGACTGCGGAAATCCGGTTGGCGTTTTCTCTTTGGAAATGTCTAATGTGCAGGTGGTAAATCGTCTGATTGTGAATGTGTGCCAGATTCGAGGTGAAAGCATCAAAAGCGGACGGCTGTCCGACGATGAATGGGAACGCTTGGACAAAAATGTGAAGTTGCTCTACGACGCACCCATCTATATCGACGACACTCCCAGTTTGTCGGTGTTTGAACTGCGAACCAAAGCACGACGCTTGGTACGCGAGAAAAATGTTAAAGTATTGATAATAGACTATTTGCAGTTGATGAATGCCAGCGGGATGAACTTTGGCAGCCGCGAGCAGGAGGTCAGTATCATTTCTCGTTCTTTGAAAGGCTTGGCCAAGGAGCTCAATATCCCCATCATCGCGCTTTCACAGCTGAATCGTGGTGTGGAAAACCGACAGGGCAACGAAGGGAAACGTCCGCAATTGGCCGATTTGCGTGAATCGGGAGCGATAGAACAGGATGCCGACATCGTTTGTTTTATACACAGGCCTGAGTATTACCGGATTACTGAAGACGACAAAGGCAATTCGCTGATCGGGATGGCCGAAATCATCGTGGCAAAGCACCGCAATGGCCCCACGGGAATTGCGACGATGAGGTTTGATAACGAATACGCCCGATTCCAAAATGCGGATGAAAATGTTGTGGCCAATAAAAATTATGTAGAGAGGGGTTCGCGCATGAACAACAAAAACGGAAGCGGAAAATCGCTGCCACCGACAACTTCCTCGTCCGATTTCCTGAACGAAGGCAATAAAGAGCCCCTCCCTTTTTAAACGCGATGCCAAATGAGAAAAAAAATGTACAAAAATAGAGGGCTTATTTTTGGGATAATAGCTTTGTTATTAGCATCTTGCTCCGGTGTTGATTCCGATGCAAGAAAGGCGGCCGTATTGACGAACAAATCCATCGAACAAACGCAGGAAATGCGATTGGACGAAGCTCGGAAAACCTATCGTCAAGCCCAAAAAATTATAGGAAAATACAAGAAACATAAGAAATCGGAAGCCTTTGGCAAGCGTTATCAAGAGTACAGAGATAAAGGTAAATTGCCGTTGAGGGGCGAATAAGCTACAACGTCATGCCTTTAAATTTTTTTAAAGAACAAATAAAAATAGTTTCAGTCCCAAATAATATTTGTATTTTTGTCAAAATATTTGATAGGACCAACCTTTAAATTCGATAATATGCGAAATCGACATACTGTGGGCGTATTGTTATCCGTTTGGATTTTTCTCGGCTTACACTCATTGACTACACTTGCCGCGCAAAATATACCTTATGAAATGGTGTCGCTAAACGGACAGACATTTTACAAGTATAGCGTGAAGTCGGGAGAAGGGCTTTATGCCGTTTCCCGCGCCTTTTCTGTACCGGTGAGCGAACTGCTGAAATACAACCCTGCAGCCAAAGACGGGTTAAAAAACGGGCAAGAATTGCTGGTTCCGGCCAATAAAACTTCTTTGCAAACTCCGGTATCTTCGTCATCATCCCAACAAGCGCCTGTTGATCAGAACAATACTTTTCAGCATACCGTGTCGCGGGGCGAAACCGTTTTTTCCATTGCCCAGATGTATAACACCTCGGTAACGGAAATTTACCGATACAATCCCGGTTCTCAGGATAAAATTGTTGAGGGACAGGTGATTGTAATTCCGCAGCGCAAGATCATCAGCTCGGTCAAGGAGGAAAACTACCGTTTTCACACCATTTCGGCGGGGGAAACGCTCTATGCGGTCTCCCGCACCTATAAGCTGAAGCCCGAAGATGTGATTGTCGCCAATCCGGGATTATCGGTCGAAACTTTTCAAGCAGGGAAAACCATTCGCATCCCATTCTTCGAATCGAACGAGATTTTTACACCATACACCGGAGAGGTGGAGCAGACGAAAAACGTGCTGCATACCGTCCGGCGCAAAGAAACGCTTTTCAGCCTTGCGCAAAAATACGACGTGTCTCAGGACGATATTCGGAAGGTCAATCCTTCGATTTCGGACTCAAAATTAAAAACAGGTATGACCCTTGTTATTCCGGTGAAGGTCAGCCCTCAAAGCGTGGCGCAAAACAATCTGGCTCAAGAAAGCAAGGCCAACTTGCTGTTGCAACAAACAAAGACATCCCCTTCGGTCGATGTGATTAAAGTCGGTTTTTTGATGCCGTTTTTGGATAAAAGCGATAACAACCACATCCGCATACAGGAATATTACGAAGGTTTTCTGATGGCCTTGCTCAAATTGAAAAACGAGGGTTTGAGCATTGAGCTTTACACGTTCGATATCGGCTCTGTAAATGATACGAAAAAGTTGGAAAGCCTGCTTGGGACGATGGAAATGCAGTCCTTGAACCTCATTATCGGCGGTTTTTCCGAGAAGGAAATCAAAGTTATGTCTGATTTTGCGAAGGCACAGAACATCAAATACGTCATCCCCTTGCCGACGAAAAGCAACGAAGTTCTCAACAACGGGCAAATCTATCAGGTGGTAACGCCGCAATCGTATTTTTACACGAAAGCGTCGAACGTATTTGTGCAGGCATTTAAGAACGCCAACGTCATCATCGCGTCGGCCAAAGGAGAAAACGATAAGGATGATTTTATCGGAATTCTGAAAAACGATTTGCAGCAGAAGAAAATCAAATACAGCTCCGTAACTGTCGGCGACGATTTTTCGACAGCCGTTTTGCCGTTCCTGACACAGTACAAGGATAATGTGATTATCCCCACGACCGGAAAATCGGCTCCTTTGCGGAAGATAATCGAAGGGATGGTTCCGGTGCAGCGCGACCATCCCGAATACGTTACGCGGTTGTTCGGTTATCCCGAATGGCAATCCTATAATTCGCATTTTCAGACTGATTATCACCAGTTTGGGACATATTTCTATTCTTACTTTTTTGTCGATGAGAAATCTTCCGCCGTGCAGAATTTCAACGACGATTTCAAAAAATGGTACAAAAGGACGCCCCTCAACACCTACCCGAAATACGGAATGTTAGGTTACGACACTGCGCTTTTCTTCCTGACGGCGATACGGCGATATGGGGTGAATTTTGAAGAAAACATCGATCAGGTCAATGTAAACACGCTGCAATTCGCTTTTCACTTCGACCGGGTCAATAATTGGGGCGGATTCATCAATACCGGCCTTTATTTGGTCTGTTACGAACCCGACAGCGAGATTATAACCAAAGTGGATAAAAGTCGATGAAAAAAATTCTTGCACTTGCCGTGGTTGCTTTGTTCGGGCTTTCGCTGAGCGCCCAAAACAACGAGTTTAAGAAGCAATTGTACATTGGGGCGGGAGGCGGCGCTGTCTTTTCGACGGTTGATTTTTTGCCGAAGGTGCAACAATCGCGGCAACAGGGCATTTCGGGCGGCATTTCGGCCAAATATATTTCCGAAAAATACTTGGGCTTGATTGCAGAAATCAACTATACACAGCGCGGATGGAAAGAAAGCTTTGAAGATCATGCGGATTACAGTTACAACCGCACGCTCAATTATTTGGAAATACCCTTGATGACGCATATTTATATGGGTCGCGCCGTTCGATTTATCATCAACATTGGGCCGCAGGTCGCTTTCCTGCTGGGCAATTCGGCCGATATGAGCCCGGCCTTGGCGGAAAACATCGCAGCGGCGGAAAACGCCGCCACGACGGACGAAGATAAAAAGCAAATCGGGCCTCAATACAAAGAGATACAGAAAAATTTCGACTACGGAATAATCGGCGGTCTTGGCTTGGAATTTAATACCGGAATCGGTGCGTTCAACCTCGAAGGACGTTATTATTTCGGGCTGGGCGACATGTTCGATACGAGCATCGCCAATAAAGATCCGTTCAGCCGTGCCGCACACCGGGTAATGTACGGAAAATTAACGTATTATATCCCATTCAAATAAATCGGAAAAGCATGAACTCAATCAGAATCATTTTATTGATGGCAGGTATAATGGTTGTGCTGGCGGCCTGCGGACAACGAAATACCAAAGAATCAAGCAGTAATGGGACAACAAAAAGCGAAAATACGATGAAAACAATCCACTTGACAAAAGCCGGATTTATATCTAAAGTGGCTGATTACGAGAAAAATCCAGACCAATGGGAATACCTTGGCGACAAGCCCTGCTTGATTGATTTCTACGCCGACTGGTGCGGCCCCTGCAAAGCTATCGCTCCCGTTTTGGAAGATTTGGCTAAAGAATATGAGGGTCAAATCTACATCTATAAAATCGATACGGAGAAAGAGACGGAGTTGGCCGCCGTCTTTGGAATCCGCAGCATCCCTTCCTTGCTTTTCTGCCCGATGGGCGAAACGCCTCAAATAGCGCAGGGCGCACTCCCAAAAGACATCCTGAAAAAAGCTATCGACGAAGTACTGCTAAAAAATAAAAAATGATTTGCAGGAAATAATAAAACCCTGAGAATGATCTGCCGCAGGTACAATGCAGGGGGAATGTCGTGCAAGTTTCGCAGAGCCTGTTCCGCCATAGCGGAAGACCTTACTTATAAATCCTTATTCTTTTTAGTTCATTTTCAGCTCTTTGGGTGAGGGGGTGTTCGTTTACACAAGGCGCCCTGCCTGTCGGCAGACAGGCGCCCTGTGCTGATGCTCAATGGCTTTCAGCCATACTGATACGGCATTGCTAATCGTAAAGACATAGCACGACAGGTCTCTACAAACCATCTGTTACCACCCGAAATTTTCGTCAATATTGCTGCGGTTCTTGATGGGTACAACGGTAAAGCCGTAACTCACAGGCGTTGCTTTGGGACGGATCAGGTATTGTTCCAAAGGCCATGCGCCCCAGCTGTCGTTGCCTCCCACGCCTTGCATGCGGTAATCGATAAACAAATCCACTTTTTCCGAAGGCTTGTAATCGTTGATGTGTTTGTTTTTCGGGAAATCGCCTACGGCGGCGCCGTTATGCAAAGCCATTCCGTTTGAAACGGTCTCTAACAGATAGTTGGATACGTTAAATTCGAAGGAACCGTCGGCAACGAACAACAGTCCTTTCCCCGATTTTTGCGTCAGCGCAAGCCAACGGACATCGGTATGGTGGGCATTTTCCTGCGGAAGGACGTATTTTGTAACCATATCGGCGATGGGGGATTGGTAGCGGTCGATATATGTCGCTGTTTTGCGGTCGGAGTAATTGCCCCAAGGCCCGCGGCCGTAATATTCGGCATTGACCACGTCAAAGGGCAGTTGCATGCGTATTCCGATGCGGGGTATGAGTTCCATATTCGATTTGGAGGCATCTACGGTAGTGCTGAAACGAAAGCTTCCGTCTCCAAAAAAGGTATATGACACTTCGCAAGTCGCTCCCGCATCCGGATAGGAGTAAGAGCAGGACACTTTCAGTCCATTGTCTTGTTCTACCTTAAAGTTTTTAGCTTTCAGCGCATTGTAACTGGCATCTTTCCATCTTTTCAGTTTTTCGGGCAGTCCTGCGCCGTAGTCGTTATCGGTGGGAGCACGCCAGAAGAAGGGGCGGGGGCCGAAGCCATTGTCCACATATTCCGTTCCGTCAACGACATAAGAGGTCATCAATCCCGTTGTTTTGTCGAAAACGGCTTGGAATTTAGCTCCGCTCACAATGAGCTTGTCGTTGTTGTCTTCTTTTACCGTTGCGGCTTTTTTCGATTTGGCAATCGGCGAGGGATAGTCGTTCACGATAAACTGGTTGCGAGCTACAACCCAACCGGCCGGAATCAGATGCGTATCTTTTTTCTGTTTCGCCTCGAAATGAACGCTGTATTGGCGTTTGCTTTTATATGCGGGGATGGTGAGTGTTTGAGTTTCCTGCGGGGCTGCGTTCACGGCTATATTCCCCGATTTTACGGTTTTTCCGTTTTCCTTTATGGTGTAGGAAAACGCATATTGGCTGAGGTCGATAAAGAAATTTTCATTAAAAACCTCTACGCTGCCTTTTTGCGCGTCAAAATTTTTAAACCAGATATTTTGGTAAACCTTGCGCATCTCTTCGGTTTGGGGTTTCGTTGTCCGGTCGGGGAAAATCAATCCGTTGATGCAGAAATCGCCGTCCGAAGGCGTTCCTTTGGGGCCGTAATCGCCTCCGTAAGCCCAAAATTCCTCGTTATCGGCATTGGTTTTGGTCAGTCCCTGATCCACCCAATCCCATATACAGCCGCCTTGCAGGATCGGATACTTTCGGATGATATCCCAATAGTCGATGAAATTTCCGACACTGTTCCCCATCGCGTGAGCGTATTCGCACTGGATGAGCGGACGGTCGGAGTCGGGGTTGAGCGCGTATTTTTCGATACCTTGCGGACTTGCGTACATCGGGCAATAGATATCGGTGTTCCATTCCAGTCCTGCGCGTTCGTATTGTATAGGGCGCGAGGCGTCGCGATTTCGAATCCACAAATAGGTTTCGTAGAAATTGAATCCGTTTCCGGCCTCGTTACCGAGAGACCAGACCACCACGCAGGGATGGTTTTTGTCGCGTTCCACCATATTCGCCGTGCGGTCTAAGTGGCTATTGAGGAACAGGGGATTGTTGCCGAGCGTGTGTCCTTTGCGCAAATCGTAGCCCATACCGTGGCTTTCGATATTGGCCTCGTCGATGACATAGATGCCGTATTCGTCGGCTAAGCGGTAAAACAGTTCCTGTTGGGGATAGTGGCAGGTGCGAACCGTATTAACGTTGTATTTGCGGAACAACTCAAAATCTTTCCGCATCAGCGTTTCGTCCACGTAATGGCCGGTATAGGGGTCGTGTTCGTGCAGGTTCACGCCTTTGACCAAAACGGGCTTGCCGTTGACCAAGAACTGTTTGTTTTTGATTTCCGATGTGCGGAAGCCCACTTTTACGGCGGTAGCTTCGATAGTATTTCCCTGATTGTCTTTCAGTTCGATGGAAAGCGAATAGAGATTGGGTTCTTCGGCCGACCATTTTTTTACGTCGGGGATGTCTTTTGCGAAATGAAACGATGCCGAGTCGGCGGTTGTAACCTGTTTCGTTTCGGAATAAACGGTATTTCCGCCGACGTTTTTCAGGCTGATAGAGAGCGAGAAAGATTGGTTGTCGGCGGTTTGGTTGGCCACTTTTACATCGAGGCTGAATCGGCCGTTTTTGTAATTTTCATCGAGGGGGGTATGGGCGAAGAAATCGGCGATATGCAATTTAGGGCGGGCATAGAGATACACATCGCGTTCGAAACCCGACAGCCGCCAAAAATCCTGACATTCGAGGTAGTTTGCATCCGAAAAACGATGGATTTGTACGGCTAAAACATTTTTTCCCGCTTTGGCGAGTTTGGAGATATTGAAACGGGAAGGCGTTTTGTTGGCCTTCGACAGGCCTAAAAACTGACCGTTGAGGTAATAAAAAGCCGCGCCTTTTGTCCCGTCGAAAGACAGTATAATATCCTTGCCGAGCCACGATTGGGGGATGTCAAATTCTCTCCGGTAGGTACCGGTTGGGTTGAACGATTCGGGAACGAGCGGCGGATTGGGTCTGTCCCAAAAGGGGCTGTGTCCGGGCGAAGTAAATTCGTAGGGGATATTCACGTAAATCGGGTCGCCGAAGTTTTGGACTTCCCAATTCCCCGGCACGTTGATGTCCTTCCATGCGCTGTCATCGAAATCGATTTTGTAAAAATCGTCTTTCGGACGGTCGTTGAAATGTTCCACGTAATGAAATTTCCATACTCCGTTGAGGAGTATAAATTCGCTTCCTTTCGAAGAATACGGTGCGTTAACGGCCTCTTCGACATTTTTATAAGAGAAAAAACTGCTCCGGGGCGATTCTCTGTTTATCTGAATCAGATTCGGTTGCGTGATTTCCGAATAGCGGTTTTCTTGCTTTTGGGCATTAGACAGACAGGTTGCCATACATACAAATAATAGGGATGTGAGACTTTTTTTCATATTTCGAATGATTTAATAAATAAGCGTTTTTACAAAGATAGAAAATATAATCGGGCGATGCTGCAAAAACCGTTTTTTTGTTGAAAAAACGGATTATACACCAAGCCATCTCGTCAGCGAATTGAAGATATTTTCCTTGCTGTTTTTCTCTCTTTTTGGGTTTTTCGGAGCCAATATCTTCAATCCTTTCGGGACGATTTTCACGCGGATGTCTTTTCCGGTTTGTATGGGTTCGCCATCCACGTGCATCACGCCTTCGCGCGAGCGGCGAATGGTGAGGTCGGCGGTGAGCAGCGAAATCATTTTGCTGTTTTTGTCGATGTTTTTCGTGAAAAGCTGCAGCGTGGTTTGCGGGATTTCTATGGCGTTGAGCGGTTTCAGGATGGAAACGTTCATTTTTCCGTCTTCCATATCGGCTTCGGGGGCGATAAAAGCGTCATTCCCGTATTGCGAGGCATTGGCGCAGGTAACCACAAACGCGCGTTCTTTCAGCGAGCCGCCGTCGTAAGCAATATCGTATTCGTCTGATTTGAAATCGATAACGCCTTCAAGCACCTGACGCAGGTATCCTAAGGGGCCGCGCAATTTTTCTTCGGCGAATTTTCCGCTGATGAAAGCGTCGAATCCTACACCGCAGGTGCAGAAGAAGACGTGGTCGTTGGCAATGCCGTAATCGATGGTGCGGATGTTGCCGTCGAGGATGATTTTGATGGCGTTTTTTGAATTGAGCGGTATGTGCAGGTCGCGTGCCAAGCCGTTTCCCGAACCGAAGGGGATGATACCCATTGTGCAGTCGGTGCCGATCAACGCTTTTGCCACTTCGTTCACTGTACCGTCGCCACCGACGGTGATCACGTATTTGTATTTTTTGCGGACGGCGTCTTTTGCGATCTCGGTAGCGTGGCCGGGGTACCCCGTAATTCGGAAAAAAACGTCGAAATTCTTTTGGTCGAAAGCCGCAGCTACTTTATCCGGAATGTTGTGTTTGGATTCGTTTCCGGATACGGGATTGATGATGACGCAGATTTTCTCTTTTTCCATGATTCGATTCTACTTTACAAAAATAACACGAAAAACGGAAAGACGGGCTCCTTTGGGACTATAAATTTTTATTTTCGCGGTAAAATCCATGCGGCGAGGGGAACGGAAGGGAATAAGGGTTTGTAAGTGCCGTCTCGTGCGGGGCTTTTGGGTGGTGAGGAATGTTCTGTCCGTAAGCTGAAGCATACGGTTCATAAAGTGTGCCCCTTGCAGGGACCGGGCTGCCTGAATATCCCCGTTCGGGGATACATATCCCATAGAGAACAGCGATAGCACACAAATGCCATTTTCATATAAATACGGTGTCGTCGATAATAGAGACGGGGCATGCCCCGTCTCTACTTGTCCGAAGGGCAATATTTCCATAACCGTGGGCGAGCGAAGCGTTGCCCACGGACAGACAACGCACCGATAACCTGCCCGAAGGGGCAGAACTTATTCATAGCTTATCGAAAATTAAAGGTCTTTGTCTCGGAATATTCGGGTAATTATTTGTCCTTTCCCCCATTGTTGCGTATTTTTGTATCGTGAAATAAAAAAAGTAAGCGTATTGAAGCCCGACAGTTTAATTTTTGATATGGACGGCACCCTGTGGGACAATGTCGATAGTTATGTAGTGGTTTGGAACAGGGGATTGACCGTGAAAGGTTTTGATAAACAGGTAACTCGTAACGAGCTTAAGGGTTTGATGGGGAAAGCGCCCGACGTCATGCTCGACACGATTGTGCCCGGAGCGTCGCGAGAACGGCAAATGGAGTTGTTCGACGAAGTGGTTGCCCAATATCAGCAATACGTGCCCGACATGAAGCCTCGTATATTCGAAGGCGTTTACGACGGATTGGAATTTTTATCGGAAAAGTACAAAATACTTTTGTTGAGCAATTGCGAGAAAGACGGTTTGGTGAATTTTATGAACCATACTCGCACGCGCCCTTTCATTACCGATTACATGGAATTTGGACAGAATTTCAAGCCGAAGGAATTCAATATGAATTTGCTGAAAGACCGCAATCATTTGACACTGCCGATTTACGTGGGTGATACCGATTCCGATGCGCAGTCCGCCAAGAAAGCCGGACTGCCTTTTGTGCTGGTAACTTACGGTTTCGGGACGACGAGAGATTATTGGTTGAAATTCGATTCGTTTCCTGAACTGACAGAATATTTCCTTGGTTTATAATTACTTTATATGCAAAGTAGCTTTATATTGATTATCATTGCCGTTTATTTCGGCGTATTGATGCTGATTTCTTACCTGACCAGCCGTAAAAGTTCGGACAACGATACTTTTTTTCGCGCTAACAAGCAATCGCCATGGTATTTGGTGGCCTTTGCCATGGTGGGAACATCCATATCGGGCGTTACATTTATCTCCGTACCGGGCTGGGTGAGGCATACCGACATGACCTATATGCAGATGGTGCTGGGTTTTTTTGCCGGTTATTTGGTTATCGCCTATATCCTGTTGCCGCTCTATTATCGGTTGAATCTGTCCACGATTTACGGTTTTCTTGACCGGCGCTACGGTAATAAATCGTATAAGACGGGGGCGTGGTTTTTCCTTTTGTCGAAGATTGTGGGAGCAGCAGCGCGGTTGTACCTTGTGGCCTTCATTCTTCAGAAATTGGTTTTCAATACATGGCATGTTCCGTTTGCCGTAACCGTTACGGGAATTATTTTGGTTATATGGCTGTACAGCCACAAGAGCGGTATCAAGACCATTATATGGACCGATACCATACAATCCACAATGTTTATTACGGCGCTCATCCTTATTTTGTGGCAGGTCGGTCAACGGATGAATATGAATGTGGGAGAAATGGTTTCGGCGATTGCCAACAATCCCCATTCGCGGATTTTCGTGTTCGATGACTGGGCGAGCAAGCAATTTTTCTGGAAACAGTTTTTCAGTGGTATGTTTATCACTATTGTGATGACGGGGCTCGATCAGGACATGATGCAGAAAAACCTGACCATCCGCACGCTGAAAGATGCGCAAAAAAACGTGGTGTCCTACGGATTTGCTTTCGCGCCCATCAATCTGCTCTTCCTTTCGCTTGGCGTATTGTTGCTTATTTTTGCCGATCAAAACGGTATTGTACTGCCCGAAGTTTCCGATAACATCCTTCCGTTTATCGCCATGCAGTATCTGGGACCGGTGGTGTTCTCTATTTTTATCATGGGGATTGTGGCTGCCGCCTTTTCGAGCGCCGATTCGGCCCTCACCGCGCTGACCACATCCTATTGCGTCGATATCCTCGAAATGAAAAACACTTCCGACACCGGACAACAGAAAAAGAACGTCCATACGCGCCGATTGGTGCATATCGGGATGAGCGCGGCTTTCTTGGCGATCATTATGATCATCGAAGCAATCGGGTCAGACAGCATTATCGACGCCATCTACAAACTCGCGTCTTATACCTATGGGCCGCTGCTCGGACTGTATTTCTGCGGCCTTTATACCCAATTGAAACCGATAGACAAATACGTACCTTACGTGGCTATTGCTGTGCCTGTCATCTGTTTCGCCTTTGAATATGCGATGCTGCACTTCTTCTCCTACAAAGTGGGCTATGAGCTGCTGCTCATCAACGGCGCACTGACCGGCGTGGGCTTGTGGGCGCTGTCGCGCAAAACGAACAGTGATGCGCCCTTGCAACGGAGATTATGATTTTTTTGAAGTTTGAAGAAAGATGAATATAAAAACAGCCGAATTTATAGTCAGCAACAGCGATTACCGCAAATGTCCCCAAGACGGAAAACCCGAATATGCTTTTATCGGACGCTCCAATGTGGGGAAGTCATCCCTGATCAATATGTTGACCAACCGGAAAGGATTGGCGCTGACCTCTGCACGGCCGGGGAAAACCATGCTTATCAACCATTTCCTCATCAATGGAGAGTGGTATTTGGTGGATTTGCCGGGCTACGGATACGCCCGCCGCGGGAAGGAAAGCCGCGAACAGCTTCGGAAGTTAATCGACAGCTATGTGCTGCACCGCGAGACCATGACTTCGCTTTTTGTGTTGGTCGATAGCCGCCATGAACCCCAAAAAATCGATATGGAATTTATTGAATGGCTGGGCGAAAACGGCGTTCCTTTTGCTGTTGTTTTCACCAAAGCCGACAAACAAGGTTCGGGTAAATTAGGCTTGCAAGTGGAGGCCTATAAGCAAAAATTGCTCGAAACATGGGAAGAGCTGCCGCCCATTTTTGTTACTTCGTCCGAAACAAAAAAGGGGAGGGATGAGTTGTTGGATTATATTGAGGAAATCAACAAAAGTATCTAAGAAATATCCGTATGGCTTCATTTTTCCACTTGTTACCTGTTCTCAAAAAAAACGTTGATTCGCTACAATGAATTTCATCAAGCCATACCGCGATTTCTCCCTGTTCCTTGCCGCTCGTTTTCCGTATAAAGTGCAGAAAATATCGGTGAACGCCGGTTTTACCTGTCCCAATCGCGACGGCAGTAAGGGGCGTGGCGGCTGCACTTATTGCAACAACCGGAGTTTCAGTCCGGGGTATGGAAAGCCGCAAAAAACGGTTTCGGAACAGATGGCTGACGGACTCCGCTTTTTCTCGCGGAAATATCCGGAAATGAAATACTTGGCTTATTTCCAATCTTACACCAACACCTATGAAACCCTTGATGTGCTGATTGCCAAATACGAGGAGGCCTTAGCCTTTCCCGGTGTTGTGGGATTAGTCGTCAGCACGCGCCCCGACTGTATGCCAGACGCGCTGCTCGATTATTTTGAGAAATTGAGCAAAAAAACTTTTGTGCTGATTGAATACGGCGTGGAATCGACGCTCAACAAAACTTTGGAACGGATCAACCGACAGCATACCTTCGAGGATTCGTCCGAAGCGATCATCAAGACGGCGGCATGCGGTATTCCCGTCGGCGCTCATGTGATTTTGGGTTTGCCGGGCGAGACTTACGACGACCTGTTGAACCATGCCGCGGAACTGTCTAAGCTGCCGCTCACAACCCTAAAATTACACCAATTGCAAATTATTCGTGGAACGGCAATGGCAAAGGAGTTTGAGTTGCTGTCCGAATCTTTTTATATCTTCGAACTTAATGAGTACGTCGATTTGTGTGTGGATTTTGCCGAGCGGCTGAATCCCGATTTTTTCATCGAGCGCTTTGCCTCGCAATCGCCCAAGGAACTGCTCGTCGCTCCCGATTGGGGATTGAAGAATTATGAACTGACCGAAAAAATCATCAAGCGTTTTATCGAACGAAACACGGTTCAAGGACGGCTTTGGCCGTGAAAATCACTATAAGTAGTGATTTTTAATTCGTTTGTAACCATTAATTTTGTATCCGATTAATGAATGGTATTGTTTGTCCTTGCGGCAATTTTTTTAAAATACATGAAGAATTATCGGCAGTGTTGTTTCGGTGAACAATGGCATCGAAACGTGTTTCTCAGGACGGTATTGGCCTGCACTCTTTTAATCCCCTCGTTTGCCGTTTCGGCAAATGAGGTCGATTCGTTGCGGCAAGTCAGCCTCGACTCCATTATCGTTTTGGGGGTGAAATATACCAATAACCAGCTGAAACGGCCGATCTCAGCCACCTCCGTTTCGCAAAGCGAGATGCAATCGGCACAGTTGAACACGATAAAGGATTTTTCGGCCTTTGTCCCCAATTTTATTATGATCGACCGCGACACACGCCTCACCTCGTCGGTTTTTGTACGCGGCATCGGCTCGTTAGTGAATGCTCCGGGTGTGGCCATGTATGTGGACGGCATCCCCCATTTCGAAAAATCGTCTTTCGATATCAACCTTGCCGATGTGGAAAAGGTGGAGTTTCTTCGTGGCCCGCAAGGTACGCTCTACGGGCGGAACGCCTTGGGCGGGATTATCCTTGTGCATACAAAATCGCCGTTGAAGTACCAAGGTTCGAGAGTAAACCTGCGTTTCGGGTCGTATAACGAGCGTTACGTTTTGTTTTCGCGTTCCGATAAAATCAATGACAAGCTGGGTTACACCGTTTCGGCCGATTACAATCATTATGGCGGATTCATTAAGAACGAACATACCGGAAAGAAAGCCGACGGGCTCGACAACGCTTCGATGAACACACGTTTGGAATGGCGTCCGCAAATCAACCTGAATCTTCGATTGACCAATAATTTTGAATATACCGAACAGGGAGCTTTCGCCTATGGCGACGTAAACGAGAAGAAAAATGCGGTGGATTCCGTGAGCTTGGATCACGGAAGCAAATACCGTCGCAAGCTTTACGATAGCGGTTTTCGCGTGGATTATCACAACGATTTACTCTGGTTATACGCGCTCACATCGTTTCAATGGCTCGACGACCGTTACGATGTTGATCAGGATGCTTCTCCGGATGATAAGTATTACGCTGTTCAGTCTGAAACCCAGAGGCTTGTTTCGCAAGAAATAAACCTGAAAAACCTCTATTCCGACGTGTATAGCTGGCATTTTGGCTTTTTTGCGTTCAACCACGACATCAACCGCAGTACGGATGTATGGATGAACATGACCAATCCGCCCTACAAATTGGAAAAACGCTATGACGACTACAATCGGGGCATTGCCGCCTACCACCAGTCCACGCTGAAATTCGGGAGACTGTTCACTTTGGAGGCGGGTATCCGCTACGATTTGGAAAAGGCTAATTCGGTCTATCGCGAGCAGAAAATCACCAACGGAACACCCGTTCCGGTAGGAGATTTTGATGCCCCGATGACTTTCTCGCAATGGACGCCCAAAATGTCGTTGCAATATCATTTTATGCGGGACGGACAATTCTATGTTACCGTTTCGAAAGGCTATAAAACAGGCGGATTCAATACGGTTTTTGATAGCGAAAAAGACCGCTCGTTTGGCCCTGAAAGCAGTTGGAACTATGAAATCGGCGGGAAATCGGCATTTTTTGAAAACCGACTGCAAACCGAATTTGCACTGTTCTACATCGACTTGAAGAACCAGCAGATTCGCCAGTTGATTCCCGAAACCGGCATTCGGATGGTTAATGCGGGAAAGAGCGCGAACAAGGGTTTGGAACTGTCGGTATCTGCGAATCCGTGGAAAAATCTGCATCTGTCGGCTGCTTACGGCTACACACACGCTAAATTCAAAGAATATTCGCTCTATAATTCATCCACAGGCGTCAATGACGATTTTGCCGGAAAATTTACGCCCTTCGTTCCCCGAAACACCGTGTCGGTAGGAGCACGTTATGATTTTTTCTTCCGTCGCAGCGCTCTTGCCGATAAATTGTCACTTAGCTGCAATTACAAAGGTTTGGGAACCCTGTATTGGAACGAAAAAAACGATGTCGCCCAACCCTTTTACGGCTTGCTTAACGCGCAAATCGCGGCCGTGAAAAAACAGATTGAAGTTTCGTTATGGGGACGTAACCTTACAGATACCCAGTATTTGGGGTATTATTACGAAGTATCGGGACGGAAGTTGGGCAAACCGAGTAAACCCTTATCGATAGGAGGAAGTATCGCTTATCGATTCTGATATTCAATTGTTTGCAAATCGACGACTTTACATCAGGAAAATGAAAACAGAAAAAACATATCATCTTTTCACCTTCTTTTCGCTATATATAGCACAGGCCATTCCCATGAGTTTTTTTGCTACGGTGCTGCCGGTATTGATGCGTCAAGGCGAATATTCGCTATTGGCCATCGCTTTGCTGAAACTCATCAAATTGCCGTGGATATTTAAGTTCTTGTGGTCGCCTTGGGTTGATAGTCGCACCGATTCGGTTCGCGATTACAAACGGTGGATTATCGGGTCGGAGATCATTTACGCGCTTATCATTTTTGGCGTGGCATTTTTGAACCTCAGAACGGAGTTTGCACTTATCATCGGGCTGGTGGTTTTTGCCTTTGTTGCTTCCGCCACGCAAGACATCGCTACCGACGCTATGGCAGCCCGTTCCTTCGAACGGAAAGACAGCAGTCTCCTGAACAGCATGCAGACCATGGGTTTGTTTACCGGAAGAATGGTGGGCGGCGGTTTTTTGCTGATGCTTTTTCATCGGGTCGGCTGGGGAAAATTGTTGCCTTTTGTAGCCCTGTTTGTTCTTGCAGCTCTTGTACCCTTGGTTTTGAATCGCAATTTGAAACTTCGCAAACGCGAAACCAAGAACCGCGCTAATTGGAAGGATTCATTCCGGTTTTTTGCTCAGAAAGGCATTTGGAAACACGTTGTGTTTTTGTTTTTGTTTTATTCGGGATTAATAGGTATCTTGTCCACGCTAACCTCTCTCATGGTCGATTTAAAATACTCGATGGCGCAAATTGGCGTGATGGTTGGTATTTTTGGTTCGGCGGTCGGTATTGTCTGTTCGTTTTTGTCGGGTTTGCTGATTCGTAGGATTGGAAAAGACCGGGCGAGGAGAATCATCTCAGTCGTCATTGTTTTTGTAGCGGCTTATTTCCTCTGTTTTACGCTTGCAGGCGGATTCACGCGACTGATAATGATAATAGGCATCGTATTGGTTTGGGGGACTTACGGCATGGCTTCCACCATGGTTTATACGGCGTCGATGGATATTGTGCGCGATGGCCGCGAAGGCACTGATTTTACGATGCAAATCGTTATCGCTCAGCTCAGTTCCATGATCGTAGCCTTTGGCTGTTCACGTTTTGGCGATATGTTCGGCTTTGTCGGGTTGTTCGCTTTTGAATTGCTATTAGCCCTTGTTTCGTGCATTTACGTTTGGATTTACCAATCGAAGGTTTATGCGTTGAAAAGCGAGAAAGGAGAAGGCGAATGAATACCGGTTTGTTACAAAAATACAACGTACCCGTTCCTCGTTACACGAGTTACCCTCCGGCAAATTTTTTCAGGTCGGGTTTTTCGGAAGAGGATTTGCACAAGGCGATAGTCCGTTCTAACGAGACCGACCCGCCGCACCTGTCGTTCTACATCCACATCCCATATTGCAGGCAAATGTGTTTTTATTGCGGCTGCAATTCTTACCCGATGGCGAAGACCGACGAAGTGTCTCGTTATGTAGATGCGGTGTTGAAAGAGATCGATCTCGTTTGCGGGTATATCCGTTCCAATCGCAAAATTGCGCAGATCCACTACGGCGGCGGGACGCCGACGGCTATCCCTGCGGCTTTTATTGAAAAAATAAACCGAGCATTGTTGTCGCGTTTCGACCGTATCGCGAACCCCGAAATAGCTATCGAGTGCCATCCGGGATATATGGACGAATCCGGTTTCGCTTCGTTAGTTGGCGCAGGATTCAACCGTATGAGCCTCGGTATTCAGGATTTCGATAATAACGTGCTGAAGGCTGTTAATCGCAAATCGGCATTGCTTCCCATTGAGCGGATTTTTAAATTTTTGAGGCAAAACAAGATCCGTATCAATCTCGATTTTATTTACGGCTTGCCGCTGCAAACGGCAGAACGTTTTTCCAAGACCATCGGAAAAGCGATAGACCTGTCGCCCGACCGTTTGGTTACCTTTTCTTACGCACACCTCCCGTCGCTCTTTCCCAGACAACTTGTATTGGACAAGCGGGGTTTGCCGGAACGCGAAGAAAAAGAACGGATGTTCGAAAAAGCCCGGATATTGCTGTTCGAAAGCGGGTATAAAGCCGTTGGGCTCGACCACTTTGTACGCGAGGACGACGAACTGTACGCCGCCTTGCAAAAGGGCGAGCTCCATCGCAATTTTCAGGGGTATTGCACGCGCCGGACGACCGGTCAGGTTTACGCCTTCGGCGTTACGGGCATTTCGCAACTGTCGATGGCCTATACGCAAAACACAAAAAATATGGCTCAGTACATCGAAACGCTGGAAAGCGGACATCTTCCCGTTGAGAAAGGTTATGCGCTGACGGAACGTGAACAGATTGTGCGCGAAGTGATTACCGACCTTATGTGTAACGAGAGGATCAATTGGCGGCAAATCGCTTCGCGGATGAATATTTCCGTTGCCGATGTGAAGCAAGCCACGGCTTTTTCCGAACAAAAAATGCAGGGATTTGCGGATGACGGAATCATTCGCTTGGACGAAGAAGGCCTTGTCATGTTGGAAAAAGGCTCGCCTTTTATCCGCAATGTGGCGGCTTCGCTCGATGTGTTGTTGCAGGGAGCAAACAAATTGTTTTCCACCCCCGTCTAAAAATAAATGTTGAAATGGAAAAAGATTTTTTGATTATCGGTGCGGGATTGACCGGATTAACAACGGCTTTCGCCTTGAAACAAAAAGGTTTTTCGGTTGCCGTTTTGGAGAAAAACGATTACGTCGGCGGACAAATCCGCACGCTTGCCGAGCGGGGTTTTCTGTTTGAGTCGGGGCCTAATACGGGCGTTATTTCCTCGATAGAGGTATCCGATCTTTTCGATGAATTGCAGCCCGATTGCGAAGTGGAATTCGCCAAGCCGGAAGCCGAATCCCGCCGGATTTGGAAGGACGGTAAATTTCATCCGCTGCCCAATGGTCTGTGGGGAGGCATCACAACGCCTTTGTTTACTTTTTCGGATAAATTCCGTATCTTGGGTGAGCCTTTTCGGGCTAAGGGGACGAATCCCGACGAGTCGGTCGCTTCGTTGGCGGCGCGGCGATTGGGAAAATCCTTTGTCGATTATGCCGTGAATCCGTTCCTTTCGGGCATTTATGCAGGCGATCCCAATATGTTGATTACCCGCCATGCCTTGCCTAAACTCTACAATTTGGAGCAGAACTACGGCAGTTTCATCGGCGGTTCCATCGCGAAAGCGAAAGAAAAAAAAGCGGCATTGAAAAATGGAGAAAAAACATTCAAAAAAGGTATTTTTTCGATAAAAAGCGGTTTGTCGCGACTGCCCGAAGCCTTGGCGAAACGCATTGGGAGTGAAAATGTTTTTTTGTCTGTAAACGGTATATCCATATTGCCGAAAGACGAAAACCATTCGTGGATAACAATTTTCGCAGAAAACGGAGAGAAAAAAACCCTTCAATCACAACACGTAGTATTTACAGTCGGAGCTTATGCACTACCCGATTTAATGCCTTTCATCGACGAAGCGATAATGCGGAAAATAACGAATATCCGCTATGCTCCCATTGTGCAGGCGGCAGTTGGCATCGATGACAGAGACAGGCTTGATTTCAAGGCTTTTGGTGGATTGGTTTCATCGAAAGACGGCGAGGATGTGCTTGGCATTCTCTTCCCGTCGGCTTGTTTCGACGGGCGTGCGCCCGAAAAAGGAGCGCTGTTCTCCTTTTTTATGGGCGGAATTCAAAGGCCGGATATTTTTGATCGGGACGATGCGCAACTCGAAAACATTGTTGTCCGCGAGTTTCACCGAATGTTGAAATTTCCGGCTGCGAAAAATCCCGATTTTATCCGTCTGTTCCGCCACAAACACGCTATCCCCCAATATGAAATATCTACGGATGAACGCTTGGAAGCTGTCTCTATCGCAGAATCGCGTTTTTCGGGGCTGCACATCTTGGGAAATCTCCGCGACGGCATCGGTATGGCTAACCGCATGGAACAGGGGCTGCGTTTTGCCGAAAAAATGATCCGGCAGATTTGAAAATTTCGGCGGTTATTCACTCAGCTCTTCGCCGAATAATGTTGCCGCAGTGTATCCTGTAACGCGGAGCTTTACCAAATCGCCTATTTTGTGCCCTTTCTTATCGAAGATGATGACTTTGTTTTGATCCGTCCGTCCGAAAAATTGTTCCCGTGAACGTTTGGAAAAGCCTTCTACCAAAGCCTCTACGGTTTTGCCGAGGTCGCGTTCGTTGCTTTTTTGCGAAAGTTCCAATTGCAATTCGATGATTTCTTGCAGTCGGCGTATCTTAACATCTTCCGGCACGTCGTCTTCCAAATTCTTGGCGGCGCGGGTTCCCGGCCGTTCGGAATATTTGAACATGAATGCCGAGTCGAAGCCAACTTCGCGCATCAGCGACAGTGTTTCCTGATGGTCTTCCTCGGTTTCGGAATGAAATCCACACATGATATCGGTCGATATTCCGCAGTCGGGGATGATTCGTTTGATGGCTGCGATGCGATCCAAATACCATTCGCGGGTGTATTTGCGGTTCATTATTTTCAACATGCGCGAGCTGCCCGCTTGTACGGGTAGATGGATGTAGTTACAAATGTTTTTGTGTGCAGCAATCGTTTCGAGCGTTTCGTCCGTCATGTCTTTCGGATGCGATGTGGTGAACCGGATGCGCATGTCGGGCGCTTCATTGGCTGCTTTTTCGAGCAGGGTAGGGAAGTCAATCATTCTGTCGCCGTCGGTGTAGCGGTACGAATTTACGTTTTGACCGAGCAGGGTAACCTCGCGGAAGCCTTTGCGACGCAGCTCTCGTAATTCGTTTAAGATGCTTTCGGGTTCGCGGCTGCGTTCCCGTCCCCGTGTGAACGGCACGATACAATAGGTACAAAACTTGTCACACCCGCGCATGATGGAGATAAATCCGGAGATATTCACGCCTCCGATTTTCAGGGGAATAACGTCCTTGTATGTTTCGGTTTTCGATAATTCCACGTTGATGGCTTTTTCTCCCTGTTCGGCAAAACCCATCAGATTGGGGAGGTCGAGATAAGCGTCGGGGCCTACCACCAAATCCACGTTGTGGTTTTCAATGAGGTCTGATTTCAGGCGTTCGGCCATACAGCCCAAAACTCCCACGACAAGCTTTCCCTTGCGTTTTCTTTTTAGTGCGTTGAAATATTCCAAGCGCTGCACGACGCGCTGTTCGGCATTGTCGCGGACGGAACAAGTGTTTACAAAAATGGCGTCGGCTTCGCGGTCGTTGTCCGTAAGCGTGTATCCATCCATCTCCATAATGGCGGCAACGACTTCCGAATCGGCCACATTCATCTGACAACCATAAGTTTCCATGAATAGTTTTTTGTCGTTTGTCGAGTGTTGAGTATTTATATTCATTTTAAAAACGTGTAAAGATAATCTTAATTAAAGTTAATTTTTCGTTTTACCTCAATTTTTATATGAAAAAAATTGCGTAGGCGATGAAAACGTATTATCTTTGTGGCAAGGAAAAAATGAAAATTTTTTCATAGTTAAGGTTTTGGTTAAGTAGTCGAGAGAAGCTGTGAAGTTGCTCTCGATTTTTTTTATAACCGTATTGCCAAAACTTGATTTCTCCATATTCTTATTTTCCAATTCACAAAAAATGATTACTTTTGTCGAGACACAAAAGTAATCAAAAAAAATGGATGCAGGGACTATAATTTACTTCATCGTTATTTTGTTTGTTGCGATATTGGGTTTCTTTAATAAATCGAAGAAAGAACAGCAGACCAAAGATCAAGACAAAGGCGCACCTGAGTCTCCGGTTTTCCCTTCCACGATACCCGATATTGTGAGAAAGATACAGGATGCAAGGGAACTTAAAGAAATTAAGGGGAGGCGTCAGCCTGTACCCGTTGCGGAAGCGGCTCCCAAACAAAAGAATTTTGCGCCTTCGGTTTCAACAATTACTTCAAGCATAGAGGGTCAATCGTCGTTGAAAGGGTCTTTGTATGTGGACGATTCTCCTTTCGACGGAGACCGCATCGGAGAACAGTCGCCGAAAGAAACGCGCCCCTCGCATCCATTGATTGCCGATTTAGCCGGAGACGGCTTGCAAGGCGAATTGCGAAAAGCTGTTTTGTATGCGGAAATATTAAACAGAAGATATTGAAGAAAAAACTCATCTTAATAATAATCAATAAAAATTCATTTTTCTATTATGGCGTTAAATTATATTAGTGCAAAAGAAGCCGCTGCGCTCATCAATCACGATGACAATGTGGGATTCAGTGGTTTTACACATGCAGGCAGTCCGAAAGTTGTCCCCAAAGAATTGGCAAAACGTGCCGAAGAAGAACATGCTAAGGGAAATCCATTTAAGATAGGGATCTTTACCGGCGCGTCCACCGGCGACAGCTTGGATGGATCTTTAGCAAGGGCTAATGCTGTGAAATTCAGGACACCCTACCAAACAAACAAAGATATGCGGAATGCGATCAACAATTTGGATCACGATCCCATCGTTTATTTCGATATACACCTTTCGCAACTCGCGCAGGAAATCCGCTACGGTTTTTTGGGCGGGGTCGATATCGCAGTTGTGGAAGCCTGCGAAGTTACCGAATCGGGCGAGATTGTTCCAACGAGCGGGGTGGGTATCACGCCCACTATATGCCGATTGGCAAAAACCGTCATTGTAGAACTAAACAGCAGGGTGCCGCGGAAATTGCGAGGAATACACGACATTTATGAATTGCAGGATCCCCCCAAACGCCGGCACATCAATATTTTTGAAGTGCAGAGCCGCATAGGTCTCGAATATGTGAAGGTTGATCCCCAGAAAATTTTTGTTGTTGAAACGAATGCCGAAAACGAAGGCGGACATTTCTCTCCCGTTGATGAAATCACCTCTAAAATAGGGGAAAATGTGGCCAATCTCTTCGTTTCCGAAATGAGAAAAGGAGATATTCCAGCAACATTTTTGCCGATACAATCGGGCGTGGGGAATATCGCCAATGCCGTGCTGGGAGCTATGGGAGGCAATAAGAACATCCCCCGCTTCGAGGTATATACCGAAGTGATACAGGATGCCGTACTCGATATGATGCGGCAAGGGAACATCTCTTTTGCGAGCGGTTGTTCGCTCACGTTGAGCAACGAAGCGATGGAGAAATTCTACCTCGATCTCGATTTCTTTAAAAACAAATTGGTGCTTCGCCCTTCGGAAATATCCAACAACCCCGAAGTTGTGCGCCGATTGGGGGTTATCGGCATCAATACGGCTATCGAAGCCGATATTTTCGGGAACATCAATTCCACGCACGTGATGGGGACAAACATGATGAACGGCATCGGCGGTTCGGGCGACTTCACGCGCAGCGCCTATCTTTCGGTGTTTGTAACGCCATCCACGGCAAAAGGCGGGCTGATCAGCGCGATCGTACCCAAAGTTACGCACGAAGACCACAGCGAACACTCGGTGAAAATTTTGGTTACCGAATACGGCGTGGCCGATTTGCGCGGTAAAGGCCCGTATGCCCGTGCGGCTGAAATTATCGAAAAATGCGCCCATCCCGATTACAGGCCATTGCTTCACGAATACGTTTCCTTGACGAAAAAAGGACATACGCCTCAGAACCTGTATGCCTGTTATGCCTTCCATCAGGCATTTTTGGAAACAGGAGATATGAAGAATGCCGATTTGGGGCGTTACCTGAAAAAGTAAGTTCCGGCAATGGATAAATTGAATCATAAACCCATGAAATCGGTATCGTACAGTTTAATGCTCGGCCTTGCAGGCTTGTGTGTCTTGTCGGCTTGTAAATCCGACGGGAAGAAGTTCAAAATCAAGGGCGATTTCGCATCGGCCGACGGGAAAACCGTCTATCTCGAAAAACGCGATTTGGCGGGAATCCAATTGCTCGATTCTGCCCAATTGAATGAGAAAGGCGCCTTTTCCTTTTCGGCTCCGGCGCCCGAAAATCCGGATTTTTACCAGCTTCGCATCGACGACCAACCGGCCGTTTTTGCCGTTGACTCCAATGAAACGTTGCAGGTGAAAGCCGATGCAGCTGATTTTATCCCTTCGTTTACCGTTGAAGAATCTCCGGTAAACGACCGGATCAGGCAGGTGAATGAGCAACAGCGTCTCGTGTCGCAAAAGATAAAGGACATCGACGCCGCTCACCGGAGCAAAGCAATAGATGACCTCACTTATCTGAACGATGTGGATTCGGCTTTGAACGTCTATAAATCGTTCGCTTCGAAGCTGATATTGGAAAATCCTTCGAGTGCGGCAGCCTATTATGCACTCTTCCAAAAGGTGGATAACTATCTGATTTTCGACCCGTATGACCGTCGGGATTATTCGATGTTTGGCGCGGTAGCCACGTCGTGGAGTCAATATTATCCCGAAACGCCCCGCACGAAGCACCTCTGTAATTTCACGATAGCCGCTCTTAAATCGCGCAGACAGCAGGAGCTCCTGAAAAATGTTCCCGTCAGAGAATCCAATTCGCTGCCCGATATCGAGTTACCGGATGTCAACAACGGGAAAATAGCCCTTTCTTCTCTGAAAGGTAAAGCGGTGATATTGGATTTCACGGTGTATAAATCGGAATTTTCGCCGGAACATAATCTTGCGCTGAACAAAATATACAGCGCCCAAAAATCGAAAGGCTTGGAAATTTACCAAATTTCTTTCGATTCCGACGAGCATTTTTGGAAAAATGCCGCACTCAACGTACCTTGGATTGCCGTTCGCGACCCGCAAACGGTCTATTCGACGTTGTTTGGCCTTTACAACGTGCGCAACCTCCCTACGGTATTCGTCTTGAATCGAAACGGCGATGTAGTTGCACGTGTGGAAGATTATTCGAAATTGCAGGCCGAAATAAACAAAGTGTTGTAAAACATACCTGTTAAATTTTGCAGGATAACAACAAAAACATATCTTTGCAGTTATTGAAGGAAGAGGGTTCCGGTCAATTAACGATGGCCGGGATTCTTTTTCTTTCGCTTTGTATGGAACAAAAAGAAATACTAACTCGTTAAAAAACAAGGAGATTTTTATTATGGCGGTAACATACATGACCGAAGAAGGGTTTCGTAAACTGAAAGAGGAGATAACCCTTTTGGAATCGGTAAAACGCCCGGAGATCTCTCGGCAGATAGCCGAGGCTCGCGACAAAGGCGATTTGTCGGAAAATGCGGAATATGATGCCGCGAAAGAAGCTCAAGGCCTCTTGGAGGCCAAAATAGCCCAATTGAAATCCTTGTTGGCTTCTGCCCGCATGATCGATGAAAATGCTATCGGTACCGACAGCGTGCAGATTATGAATAAGGTTACGATCAAGAACCTGAAAACCAACAAAGAGATGACTTACACCTTGGTGTCGGAAAGCGAAGCCGATTTGAAGAGCGGCAAAATTGCCGTGAACACCCCTATCGCACAGGGTTTGATGGGTAAGAAAGTAGGCGACGAGGTTGAAATCAAAGTGCCTTCGGGTGAATTGACATTCAAAATTTTGGAAATATCAATCTAATTGACCGATACTATTATGGCAAGTATTTTCAGCAGGATTATCGCAGGTGAAATTCCGTCGTATAAGGTGGCGGAAAACGATAAGTTTTATGCCTTCCTCGACATCAACCCGATGGCGAAAGGCCATACCTTGGTTGTTCCGAAGCAGGAAACCGATTACATTTTTGATTTGGACGACGATTTGCTGGCCGAAATGACGCTTTTCTCCAAAAAAGTGGTGCAAGCCATCGAAAAAGCCATTCCGTGCAAACGGGTTGGCGTGATGGTCATCGGGTTGGAGGTGCCGCACGCGCACATCCATCTGATACCGATACAAAAAGAGACCGACTTGATCCTGACCAATCCGCGCGTGAAACTCTCATCCGACGAGTTTGAAAAAATTGCGGAGGCGATAAGGGGGAATGTGAAATGATGATCGGAAACAGATATTGAGAAGCGGATTCGAAAAATGGATCCGCTTTTTTAGTCTTATTCCGGATGATTCAAAAATTCTTTTGTAACGATTTCGAAAATTTGCGGATATTTTCGGAATGCTCCATGCGGAGCGAAAGGAATGTTGAGCAGCAGCGAGTTTTTCACTTTTGTCGTCAGCTCGAAAGCGCTTTCGAGAGGGAACATATAATCGTCGTTACCTCGGATAATCAACAGTGGAACATTGATTTTCTCTACGTTCGCTTGCGGATACCCGTCTTCGGTTTTGTCTGTCCACATCTCAAGCATACATTTGGCCAATTGGTCGAAATCGGGTTGTGGGTTGTATTTTTGGTGGAAATCGAAACTCTTCTTGAAGTTTTTTCTGCAATCTTCGGGGCTTGTGTTTGCCATTAATTTCTCCATGAGTTCGGCATCCGACAAGCTCCATGTTACGCCAATGGTAACAATTTTTCGGATTGAAATGTTGTTGGCGGCGGCAAGCCGGAGGGCGATAATCCCACCGTCGCTAAATCCGATAATGTCAATGTCTTTCAATTGCAAATAATTTATGACAGCTTCTACGTCAAGTTGTAAACGTTTGTATGACAGCTTGTTTGTGCCAAGAGTGGATTTACCTTGCCCTCTACTGTCGATGCCTATAATGCGGTAATCGTCGGCAAACATTTGCGCAATGGAATTCATATCTTCAATATTGCCAAAGCCGCCGTGCAGCAAGAGTAAAGTCGGTTTGTCCGAAGTTCCAATCTCTTCGTAATAAATACTTGCACCGTCAATTTCAAGACATGTCCCCGTTGTATGGGTAAACGCGGCGGTCTGTGCATTGGCAGATGTAAACACAAAAACACATAGAATAATGCTTAAAATTATTTGTTTCATCTTTTTGATTTTTTCTATCTACAAATATAATTCGATTTTTTCAACGTGCGAAACTTCCTGAAATAAAAGTTCCGCATTTTTGCTTACCATACGATAGAATCGCGCGACAGCCGAAAGATGTTTTTGTCACAAGGGGAAAAAATTTAGCAGCCCCCCCTTTCGCACCCTCGCACCTTCGTGGCAAAACCTTTTGGATTAAACAAAACAACATCTTTCAGTTATTACAGTGTAAAGCCCACACGAATCCCGTTATTTGGCGACCCTTCCGTGTTTCGGTAGCTGAGGCGGAACACGTAGTCGATGCGGAGCATGCCTGCAATATTGGCTATGCCGACGCCGCCTTCCCAATAGGGAGAGCCGCGATCCATCAGGCGGGAGTTGGGGGGAAGTTCAAACAGGCCGGCGCTGAGAGCGGGGTTGTTTTTATCGCTCAGTCGGCCGTAAATACCGCGGATGGAAAAGACTTCGTGAAGCATGTCGAGATACGGAATTTGGGCGAGCAGCAGGTTATTGGCCGTGTAGGTAGCTTTGACGGCGTATTGGCTGTCGTTGATAAATTCCATGGCGCTCAATAGCGAAAACGACTCGTTTTCGATCAGGTACGACGGGTTGGCGTTGGGGTAGAGGAGCAAGGGGAAGGGCGCTTTCGACCACAGATGCTGCATTTCAGCGGTAGCTTCGATACGACCGAAGGCTCCCATCAGGAATTGTTTTTGCGCCGAAAATTCGGTGCGGTGATAAGGGTATTCCCCTCCCAATATGCTCAATCCTAATGAATAGGAGAATTGGAAGACAGGACTTTCCGTTGTCAGCAGTGTTTTCTTGCGGCGATTCTGCCGGAAGGCCTCTTTTGGCGAATAACGCAACCGGAACCCTGTTTCTGCGGTTTTCAGGTAGTCTGTTGTTCCTCCCGATCCGTTATAGACGAAGGAGAGTTGCCCTGTCGGATTCAGCTCGCGCATGTTTAGCCAGATGATATAAGAAAAACCGGAGTAGGATTCTTTTTCGTAATTGATTTCCGTGAAACGGCGGTAAGCCAAACTTCCTTTTGCATGGCGGAACGAATACAACAGCTGGTCGTTTTGCGAATGTGGGTGGATTTCGCCCAAGGAGTAGATGTCGTATTCGTGAATCAGACGCAGGTTATTGGCCGGGAACTCGTCCTCGTGGTATTTGGGTTTGTTGAAAGCCCAGACCGCTTCGCCGCGATATTTAAGTCTCTGATCCGAAAAGCCGTAAGCCGCATAACCGCGCAAAAACAAATGCGGATGAAAGCGGGATGTGCTGGCCAAGCCGCCGCGCAAACGTATCCCTTCGATGTGGTTGTAGCTGGCGGCTGTCCGGATGCGCCCAAAATCGAATTTATTGCTGTTCGGGTTTCCTAAGGGGATATAATCGTCCGATGTGATTTTTGCCGCTTTGTAAAGCCAGTCGTAGAACCGTTTCCATTTCGGTTTCATACCGAAAGAGTCAAAACGCTCTTGCAAGTCGAAAGGCTGCATTTGCACGGTCAAAATGGAAGTTTTGCCTCCCTCGACCGTTTTTTTCTGCAATTTGTAATCCGACAGGGCGATGATTACGTCTCGGACAGAGTTGCTGTCGTTTGGGATGGAAATCGAGAAGTGTCCGCCGTTATCGCTCAGCGTTCCTGTTGTGGTGTTTCCGAAATAGACAGCTGCGTAGGGCAAAGGCATTTGCGAAAGGGAATCCATCACGATGCCTTCGACCGTTGTGGTTTGCGCGGCGGCGGCGAGACAAAGCCACAAAATCAGCAGGGTAAAACCGGTTTTTCTAATCACGGAGCGTAAAAATAGGCTTTCTATTGCAGTTTGCGGTATCTCACCCGTTTGGGTTCTTCGTTGCCGAGTCGCATCCTTTTGTTTTCCTCATAGTCGCTGTATGAGCCTTCGAAATAGAAGACTTCGCTGTTCCCTTCGAAGGCGAGAATGTGCGTGCAAATGCGGTCGAGGAACCAGCGGTCGTGTGAGATGACCACGGCGCATCCGGCGAAGTTTTCGAGGCCTTCCTCCAATGCGCGGAGCGTGTTCACATCGATGTCGTTTGTTGGCTCGTCAAGCAGCAGGACATTGGCTTCGGCTTTCAGTGTCAGCGCCAAATGGAGGCGGTTACGCTCACCACCCGACAGCACGCCGCAAAGCTTTTCCTGATCGGCGCCCGTGAAGTTGAAACGGGCCAAATAGGCGCGGGCATTGATTTCTTTGCCTCCCACGCGAATAAATTCAGAACCGCCCGAAACCACTTGGTAAACGGTTTTGTCGGGGTCGATGGCTTCGTGCGATTGATCGACGTATGCGGTTGCGACGGTTTCGCCCACTTCAAACGAGCCTTTATCGATTTTTTCCATGCCTTGGATAAGGCGGAATAAGGTGGTTTTTCCCGCGCCGTTAGGCCCGATAACCCCGACGATTCCGTTTGGAGGAAGCGCAAAATTGAGGTCGTCGAACAGCAATTTATCGCCGAAAGCTTTGGCTACGCTGTGCGCTTCAATGACTTTATTACCCAGTCGCGGGCCGTTAGGGATGAAAATCTCCAATTTATCCTCGCGTTCGCGCGTATCTTCGTTGAGCATCCTTTCGTAAGAGTTGAGGCGGGCTTTTCCTTTCGCTTGCCGCGCTTTGGGAGCCATGTTTATCCATTCCAGCTCGCGTTCCAATGTTTTGCGGCGTTTGCTGGCCTGTTTTTCTTCCTGCTCCATGCGTTTGGTTTTCTGTTCGAGCCATGAGGTGTAATTGCCTTTCCACGGGATGCCTTCGCCCCGATCGAGTTCCAAAATCCATCCCGCTACGTGGTCGAGAAAATAACGGTCGTGCGTGATGCAGATAACCGTCCCTTTGTATTGCTGGAGGTGTTGTTCGAGCCAGTCGATGGATTCTGCATCCAAGTGGTTGGTCGGCTCGTCGAGCAGCAGAACGTCGGGTTCTTGGAGCAGCAGACGGCAAAGAGCCACGCGACGGCGTTCGCCCCCCGACAGGTGTTTCACCAATTGGTCTTCGGGCGGGCAACGGAGAGCGTCCATGGCACGTTCGAGACGGTTGTCAATCGTCCATGCATCCACCGCATCGAGTTTGTCTTGCAGTTCGGCTTGCCGTGCGAAGAGCGAGTTCATCTTGTCTTCGTTTTCGTAATACTCCGGCAGGCCGAATTTTTGGTTGATTTCTTCGTATTCGCTCAGCAAATCCATGATGGGTTGCACCCCTTCGCGAACGATTTCGATGACCGTTTTGTCGTTGTCTAATTTGGGGTCTTGTTCCAAATAACCGACAGAGAAGCTTTTATCGGACACAATTTCGCCTTGGAAATCCTTGTCTATTCCGGCAATGATTTTCAACAGCGTTGATTTACCGGAACCGTTTAATCCGATGATGCCGATTTTGGCGCCGTAAAAAAACGAAAGGTAGATGTTTTTAAGCACTTGTTTGTGGGGAGGGTAGGTCTTGTTGACGCCCACCATAGAGAAAATGATTTTCTTATCGTCCGACATATATAATTGAATTTATGAGTGGTTTCTTTCCGCAAAAGTACGAATTATATTTCAATTTCAGAAAAGAGTAGCCGTTTGTGGAAAAATATTACGAAAAGCCGACGAAATCTGTCGATTGCAATGTTTTTTCGAATAAAAAGCGACTTATTGTTTTATTTTTGCCGTCGTTTGTTTTCAAATTTGTATATTTGCAGCCTGAAATGTAATCAAAAAGCTATGTTATTTGTAAAAAAACCGATAACCCAATTAATTTCCGAGGCTGATAACGGCAAGGAATTGAAGCGGTCGTTGAATTACGCATCACTGATAGCCTTAGGCGTTGGGGCGATTATCGGCGCCGGGTTGTTTTCCCTGACGGGGATTGCCGCCGCCGACAATGCCGGTCCGGCGGTAACCGTTTCTTTTGTGGTGGCCGCCATTGGGTGCATGTTTGCCGGCTTGTGTTACGCGGAGTTTTCTTCGATGATTCCCGTGGCGGGCAGCGCCTACACCTATTCTTATGCCACTATGGGCGAGTTTATTGCCTGGATTATCGGTTGGGATCTTGTTTTGGAGTATGCGCTTGGCGCGGCAACGGTTTCGGTGAGTTGGTCGCGGTATTTGGTTGAATTCCTTATTAACCACGATTTGGGCTTTATACCCTACGAACTATTGTCTTCGCCCTTCGAGACCCTGTCGCTGTCGAACGGCGTGGTTATCGATAACGGCGTGATAAATCTTCCCGCCATATTTATTGTCATGCTTCTTTCGTTCGTCTTGATTAACGGGACGCGGAAGAGCGCCGTGATGAATAATATATTGGTAATATTGAAGTTGAGTGTGGTTTTCGTTTTTATCGTCGCCGGATGGAAATACATCAATCCCGCCAATCACAATCCGTTTATCATTCCCAATCCGGGAGAAACGGCTTTGATGGAGGGGGAAACAGGTTTTTGGTCTTTTTTGGGAAGTGAACATTTCGGACATTACGGCATTTCGGGTATCTTGCGCGGTGCGGCAGTCGTTTTCTTCTCTTTCATCGGTTTCGATGCCGTGTCCACGGCGGCGCAAGAGGCGAAAAATCCTAAGCGGGACATGCCGGTGGGTATTCTCGGCTCGTTGTTGGTGTGTACGCTGCTCTATGTGGTTTTCTCTTTTGTAATGACAGGCCTTGCCAACTACAAAGAATTTATCAACGATGCCAAACCCGTCGCCACGGCTATAGCCCACACGCCTTACTTGTGGTTGCAAGACGGCATAATCATCGCCATTTTGGCGGGATATACATCCGTGATATTGGTGATGCTTTTGGGACAAAGCCGCGTTTTCTACGCCATGTCGCACGACGGCTTGCTGCCCCGTTTCTTTTCGAAGGTACATTCGAAATTCCGTACCCCGTATAAAACCAACTTGTTCTTCATGATTTTTGTCAGCCTGTTTGCCGGATTTGTGCCTGTCTCCGATTTGGGACACATGGTTTCAATCGGCACACTGTTTGCTTTTATCCTTGTCTGCATCGGCGTAATTATCATGCGTAAGACGATGCCGGAAGTGCCGCGCAAATTCAAAACTCCGTTCGTGCCGACGGTTCCCATTTTGGGTATTGTTGTCTGCCTCGCCATGATGTTATCGCTGCCCAAGGCAAGTTGGGAACGGTTGATCATCTGGATGGCAATCGGAATTGTAATTTATTTTGTATATAGCCGCAAGCACTCGTTCGTGAGGAGAGGGGCGGCTGATAAAGGCAAACCGGAGAATGAATAACAGTCGTCGATAAACAACTCAATGAAAAATGAATATTTGTCCTTAATTTTTAGAGTTTTTGACACGAATAATTTCATTAAAACAGAAAAAAAAATGTACCTTTGCAACTCGGTAAATATTAAAGAAAAATTTCAGGAATTAATTTAACAAATAAATTTTACAAAAATGATTAAAGTAGGTATTAATGGTTTCGGCCGCATTGGTCGTTTGGTATTCCGTGCAGCACAAGGAAGAAACGATATTCAAGTTGTTGGTATCAACGATCTGCTCGATGTGGATTACATTGCATACATGTTGAAATACGATACGATTCACGGCGCATTCAAGGGTACAATCGAAGTGAAAGACGGTAAATTGGTCGTTAACGGAAACGCAATCCGCATTACAGCGGAAAGAAATCCGGCCGATTTGAAATGGAACGAAGTTGGCGCTGAATACGTAGTGGAATCTACCGGTCTGTTCCTTTCCAAAGATAAGGCTCAAGGGCATATCGATGCCGGCGCGAAATACGTAGTGATGTCGGCTCCTTCAAAAGACGACACCCCGATGTTCGTTTGCGGCGTCAACTTGGACGCTTATGTTAAAGGTACTCAGTTTGTTTCAAATGCATCTTGCACAACCAACTGTCTTGCTCCCATCGCAAAAGTGCTGCATGACAAGTTCGGCATCACCGATGGTTTGATGACAACTGTTCACTCGACCACAGCAACCCAGAAAACCGTTGACGGTCCGTCGGCAAAAGACTGGCGCGGCGGTCGCGCTGCTTCGGGTAACATCATCCCGTCGTCAACAGGCGCTGCAAAAGCAGTAGGTAAAGTTATCCCCGCTCTTAACGGCAAACTGACCGGTATGTCGATGCGCGTTCCGACTTTGGACGTATCGGTTGTTGACTTGACCGTCAATCTGGCTAAACCCGCCAAATACGACGAAATCTGCGCAGCAATGAAAGCGGCTTCGGAAGGCGAACTCAAAGGTATCCTCGGATACACCGAAGAAGACGTTGTATCGTCGGATTTCATCGGCGACGCCCGTACTTCAATTTTCGACAAGAAAGCAGGTATCGCACTGACCGACACTTTCGTAAAAGTTGTATCGTGGTACGACAACGAATGGGGTTATTCAAACAAAGTGCTTGACCTGATTGCCCACATGGCAAAAGTGAACGGATAAATAAAAGTTCCGACAACGATAGTAAAACGCCGCCCTTTTTCAGGACGGCGTTTTTTTGATACAAACGCTGTTCTTCTCCATCGGTTGTTTTTCTCCGAATAGCCTCAACATTTTATCCTTATATTTTGTTATTTCTGGTATAAAATCGAAGAAAATAATGAACAAAACGGCGATTACCCTTAAAGAACAACTCAACAGAGCTATACTGATAGCAATCGAAGCGCACACCGGACAGTTGGACACCAATAACGGGCGTCCCTATATCGAACATCCGTTTCGGGTGATGAATGCCGGACAAACTTTGCCCGAAAAAATAGTGGGTATTCTGCACGACGTGGTGGAAGATACCCCTTGGACAATTGACGATCTCGCATGCGAAGGCTTTTCCGACGATATACTCGCAGCCATAGACGCTTTGACGCGGCGCAACGATGAAAGCTACGATGATTATTTGGATCGTGTGAAACCCATACCCTTGGCGGTTCGCGTAAAACTCAACGACCTGTCGGACAACATGGACATCCGCCGGTGGGACAACATTCCCGACTTCGAATTTGTCCGGTTGCGCAAATACCTGAAAGCATACAAACAACTTACCGAAACAGAATAATTGGCAGGCATTTACCTTCATATCCCCTTTTGCAAAACGCGCTGCATTTATTGCGATTTCTACTCGGGAACCAACGAGCGTGAAATCGACGCTTTTACGGATGCCTTGTGCGTTGAAGCCGCGCTACGAAAAAAAGAGATAGGGGATGAGCGTGTGGAAACCATTTATTTTGGAGGCGGCACACCGTCGAGGTTGCAGAAAAAGCATTTCGTGCAAATCTTCGAAGCCTTGTCTTCGGAATATCAAATTGCCCCCGATGCGGAAATTACCTTGGAGGCGAACCCCGATGATTTATCCGACAATACTATCGGCGAGCTTCGCACCCTTCCCTTCAATCGTATCAGTATCGGCATACAAAGTTTCGACGACGACGAACTGAAATTTTTAAGTCGGCGGCACACTGCCGGACAAGCCGAAAATGCAGTGAAAGCGTGCCGGAAAGCCGGATTTGAGAATATATCCATCGACTTGATGTATGGTCTGCCCCGGCAAAGCCTCGAACTATGGCAGCGCAATATCGATAAAGCCATCGAACTGAACATTCCTCATATTTCGGCTTACCATCTGATTTATGAAGAAAAAACCCGGCTCTACCTGATGCGCAAAGCGGGAAAAATACAGCCCGTGGATGAGGAAACGAGCAACTGCATGTTTTCGCTGCTGATTGAAAACCTGACTAAAAACGGATTCACACATTACGAAATATCCAATTTTGCCCGTGACGGATGGTTTTCGCGCCACAATTTATCGTACTGGCAAGGAAAAGACTATCTCGGACTGGGGCCTGCGGCACATTCCTTCACAAGGCAGGAGCGGTCGTGGAACCCGGCTTCGTTGAAAAGATACATTGAGGCAATGGCAAGCGGAACGCTTTACCGTGAAACAGAATCCTTGTCGAAAGAAGAACGATACAACGAGTTTATACTGACCGGATTGAGAACTGTTTGGGGGGTGGATTTGCAGCTTTTGGAAAAGCGCTTCGGCCAAGAACTGCGGCGATATGCTATAGATAACGCCCAAAAGTTTATCGATGCAGGATTGCTGACTGTTGAAAAAAACGTGCTGAAATTGTCGCGTGAAGGCCTCTTTATCTCCGACGGAATCATGAGCGAATTGATGTGGGTGTAACTGCCGAAGCGTCAATAACAATCAAATCGAAAGATAAATTTTCAATAAAAGCGGATTCATGGATAAAGTTTCTTATCTTTGAGCGTCTGAAATAGAATATAATACGGTATGGCAAATTCTTTCGAACATAAAATATCGATAAAAATAATACTGATTTTCCTTGTTGTCGCCGCCTATTTTTATGGCTTGTTCTTTTATTTGGAACGGATGAACGCAGCTATCGACGGACAGCGGCAAGAGGTGGAAGACCTCTCGTTAATTGTGGGAAAAACCAATGTCCTCATTTCCGGCATACAGGAAGCCCAAAACATAACCAACGAATATTTATTTTCCCAGAAAAAAAGCGATTTGGAGCGTTATGAGGCTGTCATCGAAAATATTGACATCCAGATTCAAGAATTGGGAACGATATTGTCCGGCCAAGGTCATCCTGAGGACATACTGAAAGAAGTGAGCGAGCTTCTCGAAAAGAAAAAAGACATCGTGAAACGCCTTTCTTTGCAATTCAATCGTAAAAGAAACCCGATAAGGAATTTGAAGGTGAAAATCGACAGCATCCAGGGGAACGTCAAAAATACAGAAACGGTGGAGGTTACTATCAGAAAAGACAGCCTCATTTTGCCGGCACAGGAAAAACCCGTAAAAAAGAAAAGTTTTTGGGACAGGGTGAAAAATGTGTTCGTGCCCACCGAACAACCTACCGACACAGCCATTCACATAGTAGATGTCGGCACTACCCACAAAACAGCAATCGATACGGTGGGGATGTTTCGCGATTTAAGGGTTACAACCAACCAGGTATCAGTCGATTACCAGCGCAAAATTACAGAGATCGAGCAGCGTGTGCGGCAGCTCATTGTGGCCGACGCCGATATCTTTACCCAGATATCGCAACTCCTCACACGCTTTCACGAGGAGACCCTGCAGTCTGTTTTTTCCCGGACTTATGCCAATGAACAATTGACACGCGAAATTTTTCAGTTCGCCGTCAATTCGGGCGGATTGTCGCTTTTGCTGATATTGTTCATCATCTTGCTTATCGCCGGTGATTTGATTAGAGGGCGGAGAGCAAGGCACGATCTCATCAAAGAAAAGCAGCTGACCGATGAATTGATGGAAAGCCGCCATAAGCTGCTTCTTTCCGTATCGCACGATATAAAAACGCCGCTGAGCTCGATGATAGGATATATGGATTTGTGGCGTGTGGAAGAACCCGATCCGGAGAAAAAACGGCAGTTGCAGTCGGCATTAAATTCGGGCGGGCACATTTTGAATATGTTGTCGAATCTGCTCGAATATTCGCGTTTGGAAAAACGCGCCTATCGTCCCAAGGAAAGTGTTTTCAATTTGCCGGAATTGTGCGCCGAAATTATCGAGATGTTTCGTCCGATTGCCGATGAGAAAAATCTCGAATTGCGTTATGATTGCCGTATCGGTGGCGAATGTTTTGTTTGTGCCGACCATACGGGCGTTAAGCAAATTTTGTCGAATATCATCTCTAACGCCATCAAATATACGGAGGAAGGCGCTGTTGAGTTGACGGTGGAAGATGGGAGGAAGAAATTTAAATTCCGGATATCCGACACCGGTGTGGGAATGGATATGAGTAAAATAGAAAATGTGTTCCGGCCGTTTTTGCGGATGGATAATTCCGTGTTCGTTGAGGGTTCGGGTTTTGGATTGTATGTTACGAAAGGGCTTACGCTTGCGATGGGAGGAAGTATCAATGTGGAGTCGGAGCTGGGGAAAGGTACGGTGGTAAATGTTGCATTGCCGCTCGATAGGGCGGTTGCGCCGGACAAGCTGAAAGCAACGAACATCCTTTCCCGAAAATCAAAAAAAATACTTGTTTTCGAAGATGATAATTCGTTCGGGAATGTCCTTGTGGAAATCATGCAGCGCATGGGGCACAGCGTTGAGTTGTGCGAAAAATGCGATACGGAGACGATTGACACATCGGCATTCGATATCGTCTTCACCGATATGGAGATGGGTAAAGTTTCCGGAAACGATGTGTTGAAGGCAATCCGGAAAACAAACGAACAGATTCCGGTGTGGCTGCTCACAGCTCATGGCGATATTACCGAATCGAGTGCAAAAGAGTCCGGTTTTTCGGGATTGATTTCCAAACCGGTAACGCTTTCGGCTTTGGATATTGCGCTGCAAACCCAAAACGATGGGGGAGAAGATAAAAAGGATGTTTTGGAAAACCCCGACGACGAATTTCCTGCCTTATTTGCCATGTTCGATGGCGATCGGGAAAGCATAAACGAAGTCCTTCAGCAGTTTACAGATACGGTCGAAGAGGATTTGCAAGGTTTGCAACGTTCTGTGAATGCCTCCGATTTTGCACAGACGCGCCGCCTTTGCCACAAAATACTTCCCTTTCTGCTGCAACTGGGTTCGTCCCGAATATCCCTCGAAACTCCCCAAAAAATGAACGCATTGAAAGACGGGGATGAACAAGCCTATCCCGAATGGGAGAAAGATGTGCGCCTTTTCAAGTCGGATTTGGAGGCCTTTGTGCAGTGGATAAAAACCGATTTTCTCAATCAGAACTCGTAGTCGATGGCAGCCCGCGACGTGCGGACTTTTGTGATAAATTCCACAACCTTCAAGTGGTTTGGGTGAACGGAGTATGATTTGGCGTCATCCATATTGTCAAACTCCGAGTCAAGCATCAGATCGTAATTGCCTTCGGGTGAATCTTGCGAATTGATGCGAACACAAATCTTTCGGATTTGCGGAATACTGTTTCTCAGGTTTTCTAACCGCTCTTTGATGATTTCGGCATTGCGCAATTTGGTATTGCCTTCGGCTTCGTCGGCCAATTTGAATAATACGATATGTTTAACCATGATTGTTGTTTTTAACGATGGGTTATCTGTGTAAAAAAATTATGAATCCTTTCTGTCGGAACGGAAAAAGCGTTTTTTCGGCGTTTCGTCGCGCTTGTCGCTCTTGGGTTTGAAAGGAGGGCGCGTTCTCTTTTCTTCCGGTTTGCTTGTAGCAAATATTCGGTCTTCACGCGGGTAACGTTCCCGTTTGTCATCCCTTGGGTGTTGTTCATGCTTTTCTTCCCTTGGTCGCAGATTGCGTTTTCCCGCAAAAATTTCGTATTCCCGCATTTCACATTCCAATGCGCCGTTGAAAAGGAAAAACCGTCTTGTCGGTTTTAGGCCGATGCTGTCGAAACATTCTTTTTTGTAGCTCAAAATGTAAGCCTCGTATCCGGTAAAAACGTGTTTTAAACGCTCGCCAATCATGGCGTACAGGGGTTCAAGTTCCTCTATCTTAATGCGTTCTCCGTAAGGAGGATTGGTCATCAGTACGCCTTTTGAGGCTGGAGCTTCGGTATATTGCTGGAAGGGTTTTACTTGCAAGTCAATGTATTTTGTCAATCCGGCGCTTTTGATGTTTCGTTCGGCTATCGCGATGGCTTTGGGAGATATATCGGATCCGATGATACGCTGTGAACATTCGCGCGAACCGGAATCGTCGTTGTAAATGGCGCTGAACAATTCACGATCGAAATCAGGCCAGTTTTCAAACGCAAAATGTTCCCGATGAATTCCCGGAGGGATTCCCAGAGCAACCATCGCCGCTTCGATAATCAGTGTGCCGGAACCGCACATCGGATCGAAGAAGACGCTTTCGCCTCGCCATCCCGATTTCAGCACCATCCCGGCTGCCAGCACCTCGTTGAGGGGCGCTTCGGTTTGCGCCACGCGATAGCCCCGCTTGTGAAGCGATTCGCCCGAACTGTCGAGCGACAAGGTGCATTTGTTGTGCGCCACGTGAATATTGAACACCAAATCGGGATTCGAAACGCTTACCGACGGCCGTTTTCCGTATTTTTCGGTGAAATAATCGGCAATGGCGTCTTTCACGCGGTAAGCCACAAATTTGGAGTGGTGGAAAATATGGGAGAAAACCACGGAATCCACTGCAAAAGTTTTGTCGATGGACAAATAGTTATCCCAATCGAGCTGTTTTACGGCTTCATATACTTCGTCGGCATTCTCTGCCTTGAACGAGTGTATCGGTTTCAGGATGTGCAATGCTGTCCGGCAATGCAGGTTGGCTTTGTACATCAATGTTTTATCGCCGGTGAACGATACCATTCGTGTGCCGATTTGTATGTTATTTGCCCCCAGCCCGACAAGTTCTTCGGCCAATACGTCTTCGAGTTCGGCCATCGTTTTGGCAATCATGGGAAATTCTTCCGTCGTCTTCATTTTTTTTGAAGTATTTTTTTTGAATGTTTCAGGCGCTGAAAGACAACGCTTGTTACTTCGGTAAAACAGACGACAAAGATAACAATATTCAACGTATTTTTCCCCGCCGACATCCTTTAACATTGGGGCAACATTCAAATTTCGATTATTTTGCCGTGAAGATATGAATGCGCGAATGCACGAAAAAGGGGGGGGTAGTTGAGAATTAAGAATTAAGAATTAAGAATTAAGAAGGGAAACCCTTATCTATCAAAGCGCCCTTCGTAGCCACAAAGCGCCGCCGTCCGCCCCTTTGCCCTGATTTTGCTGTCAAGAATTTTTTCTTTTGCGGAAAAATACCTACATTTGAAAGCCGGAAATCCTTAAAAGAATTTGAAAATGAAAAAATACATTCTTTTTACCTTGCTGATTTTTATCGCGACAACCGTTGTGGTCGTGTTTTTATCGAGCCATAAAATTGAAGAAGAGGAAAACGGTCGCCCGCTTGTGATGGCGATGACCGCTTCGGTGGATGTGCCGGAAGAAATGGTTTTCGCGGGAGAAAAAATCACCTTTGACCGCTACGATTTTCACGAGAGGATGGACCGGGAGCTGAACAGCTTTACGTATTTTCATTCCACGACCCTGCTCCTGTTCAAGCGGGCAAACCGCATTTTCCCGATTATCGAGCCTATCCTGAAAAAACAGGGATTGCCGGATGATTTGAAATACCTTGCCGTTATCGAGAGCAGTCTCGATTCCCGCGCTTTATCGCCTGCTCGTGCGGCGGGTTTGTGGCAGTTTATGGCGAGTTCGGCGCCGCAATACGGTTTGGAAGTGGGGACGGAAGTAGATGAACGCTTTGATATGGAGAAATCGACCCTTGCCGCTTGCCGATACCTGCGCGGGTCTTACAATAAATACGGTTCGTGGAGCGCCTCGGCGCTTTCGTATAACGGCGGACAAGGGCGGATTTCTACCGAGCTCGAAAAGCAGAATGTCGATGATGCCCTCGACCTCTGGTTAGTGGAAGAAACTTCGCGATACTATTTTCGGATGCTTGCGGCAAAGTTGATTTTCGAAAATCCACAGAAGTACGGTTTCATTATCCGTCCCGACCAATTGTATAAACCCATTGAATTTAAGAAAGTTGAAATATCGGATGCGATTCCCGATCTGGCTACGTTTGCCCGGCAGCACGGCATAACTTACGCCCAGCTAAAAGATTTCAACTCTTGGCTCCGCGACCGCAAACTGACCAATAAAACCGGAAAAAGCTACACCCTTCTCATCCCCAAGAAAGATGACCTTTATTACCGCAAAGGAGAGAAAATAAAGGTGCACGACGAAAGATGGGTTACAAAATGACGTTATAATTTTACTTTTATTTTCTTCTCTTTCGATTCGTTTTTAAAAGCGTCCAAAGCTGTTACCGCGTAAGTGTAAGTCCGGTTGCCGCCTTCGTATGGAAGAACAAAAAAGTTGTCGGGCGTTACCGCTATGATGTTTTCCGAACGGTTGATGTCCACGGTTTCTCCTTTGTGGAAACGGTAAACGACAAAATAGTGCGCCGACTCGGGGTTTCCGTTTTGCCTGTCCGATTCCCAGGTCAGGAAGTGCATGTCTTCCGTAAAAATCTCCTTGGCCTTCTTAACGGCTTTCGGCCGTTTGACAGACATGTTTTCGTAGGCGGGAATCAGCGCTTTTGTGCGGTGAAGGTCGTTTCTCATCATGTCGGCCACACCTTCGAAGTTGTCGAGAATTTGGTATCCGTACCAGTAACAGTTGCCGTTAACAAAGGTCATGTTGCGCGACTGTCGGATTTTTTCCCACAATTCGTTCTTGTCGATGCTACGTTTCAAATCCTGTCCGATGTACAGCGGCTTCCGGTAATTATTGGCGTTCCACCATTTGAGCAGTGTGGTGTAGTCGGCTGCTTTGTGCCCTGTTTCCCAATAGAGTTGCGGCAGGGTATAGTCGATCCATCCCTTTTCCACCCAAAGCTTAATATCGGCGTACAGGTCGTCGTAATTTTGCAAGCCTGAGGTTTCGCTGCCCGAACCGTCGGGAGTGCTGCGTTTGTTCCGGTAGATACCGAAAGGACTGATGCCGAAGCGCACCCATGGTTTTGTTCCGGCAATGGCGTATTTGATTTGTTGGATGAGCAGGTTCACATTATTGCGCCGCCAGTCGTCGCGTTGATTCGCCGCAAAGCCTTGCGATGCGGAGTATGTTGCAAAACTGTTGTCGTCGGGGAAAGGGGTTCCGGCGATGGGGTAGGGGTAAAAATAATCGTCCATGTGGATAGCGTCCACGTCATAACGCGACACGATGTCGCGCACCACGTCGCAGATAAACCCTCTGTTTTCGGGTAGTCCGGGGTCGAAATAGAGCTGGCTGCCGTATTGAAGGAAGCGTTCGGGATACTTCCAATAGATGTGCTGCGGCGCCAGCGTGATGCTCACATCGGTTTTCACGCGGTAAGGATTCATCCATGCGTGCAATTCCATGCCGCGCTTGTGGCACTCGTCGATGAGGTAAGTCAGCGGGTCAAACGACGGGTCGTTGGGTGCAAGCCCCTGACTTCCGGTCAGGAAGCGGCTCCATGGTTCGAGGCTTGATTTATAAAAAGCGTCGGCTTCGGGACGTATCTGGAAAATCAGCGCGTTGATGCCTGCTTCGTCGAATTTGCGCACCATTTCCGAGAAATAATTTTTCATTTCTGCGCTGTTCATCTGACGGTAACGCGACTGACCGACGGTTTGCACCCACGCGCCACGAAATTCGCGTTTGGGCGTGGGGTCGGGGACGCGTGTTAGCGATGTGTATTTCGAAGAACCGCAACTCGGCAATAAAGCCATCGAGATAATGAGAGAAAGGGGATAAAAAAGTTTTTTCCAATTCGTAATCATATCGGTGATCATGTTTTATATTTTCAAATCAGGGTACAAAAATGTAGTCGTCGCTCTCTAACAAAACGTCGGGAAGATGTTGTTTCGGATAAATCACGATGCGGCTGTAATTGGGAAAGAGGCGTTCAAACCGTGTCGGGAGGTTGTCTAACACCGATATATGGGAAATGTATCCCGCATGTGCCGATACGAGAATGATTATATCGTCCTTCTTTATGAAATCTTTGCAGGTCAGTGGATTAATCCAATTGTCGAAAGGAACGAAAGAAAATGGGCTTCCGTTTTTCCGCGTCGCCCCAATGGCTTTATTGGTATCGGGATGTCCCAAATGCAATACGGGCAACGACAATTCGCTCGACAATTTGATGATTTTGTTTACCCACAACTCAAATCCGCCCTCTTTTTCAGCTAACGGGGGCGAAACGACTACGATGCGTTTGTGGGTGTTCAGTTTATGTTCGAGGTGGCAAACAAAGAGATTTTTGTCCATATTCTTGATAATAGACTCTGACGTTTCGCCCAGCAGCCGTTCGATCATCCCCACTTTGCCGGGCCATCCCAGAATGACGATATCCGACATGGTTTCGCGGGCGATGCGGATGATGCCGCCGGCAGGATTATGGTCGATGGCCGTGATGATTTCCACTTGTACGTCTGCTGCTGTGGCCGTGTTCACAAATTCTTGCAATTTTTTGCGGAAACCGATGATGTTTCGTTCAGCCTCTTTATTATTAGGCATTACTCCAAGCAACGAGATGGGATTTTCCGATTTTTTGTTTTTCAACAGTAGAGCCAACTCTACGTGAAACCCGATATGGGACGGATTGGCTATCGGGACAAGTATTCTTTCCTGCGCAAGATGCCCTGTTGTCGAAGAGGGTAAAGGGGTGTTTTCTTCGCTGATAGCGATTTTCCTTGCCGATTTTTGTGTTACAAACGAAGCCACAATGCAGGTAATCAGAATGAGGATGATAGCGCCGTTGAGCACGTGTTCGCCTACCAAATGCTCTTTGTAGGCGATAATGACGATCGCGAGCGTGGCCGCTGCACGCGAACCGCTCAACCCGAAAATCAGATTGCCCTGTGTCCGGCTGTATTTAAACGTAATCTGCGTGAAAAATGCGGCTAACCATTTTCCTAAAAGTGCGATGGAAGACAAGGTCAGCGCTACCACAAGCGTTCGTGTCCCGTTGAACACGATGGAAACATCCACAAGCATCCCCACCGAGATGAGGAAGATGGGGATAAACAGCGCGTTTCCGAAAAACTCGATGCGGTTCATCAATGCCGATGAATGTGGAATCAGATGGTTCAGGGTCAATCCCGCGGCAAATGCGCCAATAATGGGCTCTATACCGCTCAAGCTGGCCAAAAAACCGCAGAGAAAGACAATCAACAAGGTGAAAATAAACGTGGAATACCTCTCGCTTTCGGTTTTTTGGAAAAACCATTTGGCTATGCGCGGGACGACAAAGAAAACGATGAACGAAAAGACGACAAGGGACGCAGCTAACTTGATAAGATACGAAAATTCGAGACTTCCCCGATTGTTTGACTGAGCAAGCGCGAAAAATACAAATACGGTGGTATCCACCAAAATGGTGCCGCCGATGGTAACGGCTACGGCTTGATTTTTTGAAACGCCCAATCGGCTGATAATAGGATATGTAACGAGTGTGTGTGCCGCAAGCATATCGGCGATGATAAGGCTCGTGAAGTGGCTGTACTCCAAAAAATACCGACAAATGGGATAGCTGAGGATGAAAGGGCAAAGAAACGTGAAAAGGCCGAATATCAGACTCTTGTTCTTGTTCTCGGCAAACTCTTTCAAATCGAGTTCCAACCCCACAATAAACATAATGTAGAGCAGCCCGATGGTGGAGAACATTTCCACTCCGGCGTTCGCGTTGTCCACTATATTCAAACCGTGCGGGCCGATAATCACTCCCGCCACAATCAGTCCGATAATGCCCGGCACATTGATTCGCCGCAGCATAATCGGAACCGCCAGCACAATAGAGAGCAACACGGTGAAAATAAGCACCGGATTGCTGAAAGGCGTGGAAAACTCATGCAACAAGTCGTTCAGATAATGATTCATCGGCAGATCTTATGGGGCTGTTTTATAATCGGTGGTAAAAATAGGAAAAAAAATCGATAAAACATGAAAAAATCCGATTCTCGGTTAACAGCCGTCGAATGTTGTTTCGTGTTTCGTGATTTTTTCAATGCTCGGTTTTCCCCCGTTAGCGTTAAAAGTTGCGCAAATTGCAACTTTTTTGGGCGAACAGGCTGTTTTGTTGCAAAAAAATCCACAATTTGAAAATTTTCCGCAAAAGTGTTGCAAAAATAGCCAAACAAATTGTGCTTGTGTGTCAGAAATGTGGATTTTTTTTTCGGTTTTTGCCATACAAACCTTAAAAAAAGCCCTTATTTTTGACGAATGAAATAAAATTGAAAAGCCAGAGATAGACTTGAATTTTTTTCGTCGGCTCAAACCGACAAAACTGTACTCTTCAAAAAAAATCAAATTGATACATGTTCGTGTTTTTTTTCGGTTTTCGAATCGGCGAAAAATGCAATGGAAACTCGTATAATAAGCTAAGAACTAAGAACTAAACATTTAAAAACAGAAGAACTTATGAGCAAAGAAACAAATGAAAGAAACAAACTTTACGCAACGCCGGTTATCGGAGTAACTTACGTGGAACTCGAAGGCGGTTTCTTATCGGCTTCACTCAACTTTAACAACGAGCCTCTGATAGAAGAACCTGAGGATGGAGGCAACGTGGACAGCGATGTGATTTACGGACTTTGAGAAAGGTAGAAGTTAGAAATTAGAAGTTAGAAATTCAAAGATTTAAAAATTTAAGATTATGAACAGTACATTTTTCCAAATTATGGGCGAAAATTACCGCCGCTTGCGGCTTTGCTGCTTAGTTGGCTCGTTGATTTATGGTCTTGCCTCCTGCTCGGAGGAAGACGGTGATGGGGCTTCATTGAACCCCGGAAGCATTACCTTTACTGTGGGTGGCATCGCGCAGGGCGGAGAGGAATTTATGACACGCGCGGCCTTAGATCCCGAAACGGTAACGCAGGACTTGGGCGACGGCCTTTTCTTGGTGTGTACCCTGTCGGCCGACCCTCTGTCGGCTACCCGCTCTACTACGCCGATGGCGGCTAACACCAAATACCGTATCGTTGTTTATAAAGATTCCGACGGCAGTTACGTTACCGAACAACTGTTTTCCGCGGGAACGGCGGGAACCCTCACCGGACTGCCGAAAGCGCAGTACAAATTAGCCGCCTATTCCTGCAATACCACGGTTGACCCCGGTGCGGCAGGTTCTCCGGCTACGACTCTTACCGTCGATCCGTCAAACGACCTGCTTCATTGGGTGGGAAGCGTGAATCTGAGTTCGGGTGCGGCGATGGTGAATATCATTTTTAAGCACCGCTTCCCGCTGCTTACGGTTATTGCCGATGCTTCGCTGACGGGCAATAATATCTCGACCGTGGCCCATGCTGCCGTAACGCCGGGATACAAAGGCGTACTCGCGTTGCCCGCCGATGCCAATCCTGCCAAGGGCGCGACGGCTGCCGCGCAGACCTTCTCGTGGACAGCGCCCAATGCACCATCGACTCCGAGCAACCAACGCCCCGTGTTTACCAATGGAGAAAGTCCCGTTACTATAGCCTTCACAAATCTGACGGTGAACGCTCCGTCGGGACTGAGATCCATCAGCCCCACGGTAACTTTCGTCAAGGCGCTGCTGCCGAGCTACAAATACACGCTGACTGCCCGCATAGAGGCCAGTAAGGGCGATTACTATCCATTTTCCACAAAAACGGGGGCGTCCTACGAAGCCGTTATCCCGATAGGTACGACCTATAATGGCAAGACAACCCTAACCTTTCTGACCTATAACCTTGGCGGCGACCCCGATCTCACACCCAAGCAGCAAATGGCCTACCCGCACACCGATAACAAAAATATCCGCGTCTATGGCGGATGCTATCAATGGGGACGCAAAGATGTGAAACATTCCCTCCGCGATGAGATGGCCGATGCCTCAAGTTTCTTTACCACGACCCCATACACCGAAGCAACCTATAATCCGCTCACCGACACCAAATTTGTGTATGATATACGGACACTCCCCGGCGATTGGGTAAACCCCAGTAAAGATAATTCGTCGATGTGGGGCAATGGTGGTGGCCCTGCAAATCAGGCCAATATCAGTTACACGAACGGCCAGAACATCAACAATCCCTGCCCGTCCGGTTACCGCGTACCTACACAATACGAGTGGTCTTTGATTGTAAACAGCGACGGTTCGGTATCCGCTACAGCCTCCGACCGTTTTACTCTTACAAGCGCGTCAGTCTATGCCCACAATGCGGGTTTTGTATGGGTTCGCGTTTCGGACGGAAAGGCGGCCTCGACATGGGTAATGGGTAAAATGAACGGCTGGGCTTTATACGCGACCTCGGTGTGGAACGCTGCTGCCCAAGGTTACAAGAACGGTAACAGTCCCCTTACCGAAAGCGCCGCCCCCAACCCTCTGATGTTCCTGCCCGCGGCCGGATACCGGCTCTGCGGGGGTATTCCCCAGACCCATGACGTCGGCGGCGGCGGCTACTATTGGAGCAGTACGGTCGGCGATACCGGCAATGCGAATGACCGCGGTCAATCGTATGCCTTGTACTTTGACAGCGATAACATCGTGGAAGCAGATATATGCGACACCCGCGGAATTGGAGAGTCGGTACGTTGCGTAAAAATGCCGTAAAGCGCGAAGGTACGAAGGTGAGAAAGAAAAAAAATGCAAGATATTTTGAGAATCCTTCGAGAATTTCTTCGCAATTCAAAATAAAATGTATATCTTTGCAAACTCTTTTCGAAAAAGAGCGGATTTTTAATCCAATTATTCAATAAAAAAAGACTGTAAAATGCCAAAAATTAAGACTAATTCCGGTGCCAAAAAGAGGTTCGCCCTTACCGGATCAGGAAAAATCAAGAGGAAGCACGCTTTTAAAAGTCATATTTTGACGAAAAAGACCAAAAAGCAGAAGAGAAATCTCACGCATACGGGTCTTGTTCACAAAGTAGATGAAAAGAATGTGAAAGTATTATTGGGATTGAAATAATCAATCACATTCGAGCGAGTTTTTTCAGAAACAGATTTATTAACCGGATGTATGCTCAAAAGAATCTCGCGCAGGCGGGGACGCTAACATTCAAAAACAAAAAGCAATTATGCCAAGGTCAGTCAATCATGTTGCATCGCGCAACCGCAGAAAAAAAGTATTAAAATTAACAAGGGGTTATTACGGCGCACGCAAAAATGTGTGGACGGTAGCGAAAAACACTTGGGAAAAGGGTTTGACCTATGCTTACCGCGACCGCAAGAACAAAAAGCGCAATTTCCGCGCTCTCTGGATTCAGCGTATCAACGCCGCCGCCCGTATTTACGGCTTGTCTTATTCGCGTCTGATGGGCGCTTTGCACAAAAACGAAATCGAAATCAACCGCAAAGTCCTTGCCGATTTGGCAATGAACCATCCCGAAGCTTTCAAAGCGATTGTAGATAAGGTGAAGTAGAAAAAACACTCCTCAAAAAGGAATCGTGAAAAAAGGAAAAATTCAAACAAGAATTTTTCCTTTTTTTCAATGCTCGAACAATAAATTCGGTTTTTGTTGGCTTGTTTTTTGCAACGTCGTATCTTTGCAGTCTGTAAATTTCAGGACAAATGGAACAATCGTCATATAAGGTAACGTTCTCTCCGTTCCGCAGTTTCACGCGCGAAGAATGGAGCAAGCTCGAAGAGCATCCGCTTTTCCCCATTTCCGAAGATATCGACCTGTCGAAATTGCAGGCGATGAATGAACCTTTGACTCTCGAAGAGATCAACGATGTGTATCTTCCGATGGTCAGCCTTCTGCAAATTCACCTCACGCATTACAACAACCTCCATAACGAGCGCGATCAGTTTTTTCACAACACGAGCCTCCGTATCCCCTACATCATCGGGATTGCCGGAAGTGTGGCTGTGGGGAAAAGCACCACGGCGCGTGTGTTGCAGAAATTGCTGTCGATGCTGCCCGAAAAACCCAAAGTGGAGTTGATTACCACCGACGGTTTTTTGTATCCCAATGCCGAATTGGAACGCCGCGGATTATTCAACAGGAAAGGTTTTCCCGAAAGTTACGATGCGAAGCGCCTACTCGCTTTTTTGGCCGGAGCCAAATCGGGGCGCGAGACCTTGGAGTCGCCCGTTTATTCGCACCTTTATTACGACATCATGCCCGGAGAGTTGCATACGATAGAGAATCCCGATATTCTTATTGTGGAGGGAATCAACGTGTTGCAGGTTCCGGCAGACAAGAAGCCGCAACGTCGGGTATTTGTCTCCGATTTCTTCGATTATTCCATTTATGTGGATGCCGGCGAAAAAGATTTGCGGCAATGGTACCTCGACCGTTTCAAGGAATTGCAGAAGACGGCGTTTCAAAATCCCGAATCGTTTTTTCACCGCTACGTTTCTTATACCGAAGAAGAACTGATGCAATTCGCCAATGAGGTGTGGGAAGAAATCAATTTGCCGAACCTCGAAGAAAACATCCTCCCGACACGCTTCAGAGCTGACCTGATCCTCGAAAAAGGAGAGCAGCATTTTGCAAGAGGGGTGCGAATCAGGAAGATTTAAAACAGTATCAGATTGAATTGCAAATCCGCCTGAACGAGAGGGGTATCCCTTTGTTCAGGCGGATTTGTAAATGTCGGTCGGGTAGAGGTTTTTATTGTTTCGTTAAGATAATATAGTCCTCTTCATCCTCATCATAGATGGTTAATTTGTTCCCGTCAATGCTAAATTCAGCATCGGATGCTCCCTCTTCCGGAGAAAAGATTACTCCCTTTTTTTTGTCCGAATTATAGGTATAAGTAGTAGAATATTGGTACTTAGCAGAACCCTCAGTGATTGAGGCTATAACATCTTTTTCTGTCATAAATTCGAGTTCGAAGGTCATACCTTCATAAGTAGATGCCCACTTTGTTCCTACCAAAGAATCGTTAGAATCGTTAGAATCGTTGTCGTCTTTCGAGCACGAAAGCATAATCAGGCTCATGGCCAATAACATAAAACCAAGTTTTTTCATAACTAAATTGTTTTTTTAAATGATTTGAAACTGTTTTTGAAATAGTTTATTTTAAAATTGCCACAAAGTTAAACAGTATTTCAAAATTACCCCCCCCTATTTAGTAAAAAAAGTTAAAATAATGCGGTTTTTATGAGGTTTCTTGGTTTTGCAGTCCATTCCACCCTATTGCCATAAAGCGACACGGCAAACGTCAAACCTTGAACCTCAAACGTGTTTATTTCCGTAATATTTGTCCAAAGCTTCCGTTGCCGCAATGTACGAACTTTTCCTGTGAGCCGCCAAGTCGCGTTCCAATTTAGGCATCAGTTTTTCGATTTCGGGATTTTGGTAAAAGTCGTTGCGCAAGTGTTCGTTGATGGTTTCATACATGCGGTATTTCGATTGCTCGTCGCGTTTGCGGATGAAGTAGCCGCTCTCTTTCACGAAATCGATATATCGGTGAATCATGTCCCACACTTCGGCGATGCCGTAACCGTAATATCCCGAATAAGTGAGCACTTCGGGCGTCCATCCCGAATCGGGAACGGGAAACAGGTGCAGTGCGTTCCTGAAGTGGCTTTGGGCTAATTTAGCCTTTTCGATATTGTCGCCGTCGGCTTTATTAATAACAATTCCGTCGGCCATCTCCATAATGCCCCGTTTGATGCCTTGCAGTTCGTCGCCCGTGCCTGCAAGCTGGATCAGGAGAAAGAAGTCCACCATAGAATGTACGGCTGTTTCCGATTGTCCAACCCCCACAGTTTCCACGAAGATGTAATCGAAACCGGCTGCTTCGCATAAGATAATTGTTTCGCGGGTTTTTCGTGCAACGCCGCCCAGCGATCCTGCGGTTGGGGAAGGGCGGATAAAGGCGTTATGCTCCATCGATAAGCGTTCCATGCGGGTTTTATCGCCCAAAATGCTGCCGCCTGACCGTTCGCTGGAAGGGTCAATCGCCAAAACGGCTAATTTGTTCCCCTCTTTCACCAAGTACATCCCGAAAGCATCGATGGAGGTGCTTTTTCCTGCGCCCGGTACACCTGTGAACCCGATTCGGATGGATTTTCCGGAGTGGGGAAGGCATTTTTCAATGATTTGTTGCGCGATTTCCTGATGTTCGGGTCGGGAACTCTCCACCAGCGTAACGGCCTGACTGAGCACGGTGATGTTCCCTTGAAGGATTTCATCGACGTATTCTTCTACCGAGTACATTTTGCGTCTTGCACGCCGGAGGGTATTCAGATAGGGGTTGACAGTTGGCGGTTGGGAAATGCCTTTGCTGACCGACAGTCCTTTATAGTGGGCATCGTTTTCGGGGTGGATCATAAATAACTTTCTTTTTTCTTTTTGAACATGAACGCCACTTTATCGCTGTTTAGGCGTTACGACACCTTTTATGGTCAGCGTATATATGGTGTCGGGAATATTCGTATAAACCCGTATTGTTTTGGTGAAACTTCCCGGACGATTATCCGTATTGTATGAAATGTCGATTCTCCCGCTTTTACCCGGCAATACAGGCGATGCCGTATAAGCCGAAGTTGTGCATCCGCAGGAAGTGCCAACGCGGGTAACGACTAAGGGAGCTGTTCCTATGTTTGCAAATTCGAACACACAATTGATTTTACCGTCTTCTTTCACAGTGCCGAAATTGTATTGGGTTGTCTTGAACATTGCTTCGGCCTTATTTTGGGCGAACAAGGCTCCGCTCAGCAGGATGCTGAATATCAAAGTTAAAATAGATTTTTTCATTTTACGATATATTTTTTGTTGTTTTTATCAAGTTCAATTTTATGATACAAAATTACGTTATCCGTTTAAAATACGGCTATTGTTTAACATTAATTATACTTCCGGCTGTGTGCGACGTAAATTGCGGGGCATAGAGGCATTGCAGCGAAGTGATTCCGTTGGAATAGCAGCCGGTGCGGGTTACATAAACAGCGTATTCGAAAACGTAGGTCCCGCGCGGCAGGACATCGAAATAGAAATGGGTGGCCGCATCTTTCGATGACTGGTAATACGGAGCGGCGTTTCGCCATTTAATGCCCGAAATTTGCTCTACCGGCTCGAAACAGGCAGCCCGCATATCTTTCAAATGGACGAAATCCAGATCGCGGTCGCTGCGGACGGTCAGACGGACAATCACTTTGTCGCCTGTTTTCAACGGGCTGTTTTCGGTGATCTGCACGAGTTTTTTACCCGATTTGTCAGCTTGTTCCACGAACAGCATTTTTTCGATGTCGAGCGAAGCGTCTGTTTTATTGATTCGGGACAAATCTTCGAAATATTGCAGGTACAATGCGCCCCAAGCCGGTACGTCGGCATTGTTTTGTACTTCGACGCGGGCCATCGAAGCCTCAATTTCCGGCTTTTGCCACGTTTCTTTGAAATATCCCGTTCCCGACGTCGCTTTTTCGGGTTCAACAATCTGTTTCCCCAAGGTTATTTTGGTGTTGCCTTCGGTGGATAACCAGTCGCTTCCCGTGCTCAGCAAGGCGTAAACGGCGTCAATGCTGGCGTGTGTGGATTCCCACAACTGCGTTTGTTTTTGTTTCAGCAGCCAGCGTTTCATATCGTTCATTTCTGTTGTGCTCGCGCCGTTTTTCAGGAAGGCATCCATAATGAAGGTATGTACCGAAACGGCCGATTGCGACATAAACACGTGAGAACGGTTGTTGCCCCAAAACATTCCCATTTCGTCCGAAACGGTAGCATGTTCGCGGTAGGATTGCAGGATACTCTGCGCGACGGCCGTTTGTCCTTTTCGTTGCGCAAGCGCCGCGATGAGCGAGCGTTCGTACAGACCGTATTGCGTCCAGTTTGTCATCATGACGGAAGTATAGAAATCAAACATTTCCGAGGTTTCTTTGCTCATCGGATAGGTATATGCGGAACGGACGTAAAGGTATTCCAAATCGCCGGTCGAAATCGTTTTGATGTTTTCCCAGTCTCCGTTGTATTTTTTCAGTTGTTCAAAACCGCGCAAGGCTTCACTGTCGATATAGGCGACGGCTTTTTTTTGCATCGAAAGAATGTTGTTGTCGGGTTGGGCGGCTTTCAGCTCGTTCAGGCGGTTGAAGCCGTACAGGATGTATTGCGTAATGCTCCGGCTCGGATAAAAACCTTTGAACCACGACCATCCGCCGTTTTCGGTTTGCAATTCCTTTAATTTGGCGATTGCCGCGGATGTAAGGTTTTGGTTGCGGTTCAGGTCGAAGATCAAAGACAATTTTTGTTTTTGTTCCGATTCGTTTTTGGCTTCCAAAACCCAAGGGGTTTCTTCGAGCAGCACGTTTTTGAGTTCTTCGTTTTTTTCGAGGTTCGAGAGCAATGATTCTTCATCGCCGCCCTGTTTTTTCCATGCGTCGATCATTGCGGAGACTTTCGGATGGGTTTGACCAATGACCAGTCCCAGCGTGTTGGCGTAATAGGAAGCAAACCAATTCACGGCGTTTTCGTTGTCGGGATTGCTCAACACGGGCAATGCCTGTATGGCATACCAAGCCGGATTGGAAGCAAATTCCAAGGTTAGCCGGTAATTTTCAGCCGATGTTGATTTTTCGTTTTCAGTGAGCCGATCGAACGTGAATTGCTTGGTTTGTTTCCCGTTCAGATCCATCGGAAGGCTTTCGGTAAGCATCATCCGTTTGGGAAGTATGGCTATCGCGTGTTGCTCGCCATCGGAAAACAACGCGCTTTCGGCGATGACGCGCAGGCCCAGCAAATCGAGGCCGTCGGGCACGTTGAATGTCCAGCTTGCATTGCCCGATGCGCCCGCTTTCAGCGAAAAGGGTTGCGGTTGCAGCGCTCCCGACGGAATTGTTTCATCGGTGAGGGGGTTGAAGAGGACAAAGCGAACCGTGCCGATCGCGGTTGTGTCGGACAGGTTGGATATTTTGGCCGAGACCGTTGCAACATCGCCATGGCGCAAGAAGCGCGGGATATTGGGCGTAACCATCAATTCTTTTCGCGAAACGGCGACGGCTTCGTTTTGTACCGAATTTAAGTTTTTGTCGTGCGCCAGCACGCGGAATTTCCACTGCGTATTGCTTTCCGGAACGGTGAAAGCGATTTGCAGCTCGCCGTTTTCGTTGGTGCGCAGTTGCGGGTAGAAGAAGGCTGTTTCGTTGAAATTGCGGCGGATTTGGGGGGCGGAGGTTTCTGTGATATCTTCTGCGCTGACAAAATTGGATTTTTGTGAGCGAGCCGGAAGAATGCCACCGAAGGAATGGAATACTTCTGATTCATCAACAATCACTTTATCGCTTTCTAATTCAGCTACATCTACACTGTTTGATGCTGCATTGGCGACGGATGTGGATTTTGATAAACCTCGTATCAAAGCACCTCGTGTCAATATCCGATTGGAAAGAGAAAATTCATACCAATTAAAATGATCATAAGAAAATCCTTGCGTGGGATAATCTTGTATTTTAGATACATACCACGTTTCATTGTCCCCGAAGAATGAACCGCAATTAAGCGAAATAACGGGGAAATAGAGTTTCGCGGCGGGTACTGTTAAACTCCACAATGGCGATTTGTAAATTTTATCGAGCGACCAATCGTACATTGAGGCAAGAACTTCTGTCAAAGCGGGTTTCCCCAGAGCGTCTTTTATCGACAGTCGCCATTCTTCTTTTGCGCCGGGCAGCAGTTTATCGCGGAAAACATCTAATTTCAGGACAAGGTCTTTCTGCTCGGTTTTGAGATTCAGGAAAGAGCTTTGCGAAAAAAATTTTTCGTCTTTTACGTAGGACAGGCAAAGAAAAACGATGTTTTTGTATTCGGGTTTGTAAGCTATTTTGAAAGATTTGTTTTCTTCGGACAAGGTCATCCATTTGCGCTCTATCAGGGTGGTTTCCTGCCATATTTCGTACAAAACATGCACGTCTTTGTCAGAAACGCCGAGGATGACTTCGGCGGGATTGTCGGGCGAAAAATAAAGGTTTTTTTCGATATACCAGTCGTTGGTTTTCAGGGGTGGTTTTTTGTCGTCGTAAGCATACAGGACGAAGTCTTTTTGAGCGTTTACCGGATTTCCGTAGTCGTCTTTCGACTGAAGTTCAATGCGGTATTTTCCCGAAGGCAGCGTTTTCAATTTGGCTTGCAGCGCTTTTTGTTCGCCCGTCGTGAAATTTCCCTGTGAAATTTGTGTGCGGACAGAATCGTTGTCTTGCAAGGATGAGAGCGTATAGGTTCCCGATGCGGAAATATCGGCTCCGTCCAAGTTTTTCGCCGAAAAGGAGATGGGTATTGCCGACGATTTTTCGATGCGGTCTCCCGCATCCACGTTCAACAACATCGATACATCGCCCACGGAGACGGCGTATGAAGCGGTTTGTGTTTCGCCGTTCAGGTCGGTAACGGTAGCCTCGATGCTAAACACAAATGCCGATGGAAAGCGGAGTGGCGAAACATCGGACGAGCTATCGTCTTTTTCCGGCGTGAAGTTGATTTGAAAACATCCGTTTTCATCGCTAAGGGTTTCGCCTTGCGCAAATGAACCGGTGTAGCCTCTCCCGTATCCCCACCGCAAAATTTGCATTCGGCTGATGGTGTATGAAACGACCGTATTTTGCAGTTTGATTCCCGAAAAATTCTCGGCTTTTCCCTTCACGCTGATTACTTCACCGAATTTGTAGGTCTTTTCAATCTTATCGAAGCTGATTTCAAACGTCGGCCGTTTGTATTCTTCCACGCGGGAAGCGTAGCTCTCGTCGTCTATTTTGAGAAAGAATTTGCCCGAAAGTATGTTTTGCGGCAATACAAACTCGCCCGCAAGCGAACCAAATTCGTTTGTGGTAAGTTGTTTTTCGGAAATTTTTTGATGGTTGGCATCAAACAGTTCCACGGTATATTTTTTTGCCGTAACGAGTTTGGGTTTATCGTCCTGCAATATGGTCGAAACAGCCTTGAAATAAACCGTTTGCCCCGGCCGGTAGATGCCCCGGTCGGTGAAGATGGATATTTGTTCTCGGTTATTCGATGAATTGTTGAAATAAGGGTAATTGGGTACAGGAAAATGGCTCAGTTGCGAACCCGTATCTTTTCCGTTAATAACCTGATAATATAGAGATGGATTCGGTTCGAACCCGCTTGCTTGAGCCACTCCGTTTTTGTCGGTTACGGTTTCCTGCAAGACTTCTAATTTTGGGTTGTCCGAAGTGCTTGTACGTTGATAGACAATGATTTTTGCATTTTCGATCGGTTTTCCAGATATGCGATTGACAACTGCAATTTCGTATTTGTTTTTTTCCGGAGAGCGGGCAAAAGCGGAAAGGTCGGAGACGGAAAAATCGTAGTTGGACCGGTACCGGTACTGTTTTTCAATGTCCTTATCGGTTTCAACCTCCACAATATAAGCTCCATACTCGTTGATGTCGAGGGTTGTAGTATCACTCGCGAAAACATAAGGAGGTTTTTGTTGAAGCGCTACTTCTTGTGTTTTCACCAATTGCTTCGGAAGTTTCGTATAATCAAGAGCCAATGATTTTGTATCGACCCGGTAGATTTTCAGCCTGAGTTTCGACAGGTTTTTATAGACAAGTTCTACCTTTTTTTCCCCGTTCAAGGAAAACGTGTTCTTCCCTTCTATCCAAAGCGAAGCCTGCGTGATTTGCGCCAAACGGCTTTTGAGTAGATTGATGCGTTCATAATCGGGGTATTTTTCAATCGTCTTGTTCAACAATTCGTACAACTGTTTCGTCTTTTCGATTTGCGCGGGAGTATCACTTTCCTTAGGAAGTTGTTGTAAATCAGATATTTTACTTATAATTTCAACGCTAAGCGCCTTCCCTTTCCATTGCTCTAACATCGCTTGCAAAGAAGGAAGGGCAAATTTGTTGTAAGCGGAAGAAAGTTTTTGCAAATAATCCAATTTCTGTAAATCGACTAAAAGGGTTGATTCGTTCATTTTCCGCGCTTGCAGCGAAGATAGCAGTTTTCGGTAGGTTTCAAGCGTCCAGAGGTTATAATCTTCCGGAGTGGGATTGAAGGGCAAATTAACGAAGCGGCTGATGGGTTCGAACAGCGATTCTTCCGAAATCTCTTTTTTCGCCAAGGTTCGGCTCAAATCTTCACCGGCGTTTAGTTGGGAGAAGCAGTCTATGGCGCGGAGCGCAAGGAAATCGTACATCGACGGGTAAAATCGCCGCGAGTCTGTTCTCAGTTCCACCACAGCGGAGTATGTTTCCACCGACGCTTTCTCCAATTCGCTTTGTGCTTGCAAGGAGGCGTTGAACTGCGCGGTTATTTTGTCGTAAAAAATATTTTTTGTCCATTCTTTCATGTCAGCCGGAATGAAATCGCCGAGTTCCGTGCGTTGGTCAATCTGCCAGCGATCTATTTGGTAATATTGAAGGTACAACTCGCCGAGCATGGAATGGAGAACGGCGCTCTCCGTCTTGTCGGCGCTTTTTTGCAGCATCTCGTTGAGGTTGTGAAAGATAATTGTATCGTTTTCTGCGTCGATGGCTAAATTGTATTTCCCCTGATGAATCAGCGCTTTGATGACTTGCGGGCTGTTTTTATCCGCGAGGGCTTGCCGCAGGATTTTATCAACTTCTGCGGTGGCCGATTTGGGAAGGGATTGCTCTTCAAAAGAGGAGACAAGGTCCCACGATTGCTTGTAATCGTTCGATTTCACGGGTGATTTTTTTTGTGGATATAAAGATGAAGCGCAACATGCGGCGAGAAATAAAAAGATCAGTTTCTTCATACGTTTAAACTTTTGGATTGCGTGTTCTTTATTAACAATTTAAGGAGAATTTGGTTGTGTAGGGCGCGTTTTCTTTTTTTGTTGTGCTACAAATTGTTTTGATCGTTAAAAAAACAGGACTTTTTTCTGTCGAATTTTCCCTAAAAAACCGCAAAATAGTGTTACTTTGCAAAATAAACGCATAAAAGCGTCTAACCGATTCATTACAAACCGAAAAACAGGGATTTGTTTTTGATGATGAAACAAGGCTCAATATTGATAGTCGATGATAACCGAAATGTGCTGACTGCGCTGCGGATGCTGCTTTCAAACTATTTCGAGCAGATAACGCTGCTTTCAACGCCAAACCGGATAAATTCCGCTCTGCGTGAATTTAAACCCGATGTGGCTCTGCTCGATATGAATTTTTCCGCCGGAATAAACTCCGGAAACGAAGGACTGTTCTGGCTTTCGGAAATAAAACAGTACGACCCCGACATTCAGGTCGTGCTTTTTACCGCTTATGCCGATATCGAACTTGCTGTCAATGCATTAAAGCAGGGAGCGAGCGATTTTGTCGTCAAGCCCTGGGATAACGCCAAA
>JAISUH010000076.1 GCA_031272205.1 Dysgonamonadaceae bacterium | reverse complement strand
TTAGCATTGTTAGCGGAACTGTTGGCGGAAGAGGAGGATCCTCCGTTGTTTTCATAGCCGCAACAGCAGTTGCAGTTCCCCGGCGTTCCGCCGCCGCGCAAGATGTTCATCTCCCGGTCGTTGAGGAAGCCCTGTTCCAAATTGTTCAATTTCAGTTTTTTTAATCGTTTCATTTTTTATATTTAATTATCAATAGGTTTGAGATACAACAGGATCAGTATCCTTAAGTTTTGTTAGATTGTCTTTGTTGTTTATCAATAAATCATATCGAAATGTATCTATTGCGAAAAAAAATTTATTAAACAAATTAATCCCAATTACCATGTCGTTTCTTTTTCTGAAAAAATTATATTTACTCAATATATAGCGTTCCATCGTAATTTTTTATTTTAATTTGTGATATATATGTGTAACTTTTATCATAATGGTCTCAAATATAAATCATAGTTTATCAAATCCAGAATAACAGAAAAATTTGCGAACGTTCGAGTTCCGATTAATCCGCCTATATCCCTGTCTTTTGTTCTTGGTCTGAACCCAACACGCATATTTTGATTGGCTATAAACAGATTTCCTATTTTTATTGTATCAACCGGCAAAGAATATCCGGAAAAGTAGCCGACATTAGTCATAGCCTTCCCATAATTGGCGTCTTCTACATTGATACGATATTTTGCTGCCAAATCGGTAGCGAAACTTGCATAACCGTTGTTTCCGGTATCAATAAAAGCGGTGTCTTCCAAAGTTTTGCCTTGCAGTACAACTTTTACTGGTATGGCAAGATGCGTATTTGCTGTGATTTTTATTTTGGAATAATTGGTGATATCAGGAAGGCTTTCGTAAACGCGAATATATTGCTTATCGAAAGACAACTCTATCACTTTATCCTTAAAAAATTCCCATCCTATTATAATGGTTTGTTTATTAAAATATAAACGTTTACTTTCTACAAAATCTATTCCCATCTGCTTTTTTTGTTTTCCAATTTGCACAGAGATTTTGTTGCCGACAAACGTACCCTTCAAACTATCGGAAACGATGATAAAATCACTGGGGATGCCTGTATCGAAAAAAGCATTAAAAACCAAAGAATCAGCTACTATAGCATCCAGAATGGGTATATAAAAGTTGCTTTTATTGCATTGCATACGGATTTCGTCCGAATGTAATGTGTGCATTGACATCACTTCTTTTTGCTGTTTGTTATAACAGGACGCAAACAACAGTAATATTAAAAATGACAGAATGTATTTCAATTTGATATTATTAAATAATTTTTTAAATTACAAGATGGCTAACGCCATCTTGTAAAAAAATCAGATTAATTGCTACACGGAAAACGGGAATCACCACAGTCAACGTGACCGTCGTCCCAGCAAGAATTATTATCATTTATCTCCATACCACCATTACAAATAGGACGTTGTGGAGGATTGTTAATGTCGCTGCCTCCATTCCCAAGGCCATAACTTTCGGTATATCCGTTAGCATTGTTAGCGGAACTGTTGGCAGAAGAGGAGGATCCTCCGTTGTTTTCATAGCCGCAACAGCAGTTGCAGTTCCCCGGCGTTCCGCCGCCGCGCAAGATGTTCATCTCCCGGTCGTTGAGGAAGCCCTGTTCCACTTGATATGCAAAATGTCGATCTCATATTTACTGTTTTCTTTCAGGCAAACACAATACTGTTCATGATTTTCGCCTCATTATTTGACAAATGTAGAAAAAAAAAACCACTATCAAAATTTTTATAGTTGAAAATAATTAACATACAAAAAAAAGGGATATAATCAGAGTAAAGGCCTCAAATTCGCTTGAAATAAGGATTTTTTGATAGAGATACGCAGCTGTTTTTTCTTAATTTCCTAAATTATAGAAAGGCGTAAAAAAAACACAAAAGCCGCTTTTTACGGCGGCTTTGTGCGGAAGCGACGAGATTCGAACTCGTGGTACGGTTACCCGTACGGCAGTTTAGCAAACTGCTGGTTTCAGCCACTCACCCACACTTCCCTGTTGCGGTTTTTGACCAAATCGGCTGCAAATATACAAGATTGTTTCAACTTGTCAAAAAAAAACCGTCATTTTCGCCGGAATCTTTCTACATTTGTACGATTTTTTACATCGAACCTCAGGTTGTGTTTTATGGAAAAAGCAAAGAAAAAAAAAGGTCTCCGCTCATTATTCCGGGTAATTATCGTTCTCGCTGCATTGGCAGCCATTGCCGTCTTTTATGCCCATAAAACGGTTTTGGCTCCTTTCAAGACAAAAGAAACGGTGTATGTATATATCGGTCCCGACAAAAATTTCGACAAGCTCGTGCAGCAGTTGAACGAAAAAGCGGGGCTTCCGTCCGAATCTCTTTTCAGGCTGATCGCACAACGGATGAAATATCCCGAAAACATCAAAACAGGACGCTATGCCGTCCGCAACGGCGACAACATGATGTCCCTGATCCGAAGGCTCCGTTCGGGTGAACAGACGGCTGTAGATCTCACATTCAACAATATACGCACCAAGGACAACCTTGCCGGGCGACTTTCTCAACAGCTCATGGTGGACAGCCTCACGCTGTTGAACGCGCTGAACGATGCGGAGAAAGCCCGCTCCTTTGGGTTCGATGAAAACACCTTCGTGGCAATGTTCATCCCCAACACCTACCAAGTGTATTGGGACACAAGCGAAGACAAGCTGCTCGCCCGCATGAAAAAAGAATACGACGCCTTTTGGAACGCCGATCGCAGAGCAAAAGCCGAAAAACAGGGACTGACACCCGTGCAGGTTTCCACATTGGCATCTATTGTAGAGGAAGAGGCTACATACGCTGACGAATATCCGGTTGTGGCAGGACTGTATTTGAACCGTTTGCATCGGGGAATGCGCCTCGAAGCCGATCCTACGGTCAAATTTGCCGTGGGTGATTTCGCGCTGCGGCGGATTCTTTACCGACACCTCGAAATAGATTCGCCGTACAACACATATAAAAACGACGGTTTGCCTCCCGGCCCCATCCGCATACCGTCCATCAAAGGAATCGACGCAACGCTCTCTCCTCAACAAAACAACTATCTGTTTATGTGTGCGAAAGACGATTTATCGGGACGGCACAATTTTGCCGCCACTCACGCAGAGCACACGAGAAATGCGGCAAGATACCAAAAAGCGTTGAACGAAAGAGGAATTTATTGATTTGAAAGGCGGATACAGGCTATTGTTCCTCGATTTTTAAATTCTAAAATCAGCTAAACGTCTCATCACGGCCTCCTTATCACGATGTATTTGTCGCACCAGCGCATCCATATTTTCAAATTTTTGGTCAGCGCGGATGAAATCAATAAATTCCACCGTTAGAGGATGGTTGTAGAGATTGCCTGAGAAATCGAAAATATTCGCTTCCACGCTGATTCGAGAGTCGTTGTGCAGCGTGGGGCGCTTGCCAATATAAAGCATTCCCTTGTGAATCCCTTCGGAAAGATGCGCCAAAACGGCATAGACGCCCAGTTTGGGGATGACCTTGTATTTTTCCCGAACTTTGATGTTGGCTGTTGGAAATCCGATGCTTCGCCCCACTTGGTAACCTTCCACTATTTTCCCCGAAAGCCTGTAATTGTACGAAAGCAACTTATTGGCTTTCACCATGTTGCCTTCGGACAATAACCGGCGAATTTGCGACGAACTTACGCCTCCGCCTTCAAAACGCAGCTCTTTCGCTTGGATCACGGACATCCCCATTTCTTCGCCGTAACGTTTGTATTCCGTAAAGCCTTCCTCTCGATTGCGTCCGAAACGGTGGTCATAGCCTATGACCAAGGTCTTTACACCGATTTTTTCTTTCAGAATGTTCCGCATAAAATCCTCCGCCGACAATTTGGAGCGTTCTTTGGTAAAGGGAAAACTGATGCAATAATCGATGTCCGTATCGGACAGCAGCTCTATCTTTTCGTCGTATCCGCACAACAATTTCGGCTGGTAATCCTGTTGCAACACCTTTCGCGGATGAATGGGGAAGGTGATGACGGCAGAAGGCAAACCCTCCCCCGCGGCGGTTTTCTTTACCTGTTCAATCAGGTAACGATGGCCGATATGCACTCCGTCGAAAAAACCGAGCGTGGCTACCAATGGCAGGCGAGCAGTTGGTATATCGTGCGAGAAATCGATCAGTTCCAAAATCGGATGTTTTTTATATTCAATCGGATGTTGAACGCTTATTTTGTACCGCTTGTTCGGACAAATGCCGTTTTTTCACCCGCAAAATTACCGAAAAAGCCGGAGAGAAGCAACATGAACTTGAAATATTGAATCCGAATCCGGTGAAATTCCCTGTCGGATTTAATTGATTAAATAGATAATTATCGGTATTTTTGCAGTCGCATAAATAGAATTTTCTAATCAAATAAAACAAATCAATATGGAATATCGCATCGAAAGAGACACCATGGGCGAAGTACAGGTTCCCGCCGACAAATATTGGGGCGCACAAACCGAACGTTCCCGCAACAATTTCAAAATCGGGCCGGCCGCATCCATGCCGAAAGAAATTATTTACGCTTTCGGCTACCTCAAAAAGGCAGCCGCTTACGCCAATGCCGATCTGGGCGTTTTGCCCGTCGAAAAACGCGACCTTATCGCGAAAGTCTGCGACGAAATCATCGCCGGAAAATTGGACGACCAGTTTCCTCTCGTGATCTGGCAAACCGGTTCGGGTACGCAATCAAACATGAACGTAAACGAAGTTATATCGAACCGTGCCTTGGTGTTGAGTGGCGGCAAACTGGGGGACAAAAGCCCCATTCATCCCAACGATGACGTAAACAAATCGCAATCGTCAAACGACACCTACCCCACTGCATTGAGCATCGCCGCTTACAAGAAATTGGTGGAAGTTACTATCCCCGGCGCCGAAACACTGCACAAAACTTTGGCAGAAAAATCGGCCGCGTTTAAAGACATCGTGAAAATCGGGCGCACCCATTTGCAGGACGCTACCCCGCTCACGCTCGGACAGGAATTTTCGGGTTATGCCGCACAGGTTCAGTACGGAATTGACGCCATTAAAGCCACACTCTCGCATGTGAAAGAGCTGGCGTTGGGCGGAACGGCTGTTGGCACAGGCTTGAATACCCCGAAAGGATACGACGTGAAAGTAGCCGAATACATCGCCAAATTCACGGGTTGCCCCTTTGTTACGGCGCCCAACAAATTCGAAGCCTTAGCTTCGCACGACGCTATCGTCGGCGCTCACGGCGCGTTGAACCAATTGGCTGTATCCTTGTTCAAGATAGCGAGCGATATTCGTCTGCTGGGGTCGGGACCCCGTTCCGGTATCGGCGAACTGATGCTTCCCGAAAACGAACCCGGCTCGTCTATCATGCCCGGAAAGGTGAATCCCACGCAATGCGAAGCTATGACAATGGTCTGCGCACAAGTGATGGGGAACAATGCTACCGTAACTTTCGCCGGAGCAAACGGACATTACGAACTGAACGTATTTAAACCGGTTATCGCATACAATTTCTTACAGTCGGCCGAACTGATAGGCAACGCTTGCGTCTCGTTCAACGAACACTGTGCCGCAGGCATCGAACCCAATTTGCGGCGCATCAAAGAATTGGTGAACAACTCGCTGATGCTGGTTACGGCGCTGAACACGCATATCGGTTACGAGAAAGCCGCAAAAATCGCAAAAACAGCCCACAAAAATGGTACAACTTTGCGCGAAGAAGCCATCAACTCCGGATTCCTCACGGGCGAAGAATTTGACCAATGGGTCAAACCGGAAGATATGGTCGGCAGTCTGAAATAGCGATTTTTATCCCATCAGCGTCTGATTGAAAATGCCCCGCAAAACTTCTTGCGGGGCATTTTTTAACAATACCTATCCAAAAAAAGGATAGCGTTTATTTGGTTTCTTCGAGGATGGCGAGCAGGTAGTCGTAGGCCTTAGCCACTGCCTTTATTTCCACTTTTTCATCCGGCGAATGAGCCCCCTGGATGGTCGGCCCAAACGAAACGATGTCGAGCTTCTGCTCCACGTTCGATTGAATAATTCCACATTCCAATCCGGCATGTATGACAATCACGTGCGGGCGTTCTCCATATTTTTCCAAATAAATCTTCTCCATTGTATTCAACAATTCCGAGTGTGCATTGGGTTGCCAACCGGGATATGCTCCCCCGATTTCCACTTTTGCTCCGGCGAGCAAGAAGGTGCTTTCCACCGAAGAGCAAACCCATTCTTTACGGCTTTCCGATGAACTTCTGACAAGCAGTTTTACCTCGATTTTCCCTTGCGCCGATTGAACCAACGCCAAATTCAACGAGCTTTCTACCACTCCCGGAAAATCGGCCAACATGCTGATAACGCCATTCGGACAAGCTTCTACGGCATTGATTAAATCGTCCTGAATTTCGGTTGGAATCAGCGACTTCGGCAACGCTGTCTTTTCGGCTTTAAATGAAATGGTTTCTTCTATTCCGGCATATTCGGCCGTAAACAGCGATTCGTATTCACTTACCAAATCGGTCAGGTCGTCCGAGAGCTGTTCGGGAATCGTTATCACAGCAAAAGACTCGCGCGGGATGGCGTTACGCAGCGAACCTCCATGGATGCTTGCCAAACGCGCCTCGTAATTGCGAACCACGTCTTTCAGAAAACGATTCATCAATTTGTTGGCGTTCGCACGTCCCAAGTGGATTTGCGTCCCCGAATGGCCGCCCTTCAAACCCGTAAGACTTATTTTGTAGGCCACATCGCCCTTCTCTATTTTTTCGTCTTCTTTGTATTGGAAGCTAACGTTCACATCGGCGCCGCCGGCACAACCTACGCACAATTCTCCGTCTTCTTCGGTATCGAGGTTGAGCATGAGTTTGCCCTTCAAAAAACCTTTCTGCAAGCCGAAAGCGCCATCCATGCCCACTTCTTCGTCAATGGTGAACAGGGCTTCAAGAGCAGGATGTTTCAACGAATGATCTTCCAACACCGACATCATCATGGCACAACCGATTCCGTTATCGGCGCCCAGCGTCGTCGAACGCGCTCGTACCCAGTCTCCGTCCACCTGCGTTTCGATGGGGTCTTTCGTAAAATCGTGGCTTATATCCGAGTTTTTCTGGGGAACCATATCGAGGTGCGACTGCAATATGACGGTCGGAGCAGCTTCGTAACCTCTCGATGCAGGTTTACGTATCAATACATTGCCTACTTTATCCTGCTCGGCCTCCAAACCGATAGACACGGCAAAATCCAATATCAGTTTGCAAACTTCTTTCATCTGACCGGTAGGCCGGGGGATGCGGGTTAATTCATAAAAATGCTTCCACACATTTTGGGGATTGAGGCTTAAAATTTCTGTTGACATGATTTTATGTTTTATAATTTGTTTTTATTCAATATATTACACTCTTTTATTGAGCATCGGGTTCGTTACGTTTCACGTAAGGTAGCGCTAATATGCCAAACACGCCACACAGGATCAGCCAGACCAACTGTATGGTAAACACCGCCCCCGCAAAAGCTTTCGCTTCGGGAGAGCCGACGCCCAGTATCACGAGCGACGAGATGACCATGAAATGCCAGGCGCCAATACCCCCCTGAACGGGAACGGCCACGCCTATATTGCTCATGGCGAATACGATAAAACAAGCAATCAGCCCAAGATCTTTCGTGAAATCGAAAGCTAAAAATCCAACGTAGAAATTCAGGTAGAAAGCGACCCAGATAAGCACCGTATAACCGATGATGCGTTTTTTCTCCTTGATTTGTGAGATCAGTTTCAAGTCGTATTGAACCACTTCCCACAAACCTTTTATTTTGAGGGCTATCTTTGTATGTTTGAAAACGGTAAACAGCAGCACGACCAACAAAACACCCACAGCAACAGCCATATAAAGCCACACGGAGCTAAAAATGCGGATGATGCTCTCTTGGAACGACGGGTTTTCTTTGGTGTAAGAAATAAAAAAATCGATGTTCAATACAATACTCAGTATCACCACCACCACCACCGCTATCATGTCTAAAAACTTGTCGATGAGGTAGGTTTCAAATGTTTTGGCAAACGGCACTTTGTCGTAACGGGTTACGGCGGCGCAACGCCAAAAATCTCCGGCCCGCGGCAACAGATAGTTCACGGCATAGTTACCTAAGGTGGCGAACACCACGCTCGCCATTTTGGGGCGGTAGCCCAGCGACCGAATGAAAATTTCCCACCGATATCCGCGGATGACGTTCCCCGCCAGCGTAAACAACAGCGATACGGTCAATATGACGAAGTTGGCCGATTTGGTTATCTGCCACAACTCATTCAGGTTGGTTTTTCGGTAGAGCAGCCAAATAATCAGCAAGCCCAGCGACAACGAGAATAGGGTTTTTAAAACGTCTTTCAGCTTTTTAGACACGGTTTTGTCCGAATTTTACAATAAATTAATTACCTTTGCGGCTGTAAAGATAAAAAATAATCACGAAACGGCAATGTTATCGGTAAAACCCAAAAAAAATCTGGGGCAACATTTCCTCAAAGACGAAGAAATTGCCCGCAAGATTGCATCGACCATCGATGTTTGTCCACAGCTTCCGGTCTTGGAAGTTGGGCCGGGAACCGGTATGCTCACGCGATTCCTCCTCGAAAACCAACGCGATGTTACGACGGTAGAAATCGACCGCGAATCCATCGCCTATCTCAACGAACATTTCCCGTCGCTCAGCGGGAAAATACTCCGTCAGAATTTTTTGAAGATGGATTTTTCGCAATTTTATCGGGAACCGTTTTGCGTGATTGGAAATTATCCTTACAACATTTCTTCGCAAATATTCTTTAAAGTCCTCGACCACAAAGAACAAATCCCCTGTTGCACAGGGATGATCCAAAAGGAGGTTGCTGAACGAATGGCCGCTGCACCGGGTAACAAAACCTACGGGATACTGAGCGTTTTGTTGCAGACTTGGTACGATATCGAGTACCTTTTCACGGTAAGCGAACAGGCGTTCATCCCTCCGCCAAAGGTCAAATCGGCCGTTGTGCGGCTTACAAGAAACCATCGTAAAGCCCTCAACTGCAATGAAAAATTATTTAAATCGGTAGTGAAAACAGGATTCAATCAACGACGAAAAATGTTGCGAAATTCCCTGAAATCGCTACTTCCTGAGGACAGTCCGTTGCCGGACGACCCTATGCTGAACAAGCGACCCGAACAACTGGGCATCGAGCAGTTTGAATACCTTACTAATTTGCTTGAGCCCCTTTCCGAAGGAAAAAATTAACTGATTTATTCACCGATTAAAAAAAAACGGACATCATGGCGGAAGTAAAACTTTTTTATCATAAAGATGGCGTCGTCCGGTTGAGCCGCAATTTAGACTTCCTGAAATCGAATCCCATCCAGAATTTTCTGTGGATTGACCTTAACGACGTGGACGAAGAAATTGAAAACGAACTCGAAGACTTCCTGAAAATCTACATTCAGGAGGAAGAAGAGATGATTGAAATAGAAATGTCGTCTCGTTACATCGAAACCAACGACACACTGGTGGTGAACTCCAATTTCCTGTTGTCGAATTTCGAAAGCGACCCCGTTTCGTTCATCCTCAAAAACAATATTTTGGTTACGGTACGCAGTCAGGAACTCATCTCGTTTCACGAAACGGTAAAGAAAATATCGGCCAATCCCAAAAATTATCCTACCGGAGCGCACGTGCTGGTAGCCCTGTTTGAAACGCGCGTCGAATTTGATGCGGACATGATTGAGAACATGACGCAAAAAATCACCCAGTTGAGCAACAGCCTGAGCATGCAGGAGACCGACAAGGATTTATTGATGGAAATCAAGAACTTGCAGGAAAAAACCATGATGTTGCGCGAAAACATTATCGACAAGCAGCGTACCGTTTCGAGCATGATGCGCAGCGAATTTATCCCGCCTGAATTGCAGCCGAAGCTTACCATTATCATCAAGGATATCAACTCCCTTGTGGAGCACATCAAATTCAGTTTCGACCGCTTGGACTATTTGCAGGACATTTTCCTCGGTTACGTAAACATCGAACTGAACCGTATCATCAAGATATTCACTATCGTTACGGTCGTGCTTATGCCCCCTACGCTGATCGCCAGCGTTTACGGCATGAACTTCGATTTTATGCCCGAACTGCACTTCAAGTACGGATACCCCGTCTCCGTTGCAGCTATGGTGTTGTCGGCGCTGCTAATCCTCTATTTCTTTAAGAAAAAGCGGTGGCTGTGACGCCGGGTGAAGCTCCTCTGCCCACAGCCCCCGCTCGATGTAAGTCCAAATAAAGAGGACAAGAACCGTTATCCCCCGTAACCGGTAACAACCACTTTTTTTAACTGATTCTCATTAACGGGTTCTTGTTCGGCTTTTCCTTTCGGATCATTATTGTCGGGCACCAGTTTGGAAACAGTTTTTTCTTTCGGTGTATCATCGTCAGTCGCCAATCTGAAATCAATCGGGAGGATGTAAAACACCGCAACATTTTCACCATTTTGCTTCCCCGGCATCCATTTGGGCATTGTTTTCACAACACGAACGGCTTCATCGTCCAATTCGGGAGACACTGATCGGCGGATTCCGACATGATTGACAGCGCCGTCAGCGCCAACCACAAAACGGACAAATACCCTGCCTTGAACTCCATTTTTTTGCGCTTCAACCGGATATCTGATGTTCTCGGATAGATAGAGCATCAATGCCGCGATGCCGCCGGGGAACTCCGGCATGTCCTCTACCACCGAATAGACCGTTGTATCCTTCGCCGTGGTTTTTATGGGTTTCTGTAAAGAAGAAAGATCCGTTTCAGGCTCGATGCCGCTCAGGGTAAAGCTGTTATTAACCTGAGTTTTGTTTAATTCTGATTATTTCTCCATCCGGCAAACAGACAAAACAAATCTGTCGGCAGCAAGAGAGCTGTCGATATCGCAGTAAGAATTTAAAACATTACAGAGAATCAGAACAGGGCGAGCTGTCCGTGTTGCGGCTCAAAATCGACCTTGATAGCCGGTTTTTTGTCGAAAAAACAGTAGGCTCCCAAAGCTGCAATCAGATTCATGAAGAAGTTATTTACAGAGCGGTGGCGCGAGTGTTCGATATTTCCGATGTTTTTAAGCAAATCATTAATCGTCTCAATAATAGAGCGTTTTCGCAACATAATACGGTCATAGAAGGGCATCAGGCAGTTTTTCATATTGCTTTTGATGCCGGTAACGAGATGTATGCCGTTGTTGAAAAGCGTTTCAGTTACACGCCAATTTTGGACAAAGCGCACTTATTTTCATCCCATCATCTTTCATTAAAATGAATTAAAACATTTCCGCAATCCGTTCGATTCCCTGTGCAAGCAAATCGACTTCTTCGAAAGTATTGTAGAAAGCAAATGAAGCGCGTACCGTGCCGTCGATGCCCAGACGACGTATCAACGGTTCGGCGCAGTGGTGTCCTGTGCGAACGGCGATACCCATTTTGTCGAGCAACATGCCCATGTCGTAATAATGGATGCCGTCCACCAAAAACGAAACGACGCTGCTTTTGGCGGCCGCATTGCCGAAAATGCGCAATCCATTGATCGATTTCAATCTTTCGGTAGCATATTCAAGTAGCAGGTGTTCATATCGGCCGATATCTTCCAACCCGATCGCCGAAACATAGTCTAATGCAAGGCCCAAAGCCGATGTCCCCACAAAATCGGGTGTTCCGGCCTCAAATTTAAAGGGGATCTCGTTAAAGGTGGTTTTTTCGAAACTTACGCTGGCGATCATCTCTCCGCCGCCTTGATAGGGCGGCATTTCGTTGAGCCACTGTTCTTTGGCATAAAGCACGCCGACGCCTGTCGGCCCGTAAATCTTGTGTGCCGAAAAAACGAGAAAATCGCAATCCAACTGTTGCACATCCACCGGAATGTGTTGTATGGACTGCGCTGCATCGATAAGCACGGGAAGGCCGTGTTTGTGCGCGATTCTCACAATTTCTCCAACGGGGTTAATTGTCCCCAGCACGTTGGATATATGCGTTACGGAGATTAATTTCGTCCGCGGAGAAATTCTTTTTTCTAATTCGTCGAGCAACAATTCACCCTGATCGTTGATGGGGGCAACGGCGAGTTTCACACCCGAAATGTTGCCCTGCAGTTGCCACGGGACAATATTGGCATGGTGTTCCATCTCGGTAATCAATATTTCGTCGCCGGGTCTGCAAAAAGCTTTGCAGAAAGACGAGGCCACAAGGTTGATCGATTCCGTTGTTCCGCGCGTGAACACAATTTCAGAGGGCGACGCCGCTCCGATGAAGCGTTGTACGGCTATTCGCGCGGCTTCGTGCTCGTCCGTAGCCTTCTGGCTCAGAAAATGAACGCCACGGTGCACGTTGGAGTTGACCGTATAATACATCTCCTCCATTTTTTCCACCACCCGGCGCGGCTTCTGCGTGGTGGCGGCGTTGTCGAGATACGTCAAGGGTTTCCCATATACCTCACGGGAAAGAATGGGAAAATCGGCGCGTATTTTTGTGAGGTCTATCATTTGCAAACGTCGCAATTTCCGCAGCGGGTCAGTTCGCCGCGGAATCGTTTATTGATAAGTATTTCAAGCCGTTCTCGGAGCGATTCGATACGAATCATGTCCACCACGTCTTGCGCAAAAGCCACCATGAGCAACAGGCGGGCTTCGTCTTTATCGATTCCGCGGGCACGCATATAAAAGAGAGCCTCTTCATCTAACTGCCCGGTGGTCAGGCCGTGCGAACACTTCACATCGTCGGCATAAATTTCGAGTTGCGGCTTGGAATACATGCGGGCATCTTCCGAGACGCACAGATTGCGGTTGTTTTGGTAGGCCTGCGTTTTTTGCGCATCCTTCTCCACTAAAATTTTTCCGCAGAAAACGCCCGTCGATTTTTCCTGCAACACGTATTTAAACAGCTCATTGCTGCTGCAATCGGGGACGGCATGATCGAGAAATGCAAAATTGTCGATGTGCTGTTCTTTGTCGCAAATGGCCAGTCCCCCAACGTGCGCCTCGGCATGCTGTCCGAGGATGCGGAAACGATAATCGTTGCGCGTATAGCCGTTGTGCAGCGTTATTCCGGCCGTAACGACGCTCGAATGTTCTTCTTGAGCGCTGAAAAAGGCCGAAATGCGGGAAACTTTCTCCGAATTTTCTTCCATTTCGTAGAAATCCACTTGTGCATTCATTCCGGCATAAACCTCTATCACCTGCGTGGTAAGGAACTTCACATCGTCCACCGTATGGTCGCAGGCAAGCAGTTTCACTTTTGCGTTATCTTCGGCAATCACCAAAATGCGGCGGTTGATATTCATATCCACTTTTCCGCGCAGGATACTGATAAGTTGCAGCGGTTTCTCCAATTCCGTGTTTCTGGGGATATACACCGCGAATCCGTCCTGCGCGAACAGGGTGTTGAAGGCTACCGTGCCGTTGCCCGAATAATCGGCGATTTTGGCGTAAAACCGGTTGAACACATCGGGATATTTTTCCGAAAACACTTGCAAACTTCCGGCAAAAACGCCATCCGGGAGCGAAAGATCCCGTTCGGTTTTGGCGTAAAACCGGTCATTGATAAGAAAATAGAGATGCGTGGAGAGATTGGGAACGGCGCAGCGGAAGATGTCGAAGGGATCCAATCGCAACGGCACATTGCGGATGTTCAATCCAAAATCGGCCTCAAACAGCTGCGCTATGTCCGAATGTTTGAAATCTTCGTTGGCCGTAGTCGGGAAACCCGTTTGCAGAAATGCAGAGAAAGCGGCGTCGCGCTCTTTGTTCAAACCGCGTACCGAATGTTGGTCTATTTCCTGCCGGTATTCTTTAAACAGGTCGATATATTGTTGTTCTGTCATTTTTTTCCGATTGAATTGCTCAGGGATTAATCAGCCAGTCGTATCCTTTCTCTTCGAGTTCGAGAGCCAAATCAGGGCTTCCCGTTTTGACGATTTTGCCGTTGAAAAGCACGTGCACCACGTCGGGTTTGATGTAATCGAGAAGCCTCTGGTAGTGGGTGATAACGATGGTTGCTTTTTCGGGCGTGTGCAATTTATTGACCCCGGAAGCAACCACGCGCAGAGCGTCGATATCGAGACCTGAATCGGTTTCGTCCAAGATAGAGAGTTTGGGATTGAGCATCGCCATCTGGAAGATTTCGTTTTTTTTCTTCTCTCCGCCCGAAAAACCTTCATTCACGGAGCGGTTGACAAGCTGGCTGTCCATCCCCAACAATTCGCGTTTGTCTCGCATGAGTTTCAGGAAATCGGAAGCCGATAACGGCTGTTCACCCATGTATTTCCGCTGTTCGTTTACAGCAGCACGCATAAAATTAACCATACTGACGCCCGGAATCTCTACAGGATACTGAAAACTGAGGAAAATTCCCTCGCGTGCGCGGTCTTCGGGTTCGAGTTCGAGCAGGGATTTGCCTTCGAACTCAATACTTCCGCGCGTTACCTCGAATTTGGGATTCCCGGCCAAAACGGAGGCCAAGGTGCTTTTCCCGGAACCGTTAGGCCCCATAATTGCGTGTACTTCTCCGGCCTTGACCTCTATGTTCACACCTTTGAGAATCTCCTTATCTTCGACCGTAGCGTGCAGATTTTTTATTTTTAGCATAATGATTTTAATTGTTCTTGATGTTTTATTTCACTCTTTCTTCTTCTTTTTCGGCGATGATTTCATCGGCTTCCTTGATTTTCTTGAACAAGTCGGAAGCGAACACAAAATCGTTCAGCGCCTGATTATCGGAATTCATCACCTCCGATTTCGTGCCGTCCCACTCCTTGATGCCCTCGTTGAAAAAAATAACGTGGTCGCCAATGTTCATCACCGAATTCATGTCGTGCGACACCACCACGGTAGTCATGTTGAAATCCTTCGTGATGTCGTATATCAGTTCGTCGATGAGTTGGGCTGTTTTAGGATCGAGTCCCGAATTAGGTTCGTCGCAAAAAAGATATTTCGGATTCAGGGCTATGGCGCGGGCAATAGCCGCCCGTTTCATCATTCCCCCGCTGATTTCGGATGGATACAGATCGATGGCATCCGACAGGTTTACCCTTTCCAAGCAAAACTCGGCGCGTTTTTGGCGTTCGCGTTTATTCTTGCGGGAGAACATATCGAGCGGAAACATCACGTTCTCTAACACCGTTTTGGAGTCGAACAGCGCCGATCCTTGAAAAAGAACGCCCATATACCGGCGGAGCTGTTTCACTTCCTTGGATTTCATCGACAAAAAATTTTCGTTGTCGTACAAAATCGCACCCGAAGAGGGTTTTATCAGTCCGATCAGGCATTTTAGAAACACCGTTTTCCCCGAACCGCTTTTCCCGATAATCATGTTTACCGCCCCCCTGTCGAATGTGGTGCTGATGTCATCGAGTACCATTCGTCCTTCAAATTCCTTTATCAGATTTTTTACTACAATCATGCTTCTAAGCTGTTTTTTCGCTGCTAACCCAATACCAACTGCGTAAAAACCAAGTCGGTAGCCAAAATCAACACACTGTTGATCACCACCGAATCGGTACTTGCCCTCCCCACATCGAGCGCCCCTCCTTTGACGGAGTATCCAAAATAAGCCGACACCGAGGATATGATGAACCCGAAAAGCATCGATTTCACGATGGAATACCATATCAGTTTTTCCCTAAAAAACGACTGTATCCCAAATACATACGTATCAACCGTGGGCGTTCCGGTGAAAATGCAAATCATGTAACCGCCGAAAATTCCCATGAACATGCTGAACACTACCAGCACGGGCATAAACGACACAAATGCGGTTATCTTTGGGAATATGAGGTAATTGGCAGAGTTCACACCCATAATATCTAAGGCATCCACCTGTTCGGTAATGCGCATCGTGCCGATTTCGGACGAGATATTGGAACCCACTTTTCCGGCAAGAATCAAGCACATGATGGTGGATGAAAACTCCAACAGGATGATTTCACGCGAAACAGCGCCCACAGTAAACCGCGGAAGCATAGGGGACGCTATGTTGAGCGCTATTTGCATAACGATTACCGCACCGATAAAAAACGAGATGATAACGACAATCCATATAGAATTGACGCCCAATTTATACATCTCCTGGAAATAATCCTTGAAAAACTCGCGCATCCTGTCGGGTATGGTTAATACGCGCTTCATCAGCAACGTATAGGAACCCACATTCTCAAAAAATCCGGTTATGCTCATATTTGGCTATGTTTCATTTTGTTTTTGCGCTACATACCCCTCGAATCGGGAGGATGAAACGGACAATAATAACCTTTTTCCGGTACAAAGATAAATATTGTTTTCCATTAACCGCATGGCATTGACGTTTAAATAGCTTATTTTTGCATCATGTATGAGCATTTTGATCCCGAAATCGGACGCATCCTTATCAAAATAAACCAAAGAGCAAAAAGCGTCATCGCGCGTCGGAAAGCCGATTGCGTGGCGCTCACCGTTCCTTCGTTTTTTACGAAAAAAGATATTTTGCGTGCCATCGAACAATTAAAACCCCGGTTGTTGTCCGTTGAGCCAAAGCCTGTCGCGCTTATCGATGAAAACACCACCTTCGAAACCTTCAGTTTCAGGGTGGTCGTACAACGTTACGCACTGTCGGATACCATCCGTATGTCGCTGAAAAACGGGATGCTCAGCATCTTTGTCCCGCAACAGATCGACATCACCCGTCCCAACGTTCAGGACGCCATCAAAGAGCTTATCCGTCAAGGCTTGCGCTTTGAGGCAAAGCGCATACTGCCGCAGAAAACAGCGCTTTTCGCGTCGAAAAACAAACTGCAATTCAGCGAGGTGAAAATCAATAAAAGCCTGTCGCGTTGGGGCAGCTGTTCCCGGAAGAAGAGCCTCAATTTTTCGCTCTACTTGCTCCTGCTGCCCGAAAAACTCATTGACTACGTGGTGTTGCACGAGTTGACGCACACTGTCGAAATGAATCACAGCGACCGTTTTTGGAGCTTGCTCGATACGTTTTGCGGCGAAGACTCGAAAGCGCTGTCGCGTTTGGCGCGAAACTTCCGTTCGGAAGGATACGATTTGTTGAAGCCGTAAAAAAAACGGCTCCCTCAAATATCTTTCAGTAACACATCGGGATTTTTCTCGTAAAAACTGGCCCTCGAAGCCATCAGCACATCCCACTCGCTGAGATACTTCCCGTTTATGTCCACGTTGAAATCCGACGAGCCGAACTGGTCGATCTTCTTCATCAGGTAGTTCACCGAGATGAGGTTAATGTCTATCGCCGGTTGATAAGCTGTGATGTGTTCGTCGGAAAACGAGGGCGTAGGCGTCAGGATGTGCATATCCTGCAAATCGTCGATAATGCGGTTGGCAAGCCCGACGGGCACTTTACAGACCTCCGACAGTTCGTCGGCTGTGAGCGGCGGTTTTTTTTCGGCGAAACGCTTCACAATTTCGGTAGCGGTGATCAGCGTGAAGAAATCCCTGTATTGCCGGCTGATGGTGCGCGTTTCTTTTTCGAACGAGAACTTGCGCACGTTTTGCGCCGCAAACGACAGCTCTACCCCAATCAGCACGATGTACCACGCCAACTGCATCCAGAGCAACATCAGCGGAATGGCGGCAAAAGTACCGTAGATGGCATTGTATTTCGTAATCCACAAGAATCCGCTGAGGTACATCATCTGGAAAACCTGAAAGGCCAAACCCGCCACCGTTCCGGCGATAAAGGCGTTCAGAAAATGCACCTTGGTGTTCGGCATAAACTTATATAACGATGTTAAAACCAATATATTGACAATATACGGTAAAATCTTCATGAATTGTGGAATCAGGGGCTCAAGGATATACCCGAATTTGTCGAAATAGACCGACGAAGAGCTGATCATGATAGACAATCCGCTGTTGAGCAGCATCATAACGGGGAGGATAATGACCAATGCAAAATAATCGGTGATCTGTCTTTCGATGGCGCGTCCTTTTTTAATCTGCCATATTTTGTTAAAGGTACCTTCGATATTGGCGAATAGCGCATAGACCGTGTAGAGCAACAAAATGACGCCAACGCCGGTAAAAACGCTCCCCTTGGCATATTCGAGCGAATTGTTGATGGCATTGACCACTTGAGTGCCGAACGTAACCTGACCGTCGTCCGCCGCCGACGGGTCGGCAATGTTCATGCCAAGGTAATTAAAGATTTCGCTCTGAAGAATATTTTCGAATCCGAATCCGCGGGCGACGGCAAACAAAACCGCCAAGAGCGGCACAATAGAAAGGATGGTGCTGTAAGTAAGCGACGAGGCGAGCGAGCCTAAATTGAGTTCGTGTGTGTTTCGTCCCGTCAGAATAACGGTTTTGATGACGTTGTAGAATAGATTGGTGTTCTTCGATAACGATTTCGAATCGATACGCCAAATATCGTAAGACAAAAATTCGACGAGTTCGGACACTCGTACTTTCCATTGCACGATGCGGCTCGGCCGGTATTCCTTCCCTTTTTTGCCTTGCTCCGTATTTTTATCTCGGTTCTCCTCCATAATCGTTAAAAAATAAAAACAGCAGGCCTGTAAGCCGGGTTTTGTCTGCCCTGAGGCACGTTTGTCATTGATCTGCGAACCCGCGTCGCCACGGTTCTTTAGCGGCCTACCCCTCGGCATCGGGCGGGCAACCCTACACATCCGATATACATGGCCTTGCAACCCATAAGGGGTACGGCGCATTGCGTTGCCGCAACGCCCGGTGAGCTCTTACCTCGCCTTTTCACCCTTGTTCCGACGGGCGGAACGGTTATTTTCTGTTACCCTGATCTGCCCTCGCGGACAGCTTCCCGTTAGGAAGTATGGCGCCCTGCGTTGCCCGGACTTTCCTCCCCGCCAACAAAGCGGAGCGACAAACCGGCCTGCTGCTTTTGCAAAAGTAATAATTTATTGGGGATTATTGATATTTTGAGACAACCTCTTTTGTTTTTTATTTTACCGTAAATCGATTATATTTGCAAATGGATTATAAATTGTCCGATAACGAACCCATATAGTTTTGTCTATAAAAAATGAATCCTTATACTATTATCGATACATATTACGAACCCGGCTCCAAACTCTACGAGATTTACACGGCGCATGTTTCCGACGTAAGCGCCAAAGCGCTCTCTATCGCGCAAAAACACCCCGAATTAGCCATCGACGTGAAGTTTTTGGAAGAAGCAGCCCTGTTGCACGACATCGGCATTTTCAAAACCGACGCCCCACGCATCTGTTGCAAAGGCGCGTATCCCTATATTTGCCACGGCTATTTGGGACGTGAAATATTGGACGCCGAAGGCTTCCCAAGACACGCTTTGGTTTGCGAACGGCATACAGGCACAGGATTGACCCTCGAATCCATCGTTAAACGCAAATTGCCGATTCCTCACCGCGACATGCAACCGCAAAGCCTCGAAGAAAAAATGATTTGCTTTGCCGACAAATTTTTTTCCAAATCGCAGCTGGGTAAGGAAAAATCACTAAAAAAAATACGGGAGAGCCTCAGTCAACACGATTGGCACCAAGTGGAAATCTTCGACGAATGGTGCAAAATCTTCCTCTAAAATCACCATTGTATCATAAAAATCATTCAATTTAACCCCATTTTTCACGATTTGGCAAACTATTTGCTATATATCTACGGGAGGTAGAAAAAAAAGGAAGGCCATCAAAGGACATTCAGAACATTTATCTGCCTTATAAACAAATATTTAATTGATATGAAAGAAGAAAAATATAATGCCAAATCATCGAACATCGACGAATCGTCTATGGAAAGCGACCTGACTTTTGGGCAGGAAGCCGAAGGGCAAGAAGCGGCGAAAGACAATTTGACAGAAACGGAATGTGTTGAGAAAGACGATTTTCAGGAATTGCAGGAAAAGTACGACGAACTAAACGATAAATACTTGCGGCTGCATGCCGATTTCGACAATTTCCGCAAACGCACGATGAAAGAGAAAGCCGACCTCATCAAGAACGGGGGAGAGCGCGTATTGACGGACATTATCGGCCTTGTGGACGATTTCGAACGAGCGTTAAATTCGCTTCACTGCTCGGAAGATAAAACATCGATATTGGAAGGCATCGACTTGATTTATGGGAAGTTTGTCGGTTTTCTCGCGCAGCACGGCGTAAAAGAAATAGAAGCTACGGGGCAGGTTTTCGACCCCGATAAATTTGAAGCGGTTACCACCGTTCCGGTACAAAACCCTGCGCAATCGGGGAAAGTCATCGATTGCATCCAGAAAGGTTACAACTTAAACGATAAAACCATCCGCTTCCCAAAAGTAATCGTTGGAGAATAACATGGACAAAAAAAGAGATTATTACGAAGTATTGGAGGTCTCAAAAACGGCAACGGTAGAGGAAATAAAAAAAGCCTACCGCAAAAAAGCCATCCAATACCATCCCGACAAAAATCCCGGCGATAAAACGGCCGAAGAAAAATTTAAGGAAGCCGCAGAGGCTTACGAAGTGCTGAGCGACGACAACAAGCGTGCGCGTTACGACCGATTCGGGCACGCCGGAATGGGCGGCGCCTCAGGCGCAGGCGGTTTTGGAGGGGGGATGTCCATGGATGACATTTTCTCGCAGTTCGGCGATATTTTCGATGGACATTTCGGCGGGTTTGGTGGCGGTAGCAGCCACCGGGTGAACCGAGGTTCCGACCTTCGGGTAAAAGTGAAACTCAACCTCAAAGAAATTCTTGTCGGCGTCGATAAAAAGATAAAGGTGAAAAAATACGTGGAATGCAGTCATTGCCACGGAAACGGATCTGAAAACGGGACATCGCTGACAACCTGTGCAACCTGTAACGGTTCGGGAGTTGTTACGCGCGTCTCCAATACCATTTTGGGACAGATGCAAACTCGCTCCACCTGCCCCACTTGCGACGGGGAAGGAAAAATTATCTCGAAAAAATGCGCCCATTGCAACGGAGAAGGCATCGTTCGCGACGAAGAAATCATCACGATACGAATCCCCGCCGGCGTAAGCGAAGGCATGCAACTCTCGATGCAGGGGAAAGGAAATGCGGCTCGCCGCGGCGGAGTGAACGGCGACCTGCTGATTTTGGTGGAGGAAGAAGAAAATCAAGAATTAATTCGCGATGAGAACGACTTGATTTACAATCTTTTCATCGATTTTCCGACGGCAGCTCTTGGCGGGTCGGTGGAAGTGCCAACCGTTGACGGCGTGGCCAAAGTAAAAATAGAACCCGGCACCCAGCCCGGCAAAGTGCTGCGGTTGCGCAACAAAGGACTGCCATCGATAAACGGCTACGGGACAGGCGATTTATTGGTAAACGTGAATGTTTACGTACCCGAAAACCTGTCGGAAAAAGAACGGGAAACAATCGCCGAATTACAGAAATCAGAAAACTTCGAGCCCTCGGAAGGCGCACGTAAAAACGTGCAAAAACGCTTTAAAAAGATGTTTGAGGGATAAAAGACGTTCTTTCTAACAGTTATAAATCCCCGACAATTTGCATTTTCAGCAGCCTGTCGGGGATTATTTTTGAAATATCAGGAGTTGTATGCCGATTCGCCGTGCTCGTAAATATCGAGACCTTCTTCTTCTACACGGGACGAAACGCGCATTCCGACGGTCTTATCAACAATCTTGTAGAGGATAAAGGTCATCACAGCGCTAAAAACCACTGCGGCAAGATTAACAATAACCTGAACACCAAGTTGATGCCAGTCGCCATAGAGGGCGCCTTCGGCTTCGCCGGTGATAAATTTGCTGGCAAAAACGCCGGTCAGGATAGCCCCTACGAAACCACCTACGCCGTGTACGCCAAAAGCGTCAAGTGAATCGTCGTAGCCGAATTTCGGTTTGAGGAAAGCGACCGATGTGAAGCAGACGACCGCTGAGCAGAGACCGATAAAAAGGGCTCCGAGCGCGTCGGACGAGCCGGCGGCGGGGGTGATAGCCACCAGACCTGCCACGGCGCCGGTGCAAACGCCGATGACGGTCGGTTTTTTATTGATGATCCATTCGAGCGCCATCCATGTAGTGGCGGCAACCGATGTGGCAAGGTGCGTTACAAGAAAAGCGTTGGCTGCTAAACCGTCGGCCGCGAGACCGCTGCCGGCATTGAAACCGAACCATCCGAGCCAGAGCAAGGCCGTGCCAAGCACCACAAACGGCACGTTATGAGGCAGTATGCTGCTTGTGCCATAGCCGTGTCGCTTGCCGAGCAAGATAGCGATGACGAGCGCCGAGACGCCGGCATTGATGTGTACCACCGTGCCTCCGGCAAAATCGAGCGCTCCCATGCGCTGCATCCAGCCGCCGCCCCAAACCCAGTGAGCCATCGGATTATATACAAAAAATGACCATAAGATAGAGAAAAGCAGGAAGCCAGAAAACTTCATCCGCTCGGCAAAAGCGCCGACGATAAGGGCGGGGGTGATGACAGCAAACTTACATTGAAAGAGTGCGAACAGCACTTCGGGTACGTTTCCCGCCGTCAGTTGGTCTTTCGAGATGCCATACAGAAAAAACTTGTCCATCCCGCCGATGATTTCACCTATCCATGTGCCTTGAAAACTCGTCCCAAAAACGGCAGTGTAGCCGTAAACAAGCCATTCGATAGTGATGACGGCGGTGAGGACGACGCATTGCATCATCACGCTCAGCACATTTTTGCGCCGCACCATACCTCCATAAAAAAAAGCCAGACCGGGTATGGTCATGAGCATCACAAGCATTGTGGCGGCAAGCAGCCATGCGGTGTTCCCGCTGTCGAGAGTTGCGGGCGCCTCAGTCTGCGCCATCGCTGCAAAAGGACATGCTGCCAGCAGTAACAGCGCTATCCCTGTAAATCTGAAAAATCGTTTCATTATTGTTTATTATTCCGTTTATTTCTTGTTTTGTTTTTTGTTTTGATTGTTGTTTTGATTGTTGTAGTCGATGGTCGATTTGTGTTTTTTGCAGGTTTGAAAAATAACCCGCTACAGGGCAGACCATACGTCGGTCTGCCCTGCTTTGGGGTTATAGAGAATTTATTTAAGCGTTGTATGCTGTTTCGCCATGCTCGTAGATGTCGAGACCTTCTTCTTCTACGCGGCGCGATACGCGGATACCAACCGTTACGTCAAGTACCTTAAAGATCACATAACCCGCACCGGCAGCCCAAGCGCCAACTATCAGCGCTGCAATGAGTTGTGCCATAAAGAGCGATGCGCCTCCGCCGTAGAACAGTCCGCCGTCGGTAGCGAGTAAGCCGGTCAGCAGCGTACCAACAAAGCCGCAAGTACCGTGAACCGACGACGCTCCAACGGGGTCGTCTATCTTCAGCGTTTTGTCGATGAACTCAACGGAGAATACCATCACAATGCCGCAAATAGCGCCAACAATAATTGAGCCCCAAGGTGAAACGGCATCGCAACCGGCAGTGATGCCGACCAAACCGGCAAGCACGCCGTTAAGTGTCAGCGACAAAGAGGGTTTTTTGTATTTTATCCATGCCGTGAGCAACGAGAACAAGCCGCCGGCCGCTGCCGCAAGATTGGTGGTCAGAAATACGTGCGATATGGCAATGCGGTTCTCTTCGCCCGAAGCGGCGAGTTGCGAACCGGGGTTGAATCCGAACCAGCCAAACCAGAGGATAAACACGCCGAGAGCGGCGATGGTCAGGTTGTGTCCGGGGATGGCTTTCGATTTGCCGTCTTTACTGTACTTGCCGATACGTGGCCCAAGAATGGCAGCGCCTACGAGGGCTATCCAGCCGCCTACGGAGTGAACAATGGTAGAGCCTGCAAAGTCGTGGAAGGTCGAACCGGTGAGGTTTTCGAGCCATCCGCCTTCGGCCATCAAGAAGCCGCCGCCCCAGGTCCAGTGCCCCGAAACGGGATAGATAAAGAGGCTAATCAGCACGGTGTAAGCTAAATACATGTGGAACTTTGTACGTTCGGCCATTGCTCCCGATACAATTGTCGCTGCGGTAGCGCAGAAAACAGTCTGGAAGATGAGGAAGCCCTCCGTCGGCAGCCCGTTGTCCAAGAACGACAGATCGCCGAAATTCGGCATACCGATAAATCCGGCGCCTTCGCTGCCAAACATCACGCCAAAACCAATGAAAAAGAACAGCAAAGAACCTATCATGAAATCCAAGAAGTTCTTCATCAGGATATTAGCCGTATTTTTTGTACGTGTAAAACCGGCTTCTACGAGTGCAAAACCGGGTTGCATAAAGAATACGAGCATGGCTGCAAGCAGCATCCATACCGTATCGAGGGAAACACCGTTACTGTCAACGGTTGCGCTGACTTCAGTAACATCCACTACGGTATCTTGTGCGAAAGCTTTAAACGCACAAAAGAATATCAATACTATACCGACGGCGTTGCGCCGTAAGACTTTTAAAAATGTTTTATTCTTCATAATTATTTGAAAACATGTTAAATGTAAAACCTAAAACTTAATCTTAAAACTTACTTATTTTTCCTGTTCGGCGTTATAAAGGGCAATATCGCCTTTTTCGCCTGTGCGGATACGCACAGCGTCTTCGATAGGAATGACAAAAATACGACCGTCGCCTATCTCGCCTGTTTGGGCGGATTCAATGATGGCGGTAACCGTTTTTTCAACGTTTTTGTCGCGTACAACGATAGAAATCAGCGTACGTTCGATGGAGCTGGTGTCGTAAACGACCCCACGATAGATGCGTCCCTGTCGGGCTTTGCCGATGCCTCTCACGTCGTAGTAAGAGAACCACTCGATGTCGGCTGCAAGAAGAGCGTCCTTGACCTCTTCAAACTTCGTCTTGCGGATAATTGCTTCAATTTTTTTCATACAATAAATTTAATTAATAATAAATGGTGTTATAAAGAGATTTATAATTGTTGCCGTTAATAACAATTCGCTCTATATTTGGTCTTTACGCCATAGCATATCCATTTTTTGAATATTGAAATGATTGATAACCCGAAACAAATATATCATTTTGAAGCAAAATTGGATATAAATATTTCTTTATGATTCAAATATTGCGCAAACGTAAATAAAAAAAATGTAATACGCAACAAAAAACAACATTTTGTTTTGTTTTTTTTAAATGCCGATAGAATTGTCGTTCGTTTGTTGGGTCGGCGAACTCCAATGGCATAAATATAGAAGTTTGGATAAAAGGTGCCATTTATTTTTGAATAATACCTACCTTTGGGCATCAAAAAAATAAATTAGCAGTAAACAGATGAAAAAAATAGTATTTGCGACAAATAATAGCCACAAACTCAAAGAGATTCGAGCTATCGCGAACGGAAAATTGGAGATTTTGAGCCTTTCGGACATCGAAAGTTACGACGAAATTGAGGAAAATGGGAGCACGCTGGAAGAGAACGCCCTCATCAAAGCGCGGTTTATCAAAGACAAATACGGATACGACTGCTTCGCCGACGATACCGGCCTCGAAGTCGAGGCTATAGGTAACGCTCCGGGCGTCTATTCGGCGCGTTATGCGGGCGAACACTGCTCGCCGCAGGACAACATGGAAAAACTCTTGCGCGAGATGACCGGAAAACTCAACCGAAAAGCCCGTTTCCGCACAGCGATAGCCTTGCTCTGCAACGGTGAACAACACCTTTTTGAAGGGGAAATTAACGGACGCATCATCGAAGAAAAAAGGGGCAGCGCCGGATTCGGTTACGACCCTGTTTTTCAACCCGACGGATACGATCAAACCTTTGCCGAAATAGGCGATGAACAGAAAAACAAAATCAGCCACCGCGCCCTCGCGATGAATAAATTGGCCGATTTCCTGCTTTCGGAAGATGAATAACAGGTCTTGCCTCATTTCTTTCGTTTTTTTTCGTACATTTGGGCTTTCGCTTATCAAAAAACTTATACTAAAAAAACACAAGGTAAAATGGAAAAAATTATTCGCACGGGCATTATCGGCTTCGGACTTTCGGGAAGGGTGTTTCACGCACCGTTTATCGACGTAACGGAGGGTTTCGAACTCTCAAAAATCAGCACCTCCAATCCCGAAAGCGTCAAGCTCATCGGGAAACGTTATCCGGCTACTGCAATTGTGCCTGACGGCAAAGGGATTATCGACGACCCCGATATCGATCTGGTCATCGTTACCTCTCCCAACACCGCGCATTTTCATTGGGCACGCGAAGCCTTGCTCGCCGGCAAACACACGGTGGTCGAAAAACCGTTTACGGTAACCGTGAAAGAGGCCGACGAACTTATCGAAATCTCGCGACGCGCAGGGAAAATACTCACCGTCTATCACAATCGGCGCATCACGAGCGACACAAAAACGGTTCGCCGTCTGTTGGATTCAAACATTTTGGGCAACATCACCGATTACGAAACCCATTTCGACCGCTACCGACCCGACCCGCGTCCCGGCGGCGCATGGCGCGAAGATCCTCTGCCCGGATCGGGCATTTTTTACGACCTCGGCTCTCACCTCATCGATCAGGCGCTCTATTTTTTCGGCATGCCGCAAGCCCTGACGGCCGATATACAAACGCAACGCCCTTGGGCAAAAGCCGACGATTATTTCGATGTGCGGCTGCAATACCCCGCTTTCACCGCAACATTGAAAGCCAGCATGTTGAAAAAAATACCGGGTCCTACTTACCAGCTCCACGGGAAAAACGGATCCTATGTGAAGTACGGGCTCGATGTGCAGGAAGAAAAGCTCAATAACGGCGCCATTCCCGACACACCGACTTGGGGAAGCGAACCCGAAGCCATTTGGGGCGCCATCGACGTCGAATATAAAGATTTGAAAATCAGCGGCAAAATTGAAAGCGAACGCGGCGATTACCGTCTTTATTTCAGCAATCTGCGCGACGCGATATGGGGCAAAACCGAAATAGCCGTGAAACCCGAAGAGGCTCGCGAGGTGATACGGATTATCGAATTGAGCTTTTTGAGCAGTCGGGAAAAACGCAGGATTGAAATACCTCAACGTTAAAAAAAATACGGGGGTTCGCCGGCAATAGATAAACGTGATGTGTCATAAATATTCTCATGCTGTTCTGCGAAACAATACGGCAACATAACTGTTCTTTTCATGAATCCATTTTAAATGCAAAAGACATGTTGAAGAAAAGTTTAAAAGACGCTATACAAGACAGGCGCAGCTATTATCGGATAGGCGGCGGATCGACCATCTCGGACGAAAAAATACAATCGGTCATCGAATTTGCGGTGCGCCACAGTCCGTCGGCGTTCAATTCGCAATCGGCGCGGGTTGTTTTGCTGCTGGGCAAAAACCACAAGAAACTGTGGGAGTTGGTGAAAAACGAATTGAAAAAAATAAGCCGCTCGGAAGAAGCCTTCAAGGCCACGGAAGACAAAATAAACGCTTCGTTTTTGGCCGGACACGGCACGGCGCTATTCTTTGAAGACCAGTCCGTTGTGAAAAATTTGCAAGCCAAATTTCCGTCGTACAAGGACAATTTCCCCGTTTGGAGTGAACATTCGTCCGCCATCAATCAAGTATTGACGTGGATCGCTCTCGAAAGCGAAGGCTTAGGCGCATCATTGCAACACTACAATCCGCTTATCGACAAGGCCGTACAACAGGAATGGAACATCAATCCCGAATGGAAACTTGTTGCACAAATGCCTTTCGGAGAAATTAGGGGTCAAGCGCAGGAAAAAACGTTCGAGCCCCTCGAAAACAGGGTGCTGGTGTTTAAATGAAAGATTTCACAAAAAGAAAACACGGGCGCCGCCAAGACTGATTACTGTTACTAAACCTGTTAGGTTTAAAAAACCTAACAGGTTTAATAACATAAAAATAAGGGTATGGGCGGTGGGTGGCGCCTTGGGCTACTAAGGGAATTTTGAGGAAGATTCTTGGCCGCAGGCCATCCATTTCCATAGAAAGCAAGCGTATAAATGCCGTTCAACCCCGTACGGGGTTGCATTGGTGGGGCGCCTTGGTTTCTATTGATATGTATCCCCGAACGGGGATATTCAGGCAGCCCGGCCCCTGCAAGGGGCACACTTTATTAACCGTATGTTTCAGCTTACGGACAGCACATCCCTCTCCACCCCCAAAGTCCTAACGGGACGCCACTTATAAACCCTTATTCCTAATCGTAACCCTTCGTAGCCACGAATTTGCCCCATCCATTCTTGC